>JBEVJD010000091.1:0-22221 GCA_040510435.1 Pyrinomonadaceae bacterium | reverse complement strand
GTCTGGGGAGGCGCAGGGCATGTCGTTGTCGAAGACGAAGGTCGAGGCGTAGTCGGGGTTGCGGCGCCCGCTGACGCGCGGGTTGCCGGGGCAGAGGTAGCAGTCGGAGACGAAGGCGGGCTCGTCGCGCGCGTCGTGCTCGACGGTGCCGCCCGACCAGGGGCGATTCTGCCGGTGCGCGGCGACGATGACCCACTCCTCGCGCAGCGGGTGCCAACGCTCTTCCCAGACCATTGTGCTCACTCCTTGGGGAGTGATGAGTGATGAGTGATGAGTGATGAGAGAAGGGACTTGCTCTCCTCTTATCACTCATCACTCATCACTCATCACTTACCACCAGATGTCCGAAAGCGGCCGCGCCCGGCGAGGAGCCGGACATGATGAGCGGCGCGTGGCCGGTGCGGCGCTCGTACTCTTTGGTCACCGCCTCGACGCCCCGGCGCGCGCCCTTGCGGCCGAGGACGGCGACGGTGCCGCCGCTGCCGCCGCCCGTGATCTTCGCGCCGCAGAGCCCCGACTCGACCCCGGCCTCGCGCACGAGCCTGACCAGCTCGTCCGTGCCCGGCGAGCCGAGGCAGCAGGCCGAATAACTCTTGTGCGACTTGTACATCAGCTCGCCCAGCTCGGGGGCGCGCGCCGCGGCGTCTTCGCCCTCAAGTATCTCGGCGAACTTCCTGACGCGCGCGTGCTCGAAGACGGGGTGCTGCGTCGCCTGCCGGACGTGGTAGTGGCGCGCGGGGTCAACCGCCGTCACGGGGTCTGTGATGCCCTGATACCTTTCGAGGAACTCCGCGCCCGACATGCGCGCGGGCAGGTGTGAGGCGTAGCGCGCCTCGAACTCAGCGGGCGTGATGTTGGCTAGGTAGCCGTGCCACTCGGGGTCCTGGATGCGGACGTGGCCGCGCGTCTCCGCGTCGAAGACGCGCAGGCCGGCCAGCTCCGCGATCATGCGGTAGCCCATGAAGGCCGCCGTGCGCACCGTGCCGTAGTCGGCGCCGCTGACGGCATGGCGGATGCCCGAATCCAGTCCCCACACCTCAAGCTCTTCGGGCAGCGCCACCGTGCCTTTCAACTCGCCGGGCTGGCAGAGCAGCGCCAGTAACTTGCCGGCCTCGCCGCAGGCCGAGGTCATCTGATCCATCACGCCGCACGGCGCGCAGGCCACGAGGTTCTCGACCCGTTGGCAGAGGAAGGCCATGTCGCGCGGGTCGAGTTCGATTTGATAAGCCGCGGCCAACGCCTGCATCGTCGCCACTTCGAGCGCGGCCGAGGAACTGACGCCCTTACCCTCGGGAACCTCCGAGCGGATGAGGACGCGCGCGCCGCGCTCGAAGCGCGTGCCCCGCTCGCGCGCGAGGACGAGGAAGGCCCCGGCGACGTAGGCGGCCCAGTCGTGCCCGCCGCGTTTGAAGTAGCGCGCGGCGTCGGCGTATTCGAGCGGGCGTCCCGCGTCGTCGTAGAGGTCGTCGAGCGGCATCTCGAACGTGCGCGCTTGCCCTTCGTCGGTGGGCGGGAGGCTGACGACGACGAGCGTCCTCTCCGCGCGGAGCTGCAACGCGGCGTGCGTGGCGGAGGCGATGGGCAGTTCGAGGACGAGCGAGCCGGAGTAGTCGGCGATGCCGCCCATCAGGTCGAGCCTCCCGGGCGCGCGCGTGACGAAGACGGGGCCTCCGCCCTCGAAGAGCACGCCCGTCGAGCGCGACTCGCCCGCGAGCAGTCGCCTCACCATGCGGACGAAGTCGTCCGTGTCCGCCAGTCCGTGTGTCGAGCCCTGTTCGATGCCGTCCATCTGCACATCCGTCTCCGCCGTCTAAGGCTTCGGCGCGTAGTAAGACTTGCGCCCCCAGACCGTGTATTCGGGGTGGCCACGCACGTCTATCTGCACGCGGCGGCGCTTGCCGTCGCGCTCCTTGTTGGTCGGGTAGAAGCCGACGACGTAGCGGCGGCCGATGTCGTTGAAGATGTCGGCGTAGACGCCCGTCGCCTGCGAAGGCTTTTCGAGAAAGCTCGTCCGGCCGCCCGTCAGCTTCGACAGGTCGTCGAGCGTGAGTTGATGCTGCGGCCAATACCTGACTATGTATTCGAGGACAGGTTCGCGCAGCGCGTCCACCTCCGCGTTCCCGGTCACGGTCATCGTCGCCTCGTAAGCGCTGCGCAGCGCCTTCGCCTTCACGGGCTCCTCGCCGGGTTCCAGCCCGATGAGTCTGACGCCGGGGATGACCGTGTAGATGGTGGCGCGCGAGCGCTCGGCCGTCTGGAAAACGTCCTCGATGCTGAACTGCGCCCGCTTGGCCTCGACCTTGGCGCGCATGGCCTGCAACGACTTGGACGACATGCCGGACAGCTCGTACACCGGCACGGACGAGCCGCGGAGCAAGGACAGCTCGTCGCCGTCGGTCTGAAAGATGACGATGGGGCGCGTGTCCTCCTCGTCGAATAACTCGCGCAGCGTCGCCATCAACGCACTGTACTGGAGGCTCTTGCCGTATTTGCCGGGCGTGAAATCTTCGGAAATCGCCTTCCGCTTCAGGTCGTCGAGCTTCTTCCTGAGCTTCTCCTTGTCGCGCGTGAAGTCCACCAGCAGCTCCACGTTGTCGGTGACGAGCGCCATCCGGTCGCGCGGGTTGAGTTGATCGACGAGGAGCTTGGCGGCCAGGACGCTGTTCGCGATAAAGGGCCGCATGCTGCCGCTGTAGTCGAGGATGAGGACGATGGAGCGCGGGACGTTCGCGCTGTCGCCGAGCGCGAAGTCGCCGACCTCCTGCGGCCGCCCGTCCTCTGTGATGAGAAAGTCTTCGCGCCCGAGCCCCGTGACCGCGCGCCCCTGCGAATCGAGCACCAGCACGTCGCAGACGACGAGCGAAGTCTCGACCCTCACGACTTCATCCTCCTCTTCTTCGCCGACCTCGCCCTTCTTCGCGCCCGCGCGCGCGGCCTCGACCGCGCGCTTCTGCTCGGCGTCCCAGCGGAGGCGTTCGAGGCTCTTGCCGAAGTGGTCGCGCTTGAGCCGCGGAGGCTTCTCGGGCGGCTCCTGCGTCTGCGCGCGCGCCGCGCCCGACGCCAAGAGCAGCAGGCACAGCGCCGACTTCAAGAGCCTTGACCGCGCGGCGCGCTCAGACATCCTCGGCCTCCCGTTGTTGCAGCAGCCCGCGCCGTTCGAGCGCGGCGCGCAGCAGCGGCTCGATCTGCGCGCGGACGCCCCCGTTGGCGTAGCCGACCCACGCCACGTCGGGCTCGACCGCGAGCGGCGCGCGCAGAGGCTCGCCGTCGAGGTCTGTGACGATGACGCCCGCCTCGCGCGCGATCAGTTCCGTGCAGAGGTCGTACGGGTGGCAGCAGATGCCGAGCGCGAGGCCGCGCGCGCGCATCAGTTCCTCCATCAGCGGGCGCAGGTCGGCCGTGAAGCGGTCGTGCCCCGACATCAGCTCGTAGAGCTGCCCGCCTGAAGACGTGTACTGGTCTTCGAAGCAGTGCGCCTTGCCCGGCTGCACCGGCCCGAGCGCGCCCAACACGACCTCCTCGTCAATCGCCGCCAGCTCCTCGCGCGCGCCGGGGAAGAAGCGCGCGACCTGCGCGTAGCCGTGCGCGATGGTGGGCGACTGCGAAGGTCTCAGTTTGATGGGCGCGGACTCGCTCGTCAGGCGGTTGAAGCGCTCGGCGTGCGCGCCCTCGCCTCTGATGGCCCAGGCCACGTCGGAGAGGTGCTGTTTGACGAGCGGAATCTCGGTCTGGACGGCCAGCTCGATGTCGGCGAGCGAGGTCTCGGCGCCGCGGTTCGGGGCCACGCCGGTCAGAATCCAGCCGCTGCGCTTCTGGTACATCAGGCCGCGCGTGCCGTCGATGGGATCGACGACGACGCGCCAGACGGCGTCGGCTTCCAGAGCGCCGTGCGGCAGGACGACCTGCCCGCCGTGCAGACCCTCGGCGACGAGGACGAGCGGTGCCGCGTGCGCCACCTCGCGCTCGAAGAACTCGACGATCAGCTCTTCGCTCACGCGGTCTACGGCGTAGATGGTGTCGCCCTCCTCCTCGCGCTCGACCTCGGCCAGAGACTCCACGGCAGAGCGTTCGCACGCATCCACCACCGCCGCGCGTATCTGTTCGTGCAGCCGCCGCAGGGGCGCGAGCAGCCAGCGCGGGTCGTCCGTCGAGTGGTTGAGTGTCATGTCTGTTGATTTAAAATTTGAAATTCTCAACCTCTTGGGGATTAGGTTTTAGGTGTTGGGTTTTGGTTAAAGGCAACTGCTTTCACCCAAAACCCAGAACCCAACACCCAACACCTTCAGCCTTCCGAGAGGCAGCGCTGGAACTCTTCCATCTCGGCCGCGCCGCCGACGACGAGCGGCGTGCGCTGGTGCACGTCGCGCGGCTGTATGTCGAGTATGTGCTGCCGGCCGTCGCTCGCAGACCCGCCCGCCTGCTCGGCGAGGAAGGCGACGGGGTTAGCCTCGTACAGGAGCCGCAGCTTCCCATCCGGGTGGTCTGTGTTCGGCGGGTAGATGAAGACGCCGCCGCGCAGAAGCGTCCGGTGAAAGTCGGCCACCATCGAGCCGACGAAGCGCGAAGAGTAGCGGCACCCCATCTCCCCCGACTTCAGGCGGTGCAGGTAGCGCACGTAGACCTCGGGCCAGCGGTCGCAGTACGACTCGTTAATCGAGTAGTAGCCGCCGCGCTCGGGGATGCGCACGTTCTCCTTCGTCAGGATGTAGGAGCCGACGAGCGGGTCGAGCGTGAAGGTGTGGACGCCATTGCCCGCGCTGTAGACGAGCACCGTCGAAGAGCCGTAGACGACGTAGCCGGCGGCGACCTGCTTGCGCCCGGGCTGCAAGACCCACTGTAAGGGGTCGCCGGCCTTGTCGCCTTCGGGGCGGCGGAAGATGGCGAAGGTCGTGCCGATGGTGACGGCCACGTCGATGTTCGAGGAGCCGTCCAGCGGGTCGAAGACGATGGCGTACTTCGCCGCGGGCGAGTCGTGACGAAGGACAAGCGGCTCCTCGTTCTCCTCGCTGGCGATGATGCCGATGCTCTCGCGCAGGGAGAGGCAGTGGATGAGCGCTTCGTTGGCGTAAACGTCGAGCTTCTGCTGCACCTCGCCCTGCACGTTGACCGCGCCGAACGAGCCGATGATGTCCGTCAGTCCCGCGCGCCTGACCTGCGACTCGATCATCTTCGTGGCGAGCGTGATGCCCGAGACGAGCCACGAGAACTCGGTCGTCGCGCCGGGGAATCGCTTCTGCTCCTGTAGGACGTGTTGCTGGAAGGTCGTAATCATCTTCTTCACTCGTCCGCGCCGGGCTGGGATGTTAGAGCAAGAGGGTGCGCCCTGATTATACAGGCGTGCCGGGGATTAGCCTCTCGGTTTGTGACGGGCGGGGACGGCCGCGCGCAGCAGCCGCGCGCCGCCCGTCTCGGCGCG
Source organism: Pyrinomonadaceae bacterium (assembly GCA_040510435.1). Lineage (GTDB taxonomy): Bacteria > Acidobacteriota > Blastocatellia > Pyrinomonadales > Pyrinomonadaceae > QHXN01. Next base: position 16,805 of record JBEVJD010000091.1, on the reverse strand, counting down.
CACGCGGTAAGCGCCCGCGCCGCCCGCGACGAGCGCCGTCTCGTACTTCGCCAGCGGGACGGACTCGCCGTCGCAGGAGAGTTCGGCGCGTCCTTCCGTCACCGTCAGGACGTGGAAGGTTTCGCCCAGGGTGTCGGCGTCCAACGCCTCACTGCCGAGGCTCACCACTTCGAGTTCGAAGTAGGGACAGACGAGCGCGGCGGCGGCGGCCGTCCCACGCAACTCGTGCGCGGGGTGGGCGACCGCGCCTTTGCGCGGGTCTGTGACCGCGACCGACTCCTCGACGTGCAGCTTGCGGCCCGCGGAGGCCGGCCTGTCCCAGTCGTAGACGCGGAAGGTCGTGTCGCTCGACTGCTGCACCTCGTAGAGCAGGAGCCCCGGCCCCAACGCGTGCAAAGTGCCCGCCGGGATGTAGACGGTCTCGCCCGCGCTCACTTCGAGCCGTTGCGCTACTTCGAGCACGCGCCCCGTCCGTATCGCCGCCTCCAAGTCCTCTGCACTCGTCCCCGACTTGATGCCCGCGTAGATGGTCGCGCCCGGCTCAACCTCTATGAAGTGCCACGCCTCGCTCTTGCCGAACTCGCCGGGGCCGACGAGGCGCGCGGCCTGCTCGTCATTCGGGTGCACCTGCACCGAGAGCCAGTCGGCGCAGTCGAGCAGCTTGACGAGAAGGGGGAAGCGCGTCCCGTTAGCCTCGAACGCTTCGCGGCCGAGTAAGTCTTCGCCGTACTCCGACGACAACTCCGCGACAGTCTGACCCGCGTGCTCGCCTTCGCGGACGCGGCTCTCCTCGAACGCGACCCACGCTTCGCCGACCGGCGGGTCGGCCGCCTTCAGACGCTGCCCGCCCCACACGCGCTCGCGGTACTGCGGTTCGAGCGGGAAGAGCCTCTGCCTGAGAATCGTCATGCGCTCCACACCTCAGCCGCCGGGGCGGAAGCCCGACCGTGAGGGAGGACCTATGGCTTCCGAGATAAAGGTCATGGAAGACCTGAGCCCTCCCTCACGGTCGGGCTACTGCCTCTTATCTCCCCATCCACCCGCCGTCAACGACGAGGACGTGTCCGTTGATGTAGTCGCTCGCCGACGCCGAGAGGAAGACGGCCGCGCCCGCTAAATCCTTCGGCTCGCCCCAGCGTCCCGCGGGGATGCGTTCGAGTATCTGGCGGTTGCGCGTCTCGTCGGCTTGCAAGGCCGCCGTGTTGTCGGTGCGCATGTAGCCGGGCGCGATGGCGTTGACGTTGACGCCTTTGGACGCCCACTCGTTGGCGAGCGCCTTCGTCAACTGCGCGACGCCGCCCTTCGACGCCGCGTAGGCCGGCACCGTCACGCCGCCCTGAAAAGAGAGAAGGGAAGCGACGTTGACGATCTTGCCGCTCCCGCGCTCGACCATGTGGCGGCCGGCGAGTTGCGAGAGGCGGAAGACGGCCGAGAGGTTGACCTCGATGACGGCCGCCCAGTCCTCCTCGGAGAAGTCCACGGCCGGCGCGCGGCGGATGATGCCCGCGTTGTTGACGAGGATGTCGAGCCGCCCGAACTCTTCGAGCGTCTGCTCGACCAGACGGCGCGGCACGTCTTTGTCCGAGAGGTCGCCGACGACGGCGAGCGCTCGACGGCCCGCGCCGACGACCGCTTCGCATGTAGACTCGGGGCTGCGCGAGTTGCCGTGGCAGGCCACGTCCGCGCCCGCCTCCGCCAGCGCCGTTGCGACCGCCGCGCCCAGTCCCGCCGAAGCGCCCGTCACGAGCGCCACCTTGCCGTCCAGCCTGAATGCGTCAAGAATCATCCCGATAGCTCCAAAGCCCCGCGCGAGCGGGAAGACCGCCCTTCCCACTTAAAGACAAACGCGCCGGAGGGTTTTCCACGGACTCTAATATTTTATCGCCCCGACCGCAAATAGAACCGGCCCCACTTTGCATTCGACGCGACGGTGGTAGAATTCCACGCCGGGCGAGACCTCCACCGGACGAAAAGGACGAGGGCAGATGATAGAGCGCGAGGCGGTCGGCAGGGCCTTCCGAGAGCGTTACGGGCGCGCGGCGCGCATCTTCCGCGCCCCGGGCCGCGTCAACCTCATCGGCGAACACACAGACTACAACGGCGGCTTCGTCCTCCCGATGGCCATCGAGCGCGAGACGGTCGTCGCCGCCGCGCCGCGCCCAGACCGCACCGTGCGCGCATACTCCGCGAGCCTCAGAGAGGAGTTGAGCTTCGACCTCGACCGCCCCGGGCCTCCGCGCCGCGGCATCTGGCTCGACTACGTCGAGGGTGTCGCGCAGGCGCTTGAGTCGCGCGGCGTGAAGCTCTCGGGCGCAGACCTTTTCATCGACTCGGACGTGCCGGCCGGGGCGGGGCTCTCTTCGTCGGCGGCGCTGGAAATCTCGGTGGGGCTGGCGCTCTCGCGCGTCGCGGGGCGGGAGGTGGACGGCGTCACGCTCGCGCTCGCCGGCCAGCAGGCCGAGCACACCTACGTCGGCACGCTCTGCGGCATCATGGATCAGTTCGTCGCCGCGCTCGCGCGCGCGCGGCACGCGCTCCTCATCGACTGCCGGAGCCTTGAGGCCGAGCCCGTCCCGCTCGACACCACGGAGGCCGCCTTCGTCGTTGCCGACACGCGCGTCCAGCACGAGCTTTCGTCATCCGAGTACAACGTCCGCCGCGCCGAGTGCGCCCGCGGCGTCGAGTTTCTGCGCGAGCACCTGCCGGGTATCACGCAACTGCGCGACGTGAGCCGCGAAGACTTCGAGCGTTACGGCGACACGCTCCCCGACACGCTCCGCCGACGCTGCCGCCACATCGTCACCGAGAACGAACGCACGCTCTCGGCCGCGCGGGCGCTGCGCGCCGGAGACCTCGCGGAGATGGGGCGGCTGATGTACGCGTCGCACTACTCTTTGCGCGACGACTACGAGGTGAGCAGCCCGGAGTTGGACGTGCTGGTCGAGCTGGCGCGCGGCCTGCCGGGCGTGCTGGGGGCGCGCATGACCGGCGGCGGCTTCGGCGGCTCCACCGTCACCCTCGTCCGCCGCGAATCACTGGAAGAGTTCGGGCGCGACCTCTCGCACGGCTACGAGCGCGCCACCGGCCGGCGCCCCGCCATCCTCGTCTCCGAGGCCGGCGCGGGCGCCGCGGAGTTGGGCGGCGAGTGACCACCCGTCCGCCCCCACGCAGGACTTCCACGACGGAGATGAAGAATATGAGAAGAACCCTCTACTGCCTGCTCGCCCTTCTCATCCTCGCGGCGCCGCCGGTGCGGGGCGCGGTTCCCGTGGGGGCGCAGGACGAGTCGGCCGCCGCGCTCTACAAGGCCGTCGAAGAGTACCCGCGCGACCAGCGCGCGGAGATGCGCGCGCAGGGCAAGTCGCCCGACCGCGACGACATGGAGAGGCTCATGCGCGAGCAGCGCGAGTTGGCCGAGCGCTCCGCCGCGAAGGTGGCCGCGCGCGCGGGCCTCGCCGGGCACGACCTCTTCTACCTCGGCGCGCTCTACAACCTCGCCGGGAAGAAGAAGGAGACGCTCGAAGCGATGCGCCGCTACCTCGCCGACGGCGCGGCGGCCGGGCCGCAGGCGCAGGCCGCGCGCAACCTCGTCGCCGTCTACGCGGCGCAGAACAAGCTCTTCGAGGAGGCCGAGGCGGCGCGCGCGGCCTACCTCGCGGGCGAGCCGAAGACCGCGGGGCAACTCCTCCAGAACGAGCACGAACTCGGCATCGCCTACTTCAAGGCCAAGCAGTACGAGCGCGCCGCCGAGCGCTCGTCCGAGGCGTTCCGGCTGGCGAAGTCGCTCAAGTCCAGTGAACTCCCGCAGGCGCGGCGCGAGGAGGCCATCTTCGCCGCGGGCGAGACGCTGGCCGCCGCCTACTCCTCCCTCAAGCGGAAGGAGGAGTCGCTGGCGACCGTCGTCGAACTCTTCCGGCTCGCGCTCGAACTGCCCTCGGCCAACCTCTACCGGATGACGGTTGAACGCTTCCCGGACAAGGCGGACGACGCCGAGCGCGCCATCCTCGCGCTCCCCTCTGACCGCGTCGCCGCGCCGCCCGAGCTGACCGTCGCCGAATGGATCGACCAGGAGCCGCTCCGGCTCGCAGACCTGCGCGGGCAGGTCGTGCTCATCGATTTCTGGTACGAGTGGTGCGGCCCGTGCCGCGCCTCCTTCCCCATGCTGCGCGACTGGCAGAAGAAGTACGCCGAGCGCGGCTTCACCGTCATCGGGCTCACCGACTTGCAGCGCACGCTCGGCGGCAGCGGCAAGAGCCGCGCCGAGAAGATGGACTTCCTGCGCCGCTTCAAGCAGGGCAACAAGATGACCTACGCGGTCGCCGTCGCCGAAGGCCCCGGCGAGAATCTGCCCGACTACGGCGTCAACGCCTTCCCGACGGCCGTCCTCATCGACCGCCGCGGCGCCGTCCGCTTCATCAGCATCGGCGTCAGCCCCGGCGAACTCTCGCGCCTCGGCGAGATGGTCGAGAAACTGGTCAAAGAGTCCGGGCCAGCACGGTAGACAGTAGACAGTAGAAGAACATCTCGTCGCTCGAACCCTGCGGTTCTCATCCTCAGCCTCCGCAGGGCGGAGCCCTACTGACTACTGACTACTGACTACTGACTACTGACTACTGTTTTGTCGTATAATGTCCCTTACAAAAGTGACGTTTAAGAGCCGCCCTTATCGGTAAACAGTCGGGCCAGAGTCAGTATAGGATGATTAAGTTTTTACACATGTCGGACGTGCACCTCGGGTGCCGCCGTTACAACCTCGAAGAGCGGACGAAGGACTTCTTTCACAGTTGGTACGACGTGATCGAGAAGCACGCGCTGCCCAACGAGGTGGACTTCGTCCTCATCGCGGGCGACTTCTTCGACCGCCGCAACATCGACCCGCAGACGATGAACCACGCGCTCGCGGGTCTCCAAGTCCTGAAAGACAACGGCATCCCCGTCGTCGCCATCGAGGGCAACCACGACCGCCGCGACGCCGTCTCCGACTACAGTTGGATGCGCTCGTTCTCGCAGGCCGGCTTCTTCATTCTCTTAGAGCCGGCGCGCGCCGAGGAGGCCGCCGAGGGCGCTCTGCCCTGGCGGATGGTGCCCTGGGACGAGGAGTCGCACGCGGGCTCCTACGTGGACATCAAGGGCGCGCGCATCTACGGCACGCACTGGTACGGCACCTCTGCCAACGCCGCGATGCCGATGCTCGCCGAGTCCCTGCGCGCCGCGCGCGGCGAAGGTCTCTTCCACATCCTCCTGCTGCACACGGATGTCGAGGGGCAGCTCAACCGCCCCATCCCCGCGCTCTCGGTCGAGAAGCTGAAGGAGCTGCGCACGCTCGTCGATTACGTCGCGCTCGGCCACACGCACAAGAAGTTTGAGATTGAGAACTGGGCCTTCAACCCCGGCTCGCTCGAAGCCTGCTCGATAGACGAGGCGCGTGAGGAGCGCGGCCTCTACCTCGTCGAAGTCGATGACGACCGCGCGGTCAAGGCGACCTTCATCGACAAAGACAAGTACGTCCAGCGCCCGTTCGACAGACTGACCGTCGATGTCTCCGGCGCCGAACATCCCGACGAAGTCCACGAACGCTTGATGGACACGGTCAGGAGAGAGGTGACTCCGCACGACGCCGCGTCGGACGGGCCCGCGCCCATCATCGAGATCAACCTGCGCGGCCACCTCGGCTTCAAGAACTCTCTGCTCGACATGCGCAAGATGCGCGAGGAGTCCCTCGCACACACGGGCGCGCTCCACGTTATGCTCAAGAACCAGAGCGTGCCCGTCGAGTACGCCGTCGCCGCCGGCCTCGACGCCGACACCTCGCGCGCGCACCGCGAGCGCCGCATCGTCGAAGACCTCATCGCGCGCGACAACCGCTACCGCGACCGCGCGCGCGAGATGGCCGAACTCGTCCTCGAAGCCAAGCGCCGCGCGCTCGGCGACGAGCCCCCCGAGTCCATCCTCGAACTCATCGAGCAGAAGGTCGAGCCGCGCGCGCCGCGCGACGAGACGGCGGAGTCGGCCCCCTCCCCCGCGGCCCTCGGCGCGCTCGAACGGAGTGCCACGACCGCGTTGACGAGTGATAAGTGATGAGTGATAAGTGATGAGTGATAAGTGATAAGAGAAAAAAGGGCCGCGGTTTTTCTTATCACTCATCACTCATTACTTATCACTCAATACTGCTTTTATGTCTGAAGCCCTCGACAAAGTGCGCGGCGTGCGGGAGTTGCCGATCTTCCCGCTGCCGCTCGTGCTCTTCCCCGGCGTGCCGCTGCCGCTCCACATCTTCGAGGAGCGCTACCGCCGCATGCTGGCCGACGTGCGCGCCTCGAACAATCTCTTCGGCCTCTCCTACTTCACGCCCGACGCCGCGGATGAAGAACGCCCGCACGCGGGGCACGTCGGCTGCGCGACCGAGGTCGTCGAGGTGCAGCCGCTGCCCGACGGCCGCTCGAACATCCTCACCCTCGGCGTCGTGCGCTACCGCGTCGCCGAGTACGTCGAGCGCGACGACCCTTACCTGGTCGCGCGCGTCGAGTTCTTCGAGGACGAGGAGGAGGACGCCGCGGTCGTCGGCCGCCGCGCCGAAGAGGTGTCCGAGATGTTCATGCGCATCGCGCGCGCGATGCGCATCGCCAACGCCGAGCGCGGCGCGCTCCCCGAATTACCGCACGACGACCCCGAGCGCCTCTCCTTCCTCGTCGCCGCCGTGGTGGAGATGGACGCCGAGGCCAAGCAGCGTCTGCTTGAGACGCGCTCGACCACCGAGCGCCTGCGCCGCCTCTACACGCTGCTCGCGCAGGCCGTCACCTCCTACGAGGAGCGCGCGCGCACGCACGAGACGGCGCGCGGCAACGGTCACGCCGGCAAGAAAATAGACCTCGAAGAATGACGCTGGAAACACACGGGCCGGGTGGCGGCGTGGAGTCGCGCGAGGTGCGCGTGCGCGTCCTCTTCTTCGGCGCGGCGCGCGAGGCCGCGGCCGATGAGGCCGTCCTCACGCTCGCCGCGGGCGCGACGGCGCGCGCCGCCTTCGGTCGCCTGCTCGAAGAGTACCCAGACCTCGCACGCTTCCGCTCCTCGCTCCTCGTCGCCGTCAACCAGGAGTACGCGCGCGACCTCGACGTTGAGCTGGAGGACGGCGACGAACTAGCCCTCTTTCCGCCGGTGAGCGGCGGCGACGGCGAACCGCCGGAGGCGGACGACGCCGAAGACTTCTTCGAGCTGACGACCGAGCCCATCGACGTGGGCGCCGTCGCGCGGCGCGTCGTCCCCCGCCGCTGCGGCGCGACCGTTACGCTCGACGGCTACGCGCGCGAGTGGACGCGCGGGCGCCGCACGCTCCACCTCGTCTACGAAGCCTACCCCCCGATGGCGCTCGCCGAGATGAAGCGTCTGGGTGAGGAGGCGCACCGCCGTTTCGACATCGCACACGTCGGCATCGTCCACCGCACGGGGCGCACCGAGATCGGCGAGACCTCCGTCGTCATCTCCGTCAGCGCCCCGCACCGCCGCGCCGCCTTCGAAGCCTGCGAGTGGGCCATCCGCGAACTCAAACGCACCGTCCCCATCTGGAAGAAGGAGTTCTTCGAGGACGGCGAGGTCTGGGTCGAAGGCGAGTTCGCGCCGAAAGAAACTATCGAGGGGGTTGAGTCGGAAAACGCATGAGCCTCTGGACTGTCGCGCTGCTCGTCTTTCTCATCAACCTGCCGTTCGGCTACTGGCGCGCGAGCGTGCGGAAGCTCTCAAGGCAGTGGTTCCTGGCGGTGCATTTGCCGGTGCCGCTAATCATCGCGCTGAGAATCTTCTCCGGGCTCGGCTTCCAGTTGATGAGCTTCCCCGTCCTCATCGGCGCGTTCTGTCTCGGGCAGTTCGTGGGCGGGAGGGTGCGCAACATCATACAGGGGCGCGGGCCCGGCCGTGCGCACCACTGAATCCGCCCGCGTCGTCTTCCATGTCAGAACGTCTACACTTCAAGCGACTTCACCCGGAGGCGAGGCTGCCGACGCGCGGGAGCGCGGGCGCGGCCGGGTTAGACCTCTACGCGGTCGAGCGCGTGACCATCGCGCCGGGCGCGCGCGCGGCCGTGCGGACGGGGCTCGCCGTGGCCGTGCCCCGCGGGTTCTACGGCCGCGTCGCGCCGCGCTCGGGGCTCGCGGTGCGTCACGGGATAGACGTGCTGGCCGGCGTGATTGATTCCGACTACCGCGGGGAGATTCTGTGCGCGCTCGTCAACCACGGCGAGCAGGCGTTCGAGGTCGAGCCGGGCGCGCGCGTCGCGCAACTCGTCGTCGAGGCCATCGCCACCCCCGAGCCCGCTTGGGCCGAAGACCTCGAAGAGACCGAACGCGGCGCGGGCGGCTTCGGCAGCACCGGCGTCACTTGAAGCGGTTGCCGCGTCTGAGCCTGAATTTATTCACCACAGAGACACAGAGACACGGCTTTAAAGACCATAGTCAACAAGCCGTGTCTCTGTGGTGAACTTACCTTCCACCATCTCACAACTTCGAGACCAACAAGAACTCACTACCGCTCGACCGTAATCAGCACGTCACGATTCTCGACGGCCTCGTTGCCGGCGAGGTCGGAGGCGTGGATGCGGAGCGTGTAGTCGCCGGGCTGAAGCCCCGAGGTGTCCCAGGTGCCGCGCTCGGCGCGCCCCTGCCGGACGGTGTTCGTCACCTCGTAGAGGAAGCGCGTCTCGGCGCTGCCGTAGACGGTAATGCCGCTCTCGTCGGCGTAGACGATTTTCGTCGCGTCGCGGTCGGGCGGCAGCCGGTCGAACTCGATGGTGACGCGCGGCTGCTCGAAGCCGGGCGCGGGCGTCCCGTCCGCGCGCAAGATTTGGTAGCCGAGTTTGTAGAGCCCGAGGCGGCGGCGCGCCTGGTTGCCGTCCACCTGGTCGAAGGCGTCCACGACGACGCGGACGCGGCCGCGCAGCACGAGCCGGCCGTCGCGCTTCTCCTTGAGGCGCGCGCCCGACTCGTCGAAGAGGTGCACGCCGTCGCGCATGATGCGCGGCGCGGCGCGGTCGCCGTAGCCGTTGAAGGGGAGCGTGAGCGGGTTGAGTTCCGCCCCGGGCGGGCCGAGGTTCATGTGGACGTGGTACATGCGGTTGATGGTGCCGAGCGCGGCCCCGACTCGCAGGCGCGTGCCGCGCCGGACGCGCACGCGCACGACCTTGCCTGCCGCGTCGCGGACGGGGATGAAGACGTTCGTGTCGAGCATCTCGTCGCGCTCGTCGCGGCCGACGCGCAGGTGCACGTAGGTCATGAGCCCGGCGCGGAAGCCCTCGTTGAGTGTGCCGAAGCCCCAGTTGGCGAGGGGCCCCGTGATCTTCTCGTCGCGCACGGCGCGCACGGTCTGCCCGTAGACGCCGAACACGTCCATGCCGCTGTGCAGGTGGTGGCGGCTGTCGTTCGTGTCGTAGGAGCCGCGCGCCTCGCCCATCGTGGCCGTCACCTCGTGCCCCTGCCCTTGCGGGTCGAGCGGCCAGGGGAACGGCGCGCCGAGAGTCTCGACCTCGATGCGCGGCAGCACTCCCGTCTGAGGGAGGTTCGACTGAGCCGCGACCGCAACGCTCTCATCCTTCTCCGAAGCGAAGAGGCCGCCCCACCAGCTCTTCTCATCCTTCCGCTTCGGCTCGGAAGAACTGACGCGGCGCAGCAGGTAGTTCGCGCCGTCGGCGACGGCGAGCGAGCCGTCGGGGAAGAGCGCGAGGCCGGCGGGCTGGTTGAAGCGCGCCTCCGTGCGGCCGTCGCCCTCGGCGAAGCCGGGGCCGCCGCGCCCCGCGATGACGCGCGCCGCGCCGTCGGGCGCGACCTGCACGACGCGGCCGCGGTCTAACTCCGTCACGTAAAGAAAACCGTCGCGCGTGACGGCGAGCCCGGCGGGGTTGGACAACTCGAAGGGCGTAAAGTTGAAGGCCGCCGGGTTCGACTCTCCGGGCGCGGGCGTCGGAGTCGCGCCGGTCGAGTCTTGATTGTTCGGCTGTGCGGCGGGCGGCTCGAAGAGGTTGACGGTGACAACCTGCCCTTCCTTCGTTATCTTCCGCAGGCGGTCGTTGCCGGTGTCCGCGACGTAGACCTCGCCCGTCTCCGAAACGGCGACGGCGCACGGCGTGTCGAAGAGCGCGGCGTCGAGCGCGCCGCCGTCCGCGTAGCCAGGGCCGCCCGCGCCCGCGACCGTCTTGACCTGCCCGTCCTTCGTGACGACGCGGACGCGGTCGTTGTACGTGTCCGCGACGTAGACGTTGCCCTCCTTATCCACGGCCACGCCGACGGGCGCGTCGAACTGCCCCTCGCCCGCGAGCGTCGTCACGACGCCCTCCTTCGAAACCTTCCGCACGCGGTTGTTGCCCGTGTCCGCGACGTAGAGGTTGCCATCGCCGTCGAGCGCCACACCGGAAGGCGTGTTGAAGGCGGCGGCCGTGCCCGCGCCGTCGGCGAAGCCCTCGCGCCCACCCGCGAGCGTCGAGACCACGCCCTCGGGCGTGATCTTGCGGACGGCGTTCGACTCGCCCGCGTCCGTCGCGTAGACGACGCCGTCTGCGCCGACCGCGACGCCGAACGGGTCTTGAAAGCGAGCCTGAAGCGCCGCCCCGTCCTGCGTCCCCGGCGAGCCCGCCCCCGCCAGCGTCGTCACGCGCGCGCGCCAGCCCGCGGGCGTCTTCGCGGGCTCCGTCGTGCAGGAGTTGAGCAGCAGGCAGAGCAGGCACGCGGCTAAGGCGAGCGCCCGGCGTGTACGTTCTGAAGTTTTTATCAAGGTCGTTTCGTTCTGCACCGGCGTGGTTCGGGTTCTTAGAGCCTATGCGAGAAGCCCCGGAGGGGTAAGATGTTTGCGAAGCCCCGGAGGGGCAAAATGTTTATAGCCACCGACGTTAATAATTCCGTCAAGCTCCGGAGAAGCGGCATGTCACATGTCGCCCCTGACGGGGCTCAAAGTTAATTGGAACGCTTGGGCTATAAACATCACGCCCCTCCGGGGCTTCTCGAACAAACTCCGAGTAGGCCGCCGACGAGTTTTCCCGCCGCGCGCGCCTCCTGTCAAACGCACCGGGCAGACAACAGAACCGCGAGCGGTAGCGAGAGGGTCGGCGTTCCGAGGGGCGGGCCGTTATTGGAACACGCACCCGCTCGCTACCGCTCGCGGTTCTGTTCGATAGTGCCGGGCGTAAATGTTAATAGACGGCCGCGGGCGGTGTGGTTTATCCTCTCGGGACACGTCTTGAACAGCACACACCCGGAGCCGTAATTCATGCCAGAGAAGAAGAGCCTTCCCACGCGCGCGGCGCTCGCGTGCCTCGCCGTTTTGTGCCTCGCATTGGCCGCCGCGGCGCAACAGCCGACGCCGACGCCGACGCCCGAGCAGCCCGAGGACGCGACGACCGAGACGAAGTCATTCGAGCGCCTTGAGTGGCGCAACATCGGCCCCGCCAACATGGGCGGGCGCGTCGCGGACATCGAGGGCGTCGCCGGCCGACCCGAAGTCGTGTATGTCGCGACGGCCTCGGGCGGGCTCTTCAAGACGACCAACGGCGGCGTGCGCTGGTCGCCGCTCTTCGAGCGGCAGGGCACGCTCTCCATCGGCGACATCGCGCTTGAGCCCGGCAACCCCGAAGTCATCTGGCTCGGCGCGGGCGAGTCGGCCGTGCGCAACTCTGTGAGTTTCGGCGACGGCGTCTACAAGTCCACCGACGGCGGCAAGACGTGGCAGCACATGGGGCTCCGGGACACGCTGCACATCTCGAAGGTGCTCGTCCACCCGCGCAACCCGGACGTGGTCTACGTCGGCGCGCAGGGTCACGCCTACGGCCCGAACGAGGAGCGCGGCGTCTTCATGACGACCGACGGCGGCAAGACCTGGCAGAAGACGCTCTACATGGGCCCCGAGCACGGCGTCGCAGACATGGACATCGACCCGTCGAACCCGAACGTCGTCTACGCCGTGATGTGGAAGTTCCGCCGCACGCCGTGGACGCACACGTCGGGCGACGACCGCGGCGGGCTCTTCCGCTCGATTGACGGCGGGCGTACCTGGAAGAAGTTGGAGGGCGGACTGCCGAAGACGGTTGGAAGAATCGGCGTCGCCGTCGCGCACTCGAACCCGAACGTCGTCTACGCCATCACGGAGGCGAAGGAGGGGACGCTGTGGCGCTCGGACGACCGCGGCGAGACGTGGCGCAACGTCTCGAAGCAGACCAACATCGTCTCGCGCGGCTTCTACTACACGCACGTCCGCGTTGACCCGACCAACGAGAACCGCGTCTACGCCGTCGCCTCGCAGCTCTTCATGTCGGTGGACGGCGGGCGCACCTTCCGCAACATCACGGGGCGCCAGCACATAGACTTCCACGCCCTCTGGATCGACCCGCAGCAGCCGCGCCGCGTCTGGGCCGGACAGGACGGCGGCGTCGCCGTCACCTACGACGGCGGCGAGGCGTGGGAGTACGTCAACAACGTCCCGTGGGGGCAGTTCTATCAGATTCACGCGGACAACCGTCTGCCCTTCTACTACGTCATGGGCGGCCTTCAGGACAACGGCACGTGGACGGGGCCGAGTCGCACGCGCGAGCCCGTCGGCATCCAGAACGACGACTGGCGGATGATAAGTTTCGGCGACGGCTTCTACGTGCTCAACCACCCCGACGACCCCGACCTTTACCTGTCGGAGTCGCAGGGCGGCAACGTCGTGCGCACGGACATGCGGACGCGCGAGCAGCAGTTGGTCGTCCCTTACATGGGCGACGACGGCGGCCCGGCCGAGCTTGCCAAGTACCGCTTCAACTGGAACTCGCCGCTCGTCCCCGGCGCGCACGATAAGAACACCGTCTACCTCGGCGGCAACGTCGTCTTCAAGTCCACCGACTTCGGCAAGACGTGGGCGGCCATCAGCCCCGACCTCACCACCAACGACAAGGCGAAGCAGAAGTCGGCGGGCGGCCCCGTCGCCTTCGAGAACACGGGGGCCGAGTACCACACGACCGTCATCAGCATTGCCGAGTCGCCGATGCGCGCCGGCCTAATCTGGGCCGGCACCGACGACGGCAACCTACAGGTGACGGCCGACGGCGGGAAGAACTGGCGCAATGTCGTCGGCAACGTGCCGGGGCTCGCGGCCAACTCCCCCGTCTCGCACGTCGAGCCCTCGCGCGTCGAGGCCGACCGCGTCTACGTCTCTTTTGATAGGCATCAGTTGGACGACCGTCGCCCCTACGTCTACAAGAGCACGGACGGCGGCCGCACCTTCCAGAACATCACCGGCAACCTGCCCGCGGGCGCTTACGTCTGGGTCGTGCGCGAAGACCCCAAGAACCCGCGGCTCATCTACGCGGGCACGGAACTCGGCCTCTACGCCTCCTACACGGGCGGCGGCAACTGGACGAGCCTGGCCCTGAAGAACCTGCCCGCAGTCGCCGTCCACGACATCATCATCCACCCGCGCGACAACGACATCATCCTCGGCACGCACGGCCGCAGCATCTACGTCCTCGACGACGCGGCGCCGATTCAGCAGATGTCGGCCGAGGTCACGCGCGCCGACGCTTACCTGTTTGAGCCGCGCGCGGCCTTGCGCCACACGACGCGCATGACGCGCTACGGCGTCGCCGAGAAGGCGTTCGCCGCCGCGAACCCGCCCTACGGCGCGCTCATCAGCTACCACCTGAAGGCGAAGCTCGACGAGAAGACGAGGGTGCGGATTCAGGTGCTCGACGCGGCCGGCAAACTCGTCTCCGAGATCAACAATGTGGCGAAGGAGCGTGGACTGAACCGAGTCAACTGGAACCTGCGCTACGGCGGGCCGCAGGTGCGGCGGCCTCCCACCGACGAGGAGACGCAGTTCACCGGCGGCCCGCGCGGGCCGCAGGTCTTGCCCGGCACTTACACCGTAAAACTTTTGGTGGGCGACAAGTCTTACGAGCGGAAGGTGGAGGTGCGGCTCGACCCGACGGTCAACGTGGCTGCGTCCGACCTGCGCGAGACGCTCGACATGTCTTTGCGCCTGCGCGACATGCAGACGGCGACGAACAGCGCCTTGCGCACGCTCGACAGCATCAAGTCGCAGATCGAGTTCGTCGAGCGCACCGTCCGCGACCGGCTCGGCGCGAGCGAGGTGCCGAAGGACTTGGCCGACCGGCTCGCGGCGCAGAAGAAGCGCGTCGAGGAGTTGCAGAACAGACTGGCGCAGCCCGAGGGCGGCCTCGGCTTCGAAGGGCGCGCGCAGCTCGTTGACCGCATCGGCGGACTCTTCTTCACGCTCGACGCGACGAACGCCGCGCCGACGCCGGCCGCGCGCGAGCTCTACGGCGACTTGCAGAAGGAATTCAATGAGAAGATCGGCGAGGTCAACTCGTTCCTCTCGGACGCCGTCCCGCAGCTCAACGAGGCGCTGCGCCGCGTCGGCGCGCCCACGCTCATGACCGGCAAGCCGATAGAATTGCCGAAGCCGTAAATTAACGACGGAGACAAAGAGGCACGGCCTGAGGTCTTATAACTTCAAGCCGTGCTTCTTTGTCCCAGTCGTTAACTGCTCCTGAGCCGCCGCCTCAGCCCGACACCTGCCGCATTCTTCCTGCGCGCCGCAGACGGGCGCGGCGGAAACATTCCGGCATCCGCCCGCCCGCGCCGCCAAAAAGCCTCCGGCCCAGCCCTTGCAGAAGACCGTGGCATCCGCCGAGGGACTTCGAGTCCCCCGGCATGTCCCACAGCGAAAGCCACACAGGAGAATGGTGAGAATAATGTTTAAGAAGTTCTGTTCCGTCGTACTCGCGGCGCTGCTCTTGCAGGCGGCGGCCGTCCCCGCCTTCGCCGCCACCAAGGCCGAGAAGGAGGCCAAGCGCGCCGAGAAAGTGCGCACGCAGCTCTCCAAGCTCGGCACCGGCGCCGACGCGCGCATCCGTATAGAGCTGCGCGACAAGACGAAGCTCGAAGGCTTCGTCAGAGAGGCCGGCGCCGACACGTTCGCCGTCACCGACCGCGCGGGGGCGACGACCACGGTCGAGTACTCGCAGGTCAGGAAGGCTCAGGGCCACAACCTCTCGACCGGCGCCAAGATCGGCATCGGCATCGGCATCGGCGTCGGCGTCACGCTCCTCATCCTCTGGCTCTACATCGTCACGCACGAGGACTGAAGGGCCTTCTCGGCGGCGGCGCCTCACACGCCGCCGGGCCTCACATACTCGCCCGGGAGGCCGTGCGCGGGCGGCGCGCGACTCGGGGTGTGCCGGCACCAAGTTAAGAAGCGGAAAGAGGCACGACGTAAAGCCGTCGTGCCTCTTTCCGCTTCTTTCGCCCCTGCCGCTAAAGTGCGGCCGGCGCCTAAGCCCCGACCACCTCGGCCTGCGTCTCGGCGTCGAGCAGCGAGGCGGAGGTGACTTTGTCGCCGCCGTCGGTCTTGATGAGGCGGACGCCCTGCGCGGAGCGGCCGGTCTTTCGGATGTTGTCGGCCTCGATGCGGATGAGCTTGCCCTGCTTGGTGATGATCATCATCTCGGACTCCTCGTCCGCGGGGAAGACGGCGACGACCTTGCCGGTCTTGTCGGTCGTCTTCATGTTGATG
Organism: Pyrinomonadaceae bacterium; assembly: GCA_040510435.1. GTDB lineage: Bacteria > Acidobacteriota > Blastocatellia > Pyrinomonadales > Pyrinomonadaceae > QHXN01. Next base: position 1,259 of record JBEVJD010000091.1, on the reverse strand, counting down.
ACGCCCTTGCCGCCGCGCGACTGCAAGCGGTAGGTCGTGATCGGCGTCTGCTTGCCGAAGCCGCACTCCGAGATCGAGAGCATCTTCTCGTTGTCGTCGGCGGAGACCGCCGCGACCGAGACAACGTAGTCGCCCTTGCGCAGGTCGATGCCGCGCACGCCGCGCGCGGTGCGGCCCATCGGGCGCACGTCCGACTCGTCGAAGCGGATGGCGAGGCCGTCGTGCGTGGCGATGAAGATGCGCTTCGTGCCGTCGGTCAGCACCACGTCCAGCAGCTCGTCGCCGTCGTCCACGTTGACGGCATTGATGCCGTTCGAGCGGATGTTGCGGAACTCGGACAGCTCGGTCTTCTTGATAACGCCCGCGCGCGTGACCATCACGACGTACTTGCCCTCGGCGAACTCGCGGACGGGGATGACTCCGGCGAGCTTCCTCACCGAAGGGATGTTGATGAGGTTGACGACGGCCTTGCCGCGGGCGCTCGGCAGGGCGTCGGGTATCTCGTGAACCTTCAACTTGAAGACCTGCCCGTCGTCGGTGAAGATCATCAGGTACGAGTGGGTCGAGGCGATGAAGAGGTGCTCGACCCAGTCCTCGTTCTTGCCCGTGCCCGCGCCCGAGCGCCCCTTGCCGCCGCGCCCCTGCCGCTGGTAGGTCGAGACGGCGGTGCGCTTGACGTAGCCGTTCTTCGTGACCGTGATGGCCACGTCCTCGTCGGCGATCATGTCCTCGATGGAGAGCTCGACGCCCTCGTCGATGATCTGCGTGCGGCGCGCGTCGCCGAAGTTCCTCTTAACGTCCTCCAACTCGTTGACGATGACGCGGCGGAGCGAAGCCTCGTTGGCGAGGATGTCTTCCAGTTCCGCGATGAGGCGGATGATCCCTTCGTACTCGTCGATGATCTTCTGCCGTTCGAGCGCCGAGAGGCGTCGGAGTTGTAGGTCGAGGATGGCCTGCGCCTGCGCCTCGGAGAACTCCAGGCGCTTCATCACCTTCCTCAACTTGTCGATGTATCCGGCGACCGTGACATCCGCCCCGACGCCCTTCCACTGCTTGACCTCGATCATCGAGGCGGTGCTGTTCGTCAGCCACTGCCGCGCCTCGTCCACCGAGCGCGCGTTGCGGATGAGCGGGATGATGTAGTCGAGCGCGTCAATCGCCTTGCTCAAGCCCTCCAGGATGTGCGCGCGCGCGCGCGCCTTGCGGAGGTCGTACTCGGTGCGGCGGCGCACCACCTCGCGGCGGAACTCGATGAAGTA
>JBEVJD010000090.1:0-9368 GCA_040510435.1 Pyrinomonadaceae bacterium | reverse complement strand
TTGCGCGTGAGGGTGGCGGCCTGCTGCGCGAGTGCGTCGCGGCCCTGGCGCGCCTCTTCGGCCGCCGAGAGCATGATGTGATAGAGCCTGTCCTGCTTGAGCCGCTTGATGCCGAACTCGATGGTGATGAGTTCTTCCTTCAGGTAGACGAGCCGCGCGGCCGCGTCTTCGGGCGCGTCTTCGCGGGCGCCCGAGGCGCAGTAGGACTGTAGCTGCTCGTCGTCGAGCAGGGTCGAAAGGCTCTCCACGTCGCCGTCGCGGTAGGCGCGGCTGGCCTCGGCCATGATGGCGTGACGGCGGCGCGCCTCCTCCTCGTCGGACGCGTGGTCGGGGTGGAACATGCGCGCGACCGACCAGAAGAGTTTGCGCAGCCCGCCCTTACCCGGCACGGCCGAGGGCGCCGTCCCCTCGAAGTCGGGTCGGCCTTCCTCCTCTTCGGCTCCTTCTTCATCGAGCCCTGCGAGCCTCGCCTCGGCGCGCCGTATCTCGGCCTCGACCTCGGCCAACTCGGCCAAACGCCCGCCGACCGTCCGCGCGTACCGCTCCTTGAACTCGCGGAACTCCTCCTGCAACGCCGACAGCTCCGCCCGCCGCTCTTCGAGGAGCGCCCCCAGACGCTCGCCCTCAGCCGCCGCGTCCGGCGCCTTCTCATTCGCGGCGGTGGTTTGAAGCTGAGCGCGCATAGCTTGTTGAGTGATGAGTGATGAGTGATGAGTGATGAGTGATAAGAAAAAGCTATTGCCTTCTCTTATCACTCATCACTCATCACTCATCACTTATCAGGATGATACCAGCACACTACGACCTGCGTCGCGGTGGGCGGGCCGCAGGGCGGCCGGCTCGTGGCGATCAGCGGTTCCGTTTGTGCGTGACTTTCAGGCGGGAGAGGCCGCCCGGTTCCCTTCAAACCGGGCGGCCGTTCGGTGCGTTTACGGCGTGATTAGGCCCTTCTTGATGTTGCGTTGCCACGCCTCGAAATTCTTCACGCGCCGCTTGGCCTGCTTACGCGTCAGACGCATCTTGTCGGCCACGAAGTTGATGCGCTCCGTACGGTCGAGTTTCTTGTTGTGCGGGACGCCGGGGGCTGCGAGGTATATCTCGTAAGCGCGCTTCCACTCTTCCTTGACATCCTCGGTCGCCTGCTTGCCGCGTAACTCTGGCATGTTCTCTTTAGCTCTCCAAAGGGGAATTAGACTATACCCGGGATTATACTTCACACACTCTTTAATCTACCACAGCGGCTTTGTAAAGTTTCGTGAGCGTGTCAAACGCACGTTGCCACTAACCTTGCAAAGGGTCTTCGGGCCACGCGTGGCGCGGATAGCGGCGCCCCAGCTCGCGCCGCACCGAAGGATAGTGGCGCGACCAGAAGCCCGCCAGATCGGTCGTCACCTGTACGGGTCGCTGGCTCGGCGCGAGCAGTTGCAGCACCAGTGCGACGCGCCCCGCGGCGATGCGCGGCCCCTCGCGCATCCCGAAAAAGTCTTGCAGGCGCGAGGCGACCGAAGGCGTCTGGCCGCGCTCGTAACGCACGCGCGCCTGCCGGCCCCGGGCGAGCGCGACGCGCTCCGGCGCCATCTGCGCGAGCAGGCGCGACTGCTCGGGCTTGAGCCTCCGCCGCAGGGCTTCGACGAGCCCGCCGCCGCGCGCAGCGTCCCTCAACTCCGCGAAACTACGCCGCCCCTCGCACAAGTCCGCGAGCGCCTGACGCAGGTCTTCATCATTCAACTCGGGAAACCCCGCCTCTGGAAACGTGCGCGCCACGAACTCGACGCGCGCGAGGAAGCGTTCCGACTCTTCGGGGTCTGCGAAGGCTTGCGGCCCGGCGCCGAGCGCGGCCTCGGCGAGCGCGCGCGTCACCTCCGGGCCTTCGACGCGCGGCGCGCGCCACTCTTCGATGACGAGCTGGTCGTACGTGAGCCGTCGCAGAAGTTCGACGCGCTCTCCCTGCGCGTTCCAGCGCGCCTCCGTCCTCTCGGCGAGCGCGTCGGGAAAGAGGTCGAGCAGCCAGTCGGGCTCGACCTTGCTCGCGAGCCGCACGACGGTCTTCGCCGCGCGCGAAGGCGTGCGCGGGCCGTCGCCACGCTCCTCTGCGTCGATGGCGACGACGAACTCCGCCCCGCGCACGACGCTCTCGGGCGCAAGCTCGGCCGTCCCGCCGCCCGCCAGCAGCAGCTCGATTGAAGCGCCGCGTTCGCCCGCCCTGTCGCGCCGCACGCCCTCCGCGCGCCGCCGCGCGACGCGGTCAGGGTAGCCGGCGAGGATGGAGACGAGAAGCTCAGTCTCCTTCTCTTCCGACAGACTGCCGCCGCCCTCCGCTTTCGAACCGGAGACGCGAAGCATACGTCGCAACTGCCCGCTCACGCGCTCGACGGCGCGCACGGCATTTGGTTCGAGGTCGAGCGCGCGCAGGCGCTCGGCGGCGAAGCCCCGCGCCTCGGCCTCTTCGAAGAGGTCGAGCAGTTCGAGCAGGTCTGAGGAGCCGTGCGTCTCGGCGACGCGGCGCGCGCGCGGGGCTTCGCGTTCACGCGTGGGCTCTTTGCGACCGCCAGAGGCGAAGCTCACGCGGCCGGCGCGTATGTCGCGCTCGCTGATGAGCGCGGCGATGGTGCAAGCCTCGCGCGCGACGCCGCGCGACTCGGCCTCGACGACGATGCGTGCGAGGCGCGGGTGCAGAGGCAGGCGCAGCATCGAGCGCCCCAACGTCGTCACGCCTCCGTCTCCATCAATCGCGCCGAGCCTGTGCAGCAAGTCTTCGGCCGCTTCCAGCGCCTCGGGCTGCGGCGCTTCGAACCACTCGAACCCGCGCGGGTCGCCGACGCCCGCGGCGCGCAGCTCAAGCACAGACTCGGCGAGGTCGAGCCGTCTCACCTCCGGCGTCTCGTGCTCGGGGCGCGCGCCGAAGTCCTGCGCCGTGTAGAGGCGCAGGCAGCGCCCTGCGCGCGTCCGCCCCGCGCGGCCGGCGCGCTGCGCGGCGCTCGCGCGGCTCACGCGCGCGACCTTCAACAGCGGCAGCCCCGACCAAGGCGAGTGCGTCGCCACGCGCGCGAGCCCCGAGTCAACGACGGCCGCCACGCCCTCAATCGTCACCGAAGTCTCCGCGACGTTGGTCGAGAGGATCAGCTTGCGCCGCTCCGAAGGGCGCACGGCCGCGTCCTGCTCGGCCGCGGGCAGTTCCCCGTGCAGCGGCAGGACGAGCAAGTCGGCCTCGGCGGCGAGGCGCGCACACTCGTTCTGCGCGCGACGTATCGCCGCCGCGCCCGGCAGGAAGACGAGCACGTGCCCGTCCAACCCTTCAGACACGAGCCGCCGCACGGCTGACTCCACTTGAACTTCCAGAGGGCGTTCGTCGTGCCGCGCGAGGTGTTCGACCAGGACATCGAAGCGGCGGCCTTCCGAACGCAGCACCGTGCAGTCGTCCAGGTAACGCGCGACGGGCGCGGCGTCGAGCGTCGCGGACATGGCGACGAGTTTGAGGTCGGGTCTCGAACTCTGCTGAAGTCTCCTGAGCAGGGCGAGCGCGAGGTCTGCCTGCAAGTGCCGCTCGTGGAACTCGTCGAGCACGACGCACCCGACGCCTTTCAACTGAGGGTCTGACAGCAACCTTCTCGTCAGAACCCCTTCGGTCAAAAAACGCAGGCGCGTGGCGCGGCTCGAAACCTCCTCGAACCTGATCTGATAGCCGACGGTCTCGCCCAACTTCTCGCCGCGCTCCTCGGCCACGCGGCGCGCCGCCATGCGCGCGGCCAGCCGCCGCGGCTCAAGCACCAGCACCTCGCCGCCGCCCGCGACGCCCGCGTCGAGCAGCGCCGCCGGCAGTCTCGTCGTCTTCCCCGCCCCGGGCGGAGCCTCCACGACGAGGCTCCGCCCGCCCCGCAACGCCTCGACGGCCACGGGCAGAATCTCGTCAACGGGAAGGGGCTGCATGACTCTGTTCGTAACCGAAGCCGCGGCGCTTTGGCAAGGGGAGAACAGTAGGCAGTAGGCAGACGGCAGTAAGCAGTTGAAGGCTGATTGATAAGCCCCGGAGGGGCGGGATGTTTATAGCTTAGGGCTGAAACTAACTGTCCAAGCTCCGGAGGAGCAGCATGTTCATGTCGCCCCTGACGGGGCTTGGGCTCAATTAGAACGTCGAGGCTATAAACATCTCGCTCCGACGGAGCGGAGAATCTTCTGGCGGGCTCTGAACTACCTACGGCCATCTGCCTACTGCCTACTTCCTTTTGTCAGACAAACGCGACATTTACGCGAGGCCGGCGCGCGAGTATTCGCCTTTTTTCGAGCGTGGCGTTTAGAATTAGCTCAAGAAATCAACAGGCCGGAACATATTCAGCGGATGGAGGCGACGAAGCTGGCGCGGAGACTGCCCGTCGGGGCCGAGGCGCTGCCCGGGGGCGGCGTGCACTTCCGCGTGTGGGCGCCGCGCAGGCGCAGGGTCGAGGTTGTTTTCGAAGGTGACGATGCGCCGGGGTCCTTCGCGCTCGAAGAGGAGGAGGGCGGCTACTTCTCTGGCCTCGCCGGGGGCGCTGGCGAAGGCGCGCTCTACCGCTTCCGGCTCGACGGCGACGATTATCTTTACCCAGACCCCGCGTCGCGTTTCCAGCCCGAAGGGCCGCACGGCGCGTCGAGGGTCGTTGACCCGGCGCGCTTCCGCTGGACGGACGCGGCGTGGCGCGGCGCTTCGCTCAAGGGGCAGGTCGTCTACGAGATGCACGTCGGCGCCTTCACGCGCGAAGGCACGCTCGCCGCGGCGACCGCACAGTTGAAAGAGCTGGCCGACCTGGGCGTGACGTGCGTCGAGCTGATGCCGGTGGCGGAGTTTCCGGGGCGCTTCGGCTGGGGCTACGACGGCGTCTGCCTCTTCGCGCCGACGCGCCTCTACGGCGAGCCCGACGACCTGCGCCGCTTCGTCAACGAAGCTCACAGGAACGGCGTCGCCGTCATCCTCGACGTGGTCTACAACCACCTCGGGCCGGACGGTAACTACCTCGCACAGTTCTCCGAGCACTACTTCACCGAACGGCACAAGACCGAGTGGGGCGACGGGCTCAACTACGACGGCGCGCACTCGGCGCCCGTCCGCGAGTTCTTCCTCTCGAACGCGCGCTACTGGGTCGAGGAGTTCCACTTCGACGGCCTGCGCCTCGACGCCACGCAGAGCATCACGGACGAATCGCCGGAGCACTTTCTCGCCGCGCTCGACCGCGAGGTGCGCGACGCCGCGCGGGGCCGCGAGACGATCATCGTCGGCGAGAACGAGCCGCAGGAAGCGCAGATGCTCCTGCCCGTCGAGCGCGGCGGCTTCGGGCTCGACGGGCTCTGGAACGACGACTTTCATCACGCGGCGATGGTCGCGCTGACGGGCAGGAGCGAGGCTTACTACTCCGACTATCGAGGCACGCCGCAGGAGTTCGTCTCCGCCGCCAAGTACGGTTTTCTCTACCAGGGGCAGCGCTACAAGTGGCAGCGCAAGCGGCGCGGCACGCCGACCTTCCGCGTCGCGCCGCACGCCTTCGTCAGCTTCATACAGAACCACGACCAGATCGCCAACTCCGCAAGGGGCCTGCGCGCGCACAGCCTCACGAGCCCCGGCCGCCTGCGCGCGATGACGGCGCTCGTGCTGCTCCTGCCCTCGACGCCGATGCTCTTCATGGGTCAGGAGTTCGCGGCCTCGGCGCCGTTCTACTACTTCGCCGACCACGAGCCCGACCTCGCCGCGAAGGTCAGCCGCGGGCGCGCCGAGTTCCTCGCGCAGTTCCGCAGCATCGCCACGCGCGAGACGCGCACGCGACTGCCCGACCCCGGCGCGCTGGAGACCTTCGAGCGCTGCAAGCTCGACCACGCGGAGCGCGACTCTCACCGGGAGTTCTACGAGCTGCACCGCGACCTGCTCCGGCTGCGGCGCGAGGACGCGGTCTTCAACGCGCAGGAGCCGCGCGCGCTCGACGGCGCCGTGCTCGGCCCCGCGGCCTTCGTCCTGCGCTACTTCGGTGTCGAAGACGAAGACCGCCTGCTCGTCGTCAACTTCGGCTCAGACTTGGGCCTCAACCCCGCGCCCGAGCCCCTGCTCGCGCCGCCCGCGGGCAAGGTCTGGAAGACCATCTGGTCGAGCGAAGACTACCGATACGGCGGGACGGGGACGCCGCCGCTTGAGACGAAGAACAACTGGCTCATCCCCGGCGAGACGGCCGCGGCCCTTGCGCCCGCCGACCCCGCCGAGACGGGCGACCCCGCCGACGGCGGCGGCGCCCCGAGCGAAGAGGCAGAGGTGCGCGAAGAGGCTTTGCGCGAGTGGGAAGAGGAGACCTGAAGCGATCACCACATAAGTGTATGGGACTAAGATCAAACACAGAGACACAGAGACACAGAGATACAGCGTTGCCTTTAACTGTGCTCTAGCTGTGCCGCTGTGTCTCTGTGGTTAATTTTTTTAAGGGGCAGAAGGATGTCGGAAGGATGAAAGAAACTGTTCGCAAGTTAACTTTCAGCGAAGAGGACACGCACGACGCGGAACTGATGCTGGGGCGCGAGTGGCTGGTGACGAACGGGCTGGGCGGCTTCGCGTCGGGGACGCTGGCCGGGGTGCCGACGCGCAGGTATCACGGGCTGCTCGTCGCGGCGCTCTCCACCCCGCTCGGGCGCACGGTGATGTTCAACCACCTCTCCGAGTGGCTGCGCCTGCCCGGGGGAGTGCGCCACCAGATCGGCGGGCAGGAGCGCGCGGGCGGGCAGCTCGAATGGCCCGGCGCGAAGCACCTGCGCGAGTTCCGTTTGGAAGAGGGTCTGCCCGTCTGGCGCTACGAGCTGGACGGCCACGTCGTCGAGAAGCGCGTGCAGATGGTGCACAGCCAGAACACCGTCCACGTCACGTATCGTCTAGTCGAAGGCGAAGGGCCGCTCCGCCTGAAGCTCAGACCCGCGCTCCAGTTCCGCCCGTACGAAGAGGCCGTCCACGTCTCGGCCGACGAGCCCTACACCATCACCTCGACCGAAGACCGTCTGGAAGTCTCGACGGGGCACAAGTACCCGCCGCTGCGCCTGAAGATTTACGGGCAGCGCGCGACGTTCGCGCTCGACGGCGGCAAGCTCCAGGACGTGCATTACAGGACGGAGGAGCGGCGCGGCTACGACCACACGGGCGAGCTTTGGAGCCCCGGCTACTTCAGCGTTGACGTGACGAAGGACGTGACGGCGACGCTCGTCGGCTCGACCGAGAGTTGGGAGTTGATACGCGCGCTCTCGCCCGAGGAGGCGCAAGCGGCCGAGCGCGAGCGGCGCGAACGCCTCCGCACGACCGCGGCGCCCGCCGCGCGCGAAGGAATCGCCGCCGAACTGGTGCTCGCCGCCGACCAGTTCGTCATCACGCCTTCGGGCCGGGAGGGGGACGCCGCGCGCGCGCACGCCGCGGGCGAGGAGGTGCGCTCGGTCATCGCGGGCTATCACTGGTTCACAGACTGGGGCCGCGACACGATGATTAGCCTCGAAGGTCTGACCTGCACGACCGGGAGACACCGCGAGGCGGGCTGGATTCTGCGCACCTTCGGGCAGTACATCCGCGACGGCCTCATCCCCAACATGTTCCCCGACGGCGCGAACGAAGGTCTCTATCACACGGCCGACGCCACGCTCTGGTTCTTCCACGCGCTCGACCGTTATCTGAAGACGACCGACGACCGTGTCACGCTCGAAGTGCTCCTGCCGAAGATGCAGGAGATCGTCCAGCGTCACCTCGAAGGCACGCGCTTCGGCATCAGGGTTGACCCGAAGGACGGTCTGCTCGTGCAGGGCGAGGAGGATTACCAGCTCACTTGGATGGACGCGAAGTGCGACGGCTGGGTCGTCACGCCGCGGCGCGGCAAGGCCGTCGAGATCAACGCGCTCTGGTACAACGCGCTCCGCCTGCTCGAAGGCTGGACGCGCGAGGCCGGCGACGAGGCGCGCGCCGCCGAGCTGAACGGTCACGCCGAACGTTGCCGCCGCTCCTTCAACGAGCGCTTCTGGTACGAGCAGGGCGGCCACCTCTTCGACGTGGTCGAGAGTTGGGACTTGAACGGCCGCGAAGACCCGGCGTGCCGCCCGAATCAACTGCTCGCCGTCTCGCTCGAACACGCGGTGTTGGAGCGCGAGCGCTGGGAGCCGGTTCTGAACGTGGCGAGGGAGAAGCTCCTGACGCCCGTCGGCCTGCGCTCGCTCGCGCCCGACCACCCGGACTTCAAGCCGACCTACCACGGCGACCTGAAGACGCGCGACGCGGCTTATCATCAGGGCACGGTCTGGGGCTGGCTCATCGGCCCCTTCATCGACGCGTGGCTCAAAGTCCACCCCGGCGACCGCGCGGGCGCGCGCCGCTTTCTCGAAGGCTTCACCCCGCACCTCGACGAGGCGTGCGTCGGCTCCATCAGCGAAGTCTTCGACGCCGTCCCGCCCTTCCACCCGCGCGGCTGCATCGCGCAGGCGTGGAGCGTGGCGGAAGTTTTGCGGTGCTGGGTGCTGACAGACGAAAGTGCGGGCTGAAGAATGAGGCTAACAAGATCAAGCGGGATTCTGCTCCATCCGACTTCCTTGCCGGGGCGTTTCGGCGTGGGCGACTTGGGCGGCGAGGCTTACAGGTTCGTTGACTGGCTCGTGTCGGCCGGGCAGGCGTACTGGCAGATCATGCCGCTCGGGCCGACCGGGTACGGCGACTCGCCCTACTCGTCCTTCTCGGCCTTCGCGGGCAACACCAACCTCGTGAGCCCCGAGAAGCTGGTCGAGTCGGGGCTGCTCGACGCCTCGGACATCGAAGCCGCGCCCGACCTCCCCGCCGGGCGCGTCGATTACGGCAAGGTCATCGAGTACAAGCGCGGGGTGTTGGAGAAGGCTTTCCGCATCTTCCAGTCGAAGCTGAAAAATGACGAGGGGCTGCGGCGCGACTACGAGGGCTTCGAGGGGTTCGCCGCCACTTGGCTCGACGACTGGGCGCTCTTCGCCGCGTTGAAGGAGGAGTACAAGGGCGAGCCGTGGAACACCTGGTCGGCAGGACTGGCGCGGCGCGAGCCGGTGGCGGTCGAAGCCGCGCGCCAGTCGAAAGCCTCCCGCGTCGAGGCGCACAAATTCTCGCAGTACGTCTTCTTCCAGCAGTGGCTCCAACTGAAAAAGTATGCCAACGAGCGCGGCGTGCGCGTCGTCGGCGACATGCCCATCTTCGTCGCGCACAACTCGGCCGACGTGTGGTCGAAGCCCGAACTCTTCAAGTTGGCTGACGACGGCAGCCCCTCGGTGGTGGCGGGCGTGCCGCCCGACGCCTTCAGCGCGACGGGTCAGCTCTGGGGCAACCCCATCTACGACTGGGAGCGGATGCGCGCCGACAGATTCAGGTGGTGGGTCGC
>JBEVJD010000089.1:0-3169 GCA_040510435.1 Pyrinomonadaceae bacterium | reverse complement strand
TCGCTAAGTGCATTTCATCACCCCGAGGGATATGAAGGAAGGAGTGTATTCGCGTGAGCACAGAAATCATGCTGGTAATAGTGCTGACCGCTATCGCCGTCGCCGGCCTGGTGTGGATGGAGATAAAATCTCGTCGGAACAGCCGCGGCGACGGTAGTTGACTCGGGTCATGACAGGACGACGGTCAGTCCCTTAAATCTTTCCGCCCGACCGTTCCGGGACGCTCGCCAGAGAGCCCGCCCGCGTGTAGAGTCGATGCGTTACTCGGGAGATTGATGATGGGCGCTCACAAGCCGACGGTGCTGGTCGTGGACGACAACGCGGACACGCGCGTGGTGGTGCGGTGGATGCTGGAACGCTGGGGCTGCCGCGTCGTCGAGGCGTCGGACGGGCGCGAGGCTTACGAGATGACGGTCGAGCACCGCCCCGACCTCGTCGTGATGGACTTGTCGATGCCGGTGGCGGACGGCTACGAGGCCATCCGCTCCATCCGCGCACGGGAAGAGTTCTCGCGCCTGCCCGTCATCGCCGTCACGGCCTTCGACCGTGCGGTGGCGAGGGACGAGGCGGAGGCGGCCGGCTTCAACCACTACCTCAGCAAGCCCATCGACTTCAAACGACTCGAAGTGCTGGTGGAAAAACTGACCAAGTCAGGCCGCTGAAGCCGTAAACAGGAGGCGTCGATGCTTAAACGGAAAATGGCCATCACACTCGCGCTGGTCTTCGTCGCGGGCTGCGCGCAGCAGGTGCGGCGCGCTGAGAGGAGCCCCGAAACGGACGCCCTGCTGCAAGCCGCGCGGGCCGGGCACTCGGACACGGTGAAGGGACTTCTGGCGGGCGGGAAGGCGGACGTTAACGGCAGGGACGATCAGGGCAATACGCCTCTGATAGAGGCGGCCCGCGCCGGACACGACGACGTGGTGCGTGCGCTCCTGGTGGCAAGGGCCGACGCGCGGGCGAAGAACGACGAAGGGCAGACGGCTCTCTCGTTGGCGGCGCGGGGCGGGCACGACGAGATTATCGCCCTGCTCAGGCAGGCCGGGGCGTCCGACTGAGGTCAGCCCGCGCCGCCGTTCACAATAACAAGAACCTCCGAAGCAGGGTCTAATGCGAGGGGCGACCGGAGAGCACATCGGCGCGAGGCTGCGACGCTACCTGATCGGCGCGTGGTCGGTGGCGGCCGTGTTCGCGCTGACGATGCTCGCCACGCGTTACGTGCAGATGGATGTCACGTCCGTCTACCTCGCCGCCATCATGTTCAGCGCGTGGCGCGGGGGGCTGGGCGCGGGGCTGCTCGCCACCGCGCTCTCGGCCGTCCTCGGCGCCTTCTTCTTCTTCCCGCCGGCCTATTCGTTCAAAGTGTACGGCGAGGACTTACTCCAACTCGGGGTCTTCACGCTGGCCGCGCTCATCATCAGCTCGCTCAGCGCGGCGCGCGAGAGGGCGCTCGCGCTCGAACAGCAGGCGCGGCGCGAGGCGGAGTCGGCGAACGCCGTTAAGGATGAATTCCTCGCCGCCGTCTCGCACGAGCTGCGAACCCCGCTGACGACGATCAAGACGCTGACGCGCCTGCTGCTCAGGAAGAACCCGAGTGAAGCGGAGCGGCGCGAGTACCTCGAAGACATCGCCTCGGAGTGCGAGCGGCAGATAGACCTCGTGCACAACCTGCTCGACCTGTCGCGCGTGAAGGTGGGCGGCGTCGAGATCAGGCCGGGGCGCGTGGACGTGGCCGGGGCGCTGGGGGATTGCGAAAAGATCGAGCGCGCCGCGGCCGCCGAGCGCGGTCAGGAACTCGTCGTCGAGGCGGCCCACGGACTGCCGTCCGCCCGCGCCGACCACAGCGCCCTGCGCCGCGCGCTCTGCGCCGTCGTCGAGAACGCGGTCAAGTACACGCCGGAGGGCGGGCGCATCACTCTCTGCGCCCGCCACGGCGGAGAAGAGATTGCGATAGAGGTCGAAGACACGGGGCAGGGCATACGTCCCGAGGAGCTGCCCCACATCTTCGAACGCTTCTACCGGGGCCGCGCCGGGGCGGATGGCGACGAATGGGGTGCCGACGAACAGGATGTCCCGGGCATCGGCCTGGGGCTTTACCTGGCGCGCGTGCTCGTCGAGGGGATGGGGGGCTCCATCGGGGCGAGCAGCCGGGTCGGCCGCGGCAGCACTTTCACGTTGCGTCTGCCGGTCTGGCGCGAAGAGCCCGGCGGCGACGAGGTCGAGCCGGAGACGGACATTGCCGGCGCGCCCGAAGAGAACGTCAGCGGTGACGCGTTACAGCGGGAGGGGCTGCGAAGTGGCTAAACGAATACTGGTCGTGGACGACGAGGCGAAGCTGCTGCGCGCCGTCGCCGTCACACTGCGCGAAGAGGGCTACGAGGTCACGACCGCGCGGAGCGGCGCCGACGCCATCATCTCGGTCAACACGAGCGTGCCCGACCTCATCGTCAGCGACATACGGATGCCCCGCATGGACGGCTATCAGCTCGCGCGAGCCATCCGCGCGAACCCGCGCACGGAACTCATCCCCGTCGTCTTCCTCACCGCTAAAGGCGAGCGGAAGGATCGCATCGCCGGCATCCGCACGGGCGTGGACGCGTACCTCGTGAAGCCGTTCGACCCGGAGGAGTTGCTCGCCGTCGTCGCCAACCTGCTCAGCCGCGCCGAGCGCACCGGCGCCGAACTCGCGCGTCTCGTCTACACCGCGCAGGGCGGTGGGGACTCGCCGTCCCAACTCGCGCCTGACGAAGATTTCACGCCCACGGAGTCACGCGTCGCGCGCCTCGTCGCCGGGGGCTTGAGCAACAAAGAGATCGCCGCCGAACTCGGGTCGAGCGTCCGCACCATCGAGGGGCACATCAGCAACATCCTCTCCAAGAAAGGCTGGAGCAACCGCGTCGAGATCGCGCGCCACGTCCTCGGGCGCGGCAAGCCGAGTTAGTCAGCGGCCTCCATACTGCCGCCTCGCGTCCCTCACGCTGCGCCTTCACCCCGTCCCTGCACACCATCTCTTACACGCGATTTTACCCACCCATTCTATGCCGGCAGGCGTCCCGCGCCCGCCCGTGCCAGCCCTCGGCCTGAAACGGGGCGCGTGAAAACACCCGGACGAATCGGGTGAAGTCACGGTGTCCCGCCGTCCCGTCATTCTTTATGCTGCGGAAGGGTTAAT
>JBEVJD010000088.1:0-9577 GCA_040510435.1 Pyrinomonadaceae bacterium | reverse complement strand
ACCCGAGTTGCTCGTAAATCTCAAGGGTTCGCGCCTGCACGCCGATGGCTTTGGAGTACGGTGTGACGCCTTCGTTCTTCTCGACGACGACGAAATCGACGCCGTGCCTGACGAACTGGCAGGCCAAGCTGAGTCCGGTCGGGCCCGCCCCGATAATAATCACGTCCGTGTTAATGGTTGTCCCCATAAGTGTACCTCTCCTCAATCGGCGGTGGGATGGTCAAGCCCGTTCGCGCTTCTACTCATTTCTCGCAGCGCTGCCGGTGTCGAGCGCGTCGCGGATGCCGTCGCCGAGCAGGAACCACGCGAGCATGGTGACGGCGAGGACGGCGGCGGGGAAGACCGTGAGGTGCCACGCCGTGCGGATGTAAGGTTGATACATGCCGATCATCTGACCCCAGGAGGCTTGCGGCGAGGGAATCCCCACGCCGAGGAAGCTCAAGCCTGCCTCGGCGAACATCGCGCCTGGAATCCCGAGGGCGAGCGCGACGATGACGGGAGTCGTCGTGTTACGCAGGAGGTGCGTCCGCATGATGTGGCGCGTCCCGCCGCCCATCGCGCGCGCGGCGCGCACGTAGTCGGTCTCCTTCAACGAAAGCACCTGCCCGCGCACGAGGCGCGCGATGCCGATCCAGCCCGTCGCCGTCATGGCGAGAATGAGGTTGCCGAAGCCCGCGCCCAACGCGACCATCAGGAGGACGTAGAAGAGCAGCGCCGGGAGCGACGAAAGCACGTCGATAATTCGCATCACGGCGTAATCAATCCAGCCGCCCTTCAGCCCGGCCAGCGCGCCGATGGGCAACCCGACGAGCGCGATCACCAACTGGCTGAGGACGCCGACGCTGATGGAGATGCGCGCGCCGTAGATGAGGCGCGAGAGCACGTCGCGCCCGAGGTCGTCCGTGCCGAGCCAGTGGAGACCGTTGGGCGTCTGCCACGTGGCGGTGAAGTCGCCCCGGTATGGGTCGTAGGGCGCGACCCACGGCGCGAAGAGGGCGAGCAAGACTTCGACGATGATGAAGCAGAGCGCGGCCACGGCGAGCCGGTTGCGCCGGAAGCGCAGCCAGAAGAGGCGCGACTTCGTCGGCCGCTTCTTCACGGACGGTTGGGCATATGTGCGCGCGGTCGCCGCCATCTCTACTTCTCCTTCACGAGGCTCACCCTCGGGTCAACGAGCGCGTAGAGGATGTCCGTGAAGAGATAGGCGGTGCTGATGACCGCCGTCCAGACGAGGGTCGTCGCCATAATCATCGGGTAGTCGCGGTGCTGAATCGCCGTCACGAAATAGAAGCCGATGCCGGGAATGCGGAAGAGGCTTTCGACGAAAAACGACCCCGTGATGAGTCCCGCGGCGAGCGGGCCGCCGACGGTGAGGACGGGCGTCAGCGCGTTCTTGAAGACGTGCACGAACATGATTCGGCGGCGGCTCAGTCCCTTCGCCCGTGCGGTACGCACGTAGCCCGCGCGCATGGCGTCGCGCATGCTCGACCGCGTGTAGCGTTGCAAGACCAGAACGGGCGCGAGCGAGTTGGCGAGCACCGGCATGACCCAGTGCAGCGGGCCGTCCCACCCACCCGTCGGGAGCCAGCCGAGGCGCACCGAGAAGACGAATTGCAGGAGGACGGCGAAGACGAAACTGGGTATCACCAGACAGAAGACGGAGACGGCCGTGCCCGCGTGGTCTATCCACGAGTTCGGCCTGACGGCGGAGGCGATGCCGAGGCCGAGGCCGACGACCGTCGAGAACGCGAGCGTGAGCAGTCCGAGTTGGACGGAGTAGGGCCACTGCTCTTTGAAAATCTGGACGACGGTGCGGCTCGGGAAGGCGAGCGAGTAGCCGAAGTCGAGCCGGACAGCGTTGCGCACGAAGAGTAGATACTGTTTCCAGATTGGTTCGTCGAGGCCGTACTTCGTGTTGAGCTGACGCTTGATCTGTTCCGGAATCATCTGCTGGCGTTCGAGCGCGCGTGCGTCGAACGGGCCGCCCGGCACGGCGTGCATCAGGGCGAAGGTGATGAGAGAGACGACGACGAGGACGCCGAGGAGCCCCGCCAGCCTTGTAAGGATGTAACGCGCCATGCCTCCTCCGTCCTTGCCTCAAGCGAAATGACAGGCGACCTCGTGGCCTTTGTCCACGCGCCGCAGTTGCGGCTCTTCCGTCTCGCAGCGCGACTCGGCCAGCGGGCAGCGCGTGCGAAAAGAGCAGCCCGTGGGGCGGCCCGCGAGGTCGGCCACGTCGCCGCGCACGCCGCTCTCGTCAACGCGCCGCGACGGGTCGGGCTCGGGCACGGCGGCGACGAGCGCCCGTGTGTAAGGGTGGCGCGGCGCGTTGACGATTTGCCGGCTCGCGCCCGTCTCCACCACCCGGCCGAGATACATCACGCCGATGCGGCGGCTCATGAAGGCCGTGACGGCGATGTTGTGTGAGATGAAAAGGTAGGCGAGTCGGAATTCGTCCTGAAGGTCGCGCAGGAGGTTGAGAATCTGCGCCTGCACGCTCACGTCGAGCGCCGACACGGGCTCGTCGCAGATGAGGAGCCGCGGGCGGAGCGCGAGCGCGCGCGCGATGCCGATACGCTGTTGCTGGCCGCCGGAAAATTCCGAAGGGTATCGGTGCATATCGTCCGCGCCGAGGCCGACGCGCTCAAGTAGACTCTCGACCGCAGTCGCTCTTTCGGCACGCGTCCCCGTGCCGTGAATGACCAGAGGCTCGCCGATGATCTGCTCAACCGTGAGGCGCGGGTCGAGGGACGCGAACGGGTCTTGAAAGACCATCTGCATCTGCCTTCGGACGGGCTTCAGAGCGCGCCCGGCGAGGCGTGTGATGTCCTGCCCCGCGAAGACGATGCGCCCGCCACTCGGCTCGTAGAGCCGCATGACGGTCAGCCCCAGTGTCGTCTTCCCGCAGCCCGACTCGCCCACCAGCCCGAGCGTCTCGCCTTCGCGCACGGACAGGCTCACACGGTTGACGGCGACGTGCTCAACCCGCTTCCCGCCGAAAGACGCGCGCCGGGTGGTAAAGCTTTTGGTCAGCCCGATTGTTTCGAGGAGCGTTTCGTCCGACTGTGGCGCGCTCATGACGCCTCCCCCTGTGCGACCCAGCAGGCGACGGCGTGCCCTGCGGAAAGCTCGACGAGGGGCGGGCGCTCCTGCGCGCAGCGCGGGACGCGTGAAGCGCAGCGCGGCTCGAACGCACAGCCTTGTGGTTCGTCGCGCAGGCGCGGCGGGACGCCTTCGATGGTCGGGAGGCGTTCATGCCACTCGTTCAGGCGCGGGATGGAAGCGACCAGTGCCCGCGTGTAAGGGTGACGCGGCGCGTCGAAAATCTTCGCCACGGGCGCGTCCTCGACGATGCGCCCGGCGTACATGACGGCGACGCGGTCGGCGAGCTGCGCGATGACGCCGAGGTCGTGCGTGATGATGACGACGGACGTGCCCAGCTCGCGTTTGAGTTCGCGCAGCAGGTTGAGGATTTGCGCCTGGATGGTCACGTCGAGCGCGGTGGTGGGCTCGTCCGCGATGAGCAGCTTCGGCCTGCACGCGACGGCCATTGCAATCATCACACGCTGCCGCATCCCGCCGGAGAATTGGTGTGGGTAGTCGTCGAGGCGTTCGCCCGGAATCCCGACGCGCCCGAGTAGACGCGCGGCCTCGTCGCGCGCCTCGCGCCGCGACATGTGGCGGTGCACACGCAGCGGCTCCATGATTTGATAGCCGACCGTCAGGACGGGGTTGAGGGAGGTCAAAGGGTCTTGAAAGATCATGGAGATGCGGTTGCCGAGAATCTCTTCCAGCGCGACCCGCGGGAGCGCGAGCAGGTCGCGCTCGCCCCCGTCGTCGTGAAAAAGGGCTCGGCCGGACGTGACGCGACCGGGCGGGTCGATCAGTCGCATGATGGAGAGCGCCGTCACGCTCTTGCCGCAGCCCGACTCGCCCACCAGCCCGAGCACACGGCCCTCGTCCACCGTGAACGAGACGCCGTTGACGGCCCGGATCACTCCCTCTTCCGACGCGAACTGTGTGCGGAGGTCTGCGACCTCAAGCAGCGGCTTTGTCACTGAAGGCGGATGATGCGAAGTGCGAATTATGAAGTCGGTAGTCAGGGCTAACGCGGCCTGCGCCAACGGTCAACGTCGCTTCTGATATACATCTGGAAGCGCGAAATGTCCAAGTAGCGGAAGACCACGTTGCCCGCGCGGTCGGGCTCGAAGCCCGTCAGGTAAGGCCACCAGACCTGGTGCGTGACCATGTGTGTGAGGAAGATCGCGCCCACGTCTTCGACCAGAATGCGCTCGGCCTGCTGGTAGAGCGCCGTCCGCTTCTGCTCGTCAACCTCGCGCCCGGCCAACGTCACCAGCTCGTCGAACCTCGCGTCCCGCCAGGAGTGGCGCGGCGAGCCCCGCTCGTCGGTGCCGCGCCAGAGGTGCGTGAGCATGTTGGCCGGGTCGAGAAAGTCGTACTCATACTGGCCGCGATAAAGCTGCATCGAGCGCTCGGAGCGGCGGTGACTCCAGATGAGATTTTCAAGAATTTGCAGGTTGACCCTGACACCCAGATGCCGCTCCCACTGGTCTTTGACGTA
The DNA here is from genome assembly GCA_040510435.1 of Pyrinomonadaceae bacterium. Classification (GTDB taxonomy): domain Bacteria; phylum Acidobacteriota; class Blastocatellia; order Pyrinomonadales; family Pyrinomonadaceae; genus QHXN01. Next base: position 4,995 of record JBEVJD010000088.1, on the reverse strand, counting down.
CTCCAACACGACATCGCGCCCGTTGGAATAAAGGTCGAGCGCGAGCTGGTTGCCGCTCGCGTCCATGCCGCCCGGATAACCTGCTTCCGCGAGCAGCGCGCGGGCCTTCTCCGCGTCGAAGCCCTGCACAGATTTCAGCTCCGGATTGTGGGCTGGGAAATCAGGCGGGAGCATGGTGAAGGCGGGGGCGCGCGTGCCGATCATGACCTGATTGCAGAACGGCTCGCGGTCGATTGCGCGCGAGAGCGCACGCCGCAGCAGGAGGTTGTCGAGCGGCGGGCGGGTCACGTCCAGCGCCAGGTATTCGGTCTGAAAGTTATTGAACGAGCGGAGGTGCGGCAGCATGTCCGGGTCTCGGCGCACCTGCGCGACCTCCTGCGGCTGGAGGATGGCGATGTAGTCGATCTCCTTGTTGAGCCACGCGTTGAACCAGCCCGTGGCGGGCGCGCCGACGAGTTGGACGAGGCGCTGGATGCCCGGCTTGTGCGGCCCGTTGTAGAAGGGGTTGGCGTCCCATTCGAGGCGCTGGTTGTGCTGCCAACTGAGCAGGCGCATCGGGCCGGACGAGACGAAGCCCTCGACCGTATCCGCCCAGTGCTCCGGATTCTGCTCGGCTTTATGTTTCGGCGCGGGGACGGCGGCCATGTACGCAAGCAGCGCCGGCAGATGAGGCACGGAGCCGCCCTCGCCGTGAATGCGGACGGTGCGCTCGCCGATTGCTTCCACGCCGACGCCCTCACGATTGCCACGGCCTTCCTTCAACGCCCTGACGCCCGCGATGTCGTAGAAGAACCACGTCCAGGGATTGTCGAGGGCCGGGTCGGCCAGGTGCCGGAACGTGAACACCCAGTCGTGCGCGGTGATGGGCACGCCGTCACTCCAACGCGCGCCCTCGCGGATTACGAAGTCATAGTACTCAGCGTTCGGGCCTGCCGTATAGGACTCGGCGAGCGCGGGCACGAGCTTCTGGTTCTGGTCGCGGCGGAGCAGGGGCTCGCCCCCCCAGTTGATTGCCACGCCCGCGCCGTAGATGTCGCGCGAGATGTCGAGGTGTCGCGGCTCCGCCGCCGGCTCATACAGAACCTGCCTTTCGAGCGGCGCGGCGTCGGGCGGGAGCTGTCGCCCCTGTGGCGTCACGACCGGCTGACCTGAAACGGCGAGTCCTGCGCCTTCACGTTCGCCGACCGTTGCCGGCCGACACGCGGCCAGGGCTCCCGCGCCAGCGGTCAGGCCGGCGAGGCGTAATAGTTCGCGTCGTGAGATTATCATCGGGGCTTTCGCATCCGGGCGTGCCGGAATGTAGAGCGGGCGGCGAGGCGTTGTCAATCTTGAGAAGAAGTTGTGGCAGGCATTACCGTAGTCTGCTTGCTCGTCAGATTGCCAAAGTCCACTTCACAGCCCTTGTCGAAAAAGATTTTAATAGCAAAATTCCTAAAAGATGAGATGTCGAACGAGACGGCTTGCTTAAGTATGAGAAGGTCTGATTCAGGGCGTAAGCTGGAGCATGTGTTTTGGCTTGGCGGCTCTCCATGCGCGGGTAAAACGTCGATTGGCGATATCCTTGCGGCGCGCTTTGACCTCGACGTGTATCGCGTTGATGAAGCCTTTGAAGTGCACGCGCAAAATTTTGACCCCGAGCTTCATCCGACTCTCACGAAATGGCGTGCGTCCTCGTGGAATCAACGCTGGATGCAACCGCTTGAGACTCTTGTACGAGAAGTTATTGTCTGTTACCAAGAACACTTTTCGCTGATCCTTGCGGACATTCTTGCCATGCCGAAAGATAGACTGTTACTGGTCGAAGGCACGGCTCTATTGCCCAGACAAGTAGCCGGCGTTTTGGCGGAGCGCAGTCGAGCGATTTGGGTTGTGCCGACCACGGATTTTCAGACGGGGCATTACGCGCGACGCGACTGGGTGCCCGGAGTGCTGGAGCAGTGCGATGATCCGGAGGCGGCATTCCACAACTGGATGGAACGTGATGCCGGGTTCGCACGCTGGCTCACGGCGGAGGTGAATGCGCTGGGCCTGGAGTTGATGCGAGTTGACGGGCAGCGGACGATAGAGGAGAACGCGGAGGCGGTTGTATCTCACTTCCGGCTTTCCGCCGAGATGCTGCGTCACTGAACTTTCAGCTTATCCACAACGCCACCCCACGATAGCATCCGGCTGATGTCGGGCTCACGACGCCCTCCCACTCGCTAATGCCGGCCACGTCATCGCCGATGAAGACAGCCTCGCCCCCGTCTTCGAACAAGTCTGCGGTAGCCAGAGCCTTGAATTATCAACCCGCCTTCGACGAGTTCGGCGGAGACTATCTTAAAGGGGCGCGGGGGCGACGAAACTTTAGTCGTCCCCGCGCCCCCAATGTCAATCGCCGCGCCGCCTAGCGGTACGAGCCGCCGACCGCCGGCAAGTTGTACGCCCGCGCCAGCGCGTTCAGCTCATAGCGAAGCGCCGCCCACGCGCGCTCGGTGCCGTAGCTGAGACGCCGCCGGTGGATGACGGCGTTGATGTCCGAGGCGACGTTCAGGCACCTGCGTACCTCGTCGCGATTCTCCTGCCACGTATCGCGTCGGTCGAACTCGCGTCGCAGCTCGTCGGTCGCCGACTCCAGGGCTTGCGCGCGCCGGTTCAGGTCGTCTTCGCGCCGCGTGCCGTCGAGTCGGCTGCGGTCGAGCGCGTCGTCGAAACTGGCCGTAAAGCCGTCCACGCGCGTCTCGACGCGCCTGATGATGTCGCCCACCTGCCCCTTCGTCAGGCCGCCGCGGCGGGAACGGCGCTGCGCGTTCGCGTCGCCCGCCGCCGCCCCCACCGTCGCGGCGAATACAACCGCGACGACCAGCACCCTCAGCCAATAGTTCTTCATTGCTTCCTCTCCTTTTCCGTGGTTGTCATCAAATTAAATCGAGGAGAGTCGAGCCGTGAGAGTCGCGCGCAGCTTTGCCGGATTTGCGACCCCGTCCGTTAGACGCGGTGGTCGCCGGAGAAGTCTGAAAAGTCTCCTGTTCGGGATTGCTGCCTGAACGAAAGGACTTCGCACATACATACGCCCGCGGCCGGCAGCGGGGAGCCACCGCCGGCCGCGGGCGTCAAGCATGACCCGGCCCCCGAAGGGGTTGATTTATCGCCAGTACGACTCGGGGTCGTTGTTGCCCGTCCCCCCGGCCAGTTGCTTGAACTGCTGCCACACACCCGGCTTGTGCGGGTAGTGATTGGAGGCCGGGTCGTACAGGCGGCGCAACCCGTAGCGCTCGGTCTCATTCTTCGCGGAATCGAAGGTGTTGCGGTAACTGTACCAGAGGGCGGCGGAGACGACGCCGCTCTCGTCAAAGGCTTGCACAGCCGCGACCATGCCCGCCGCCTCCTGCTCCAGCGACATGACGCAGTTCTTGAGCGGCACGTAAGTCCACCTCGTCGTCCCGGGCTTGGCCGGGTCGGGCATCATCCACCCGAACTCGGTGACGAACAATCTCGTGCCGGACGTGCCCGTGACCTGATCCAGCTTGACCGCCAGGTCTTTCAGCAGTCCCTTGGTGGTCTCCTTCCACGCGCCGAAGACGTTCGTGTCGTAAGGGGGGTCTCTATCGAAATAGGTGTGGCTGATGCTGTAGGGGTTGTAGGGGTGCACGCCGAAGTAGTTGAACGGACGCGTCCCTTTGATGCCTTGCCAGGCGCCCGAGGCGAAGAACTGCTGCCACCACGACTCGTCTTTGAAGTACGTGCTGATGGTGCCCCCGGTGATGATGTCGGGCCACCCCCTCTGCGTTTTCCACTCCCACACGCGGCGGATGAGCCAGGCGAATTCGTTGCCGCCGAGGCGCGAGCCGGACGGGGTGCCGGCGTCGTTCTGGTTCGGCTCGTTCGTAAGCTCTAACGCGTCGGGGCGGGTGTCGGGGGCGTTAAAAACGTTGGTCATGAGCCGGTTCAATTCATTCCTGTACCGGTCGATGTACTGGTCGAGGTTCTCCGGCTGTTGGGTCGCCGGGTTCCTGCCCGTGAACCGTCCGAACTCGTCGCCGGCCAGCAGGACGATGACCTTGATGCCGCGCTGCCGCGCCTTACGCACGATGTTGCGGTACGTCTCGTCGGCGACGTTGCGCCAACGCGCCTCGATGCGAATCCACTTGGCGCCCAAGCCCTGGAATTCGTTGAGAATTCTGTCGCCGTCCTGTTTGAACGAGCGAAAGCTCTGGTCGGGCGGGTAATCTTCGTAGATGCCGCCGGTGACTATGCCTAACGTAGCCATGTCATGATTCTCCTTATAGTTCGGTCAAGGATGAGAGTGAGGTCGGACTCGGTCGGTTTAAGCCCCACCGAGTCCGACTCCGAGAGGCGTTACGGCGTACAGATTTCGCCCGAGTAGACGGAGTAGCCCCCGTCCTCCTGCGTGAACGTGCCGGTCTCCAGCAGCCTCCCCGAGGCGCCCGCCCAGCGGCCCGTGCCGCCCGTCACGGTCGTCACCGTCGCGTGCTCGCCCCGCGCGCCCGGCGTGGTGTTGAAGGTGCCCGCGTCTTTCAGGAAGAGGTCGCCGTCCTTCGCATGAAGGACGAGGTCGGCCGTGAACGAGATGACGCCCGTCGTCGCCGTGTCGGCAGACGGCGTGAAGCTTGTGGCGGAGGCGACGAAGTCTCCCTTCAGCACGCCGTAGAAGCGACCCGCCGAACACTGGCCGAGCGGCGAGGCGCACTCGGCCCCGACGTAAGGCTGGTCGGTAATGTGGCCGGAGACCATCTGACATCTCGCCTTCGGCGGCTTCTCCCGAGCCGCGCCGCCGCGCGCCGACAGCGTCAGGGCCGACAGAATGATGGTGATCGTGATTGCAGTTCTTTTCATGTTTCCTCCTGATTGTCCGCGCCAGTTCGCTCAGTTGGCGTCGAGGGTGAAGGCGAGCAGGACGTTGCCCGCGAGCGAAGTGCCGGGGCCGAACGCGCTGTAGCCGCTGTTGACGTAGACGGTGTCGCCGACGACGACCGCGCCCGCGCCGTTGATGCT
>JBEVJD010000087.1:0-9966 GCA_040510435.1 Pyrinomonadaceae bacterium | reverse complement strand
GCCGTGGGCGGCCCCCCCGGTGCATGGCCCCGCCGGGGGCTTTTTAACTATATTAGGCTTCAGTCCTGTGTCCTGTGTCCTGTCCCTATATTCACTTTGTTTCTTTTTATTCCTCACCCCTCCCCCCTGACTCCTGACTCCCTGTCCTTATCTCCCCCCCGTGATGTCGCCGCCGGAGAAGCCGCGGGGGCCGCCGCCCTGCGGCGGGCGGGGCGCGCTGGTCAGGGAGACGTACTGCATGCGGAGCTGCGAGAGGATCATTTCGAGGAACTGCTGCTCCTCGGGGACGAGGTTGCCGCGCGTCTTGCCGTGGAGCGTGCCGAGCATGTCGATGCACTGCTTGGCGAGTTGCAGGTTGACGCCGCCCCCGCCCGGGTGGTTGACCATGCCGAGCGCGTCGGCCGCGAACGAGGCGAGGAACTCGACGAGCATCAGGAAGCCTTCGTCGCCCTGCGGCCCCGCGTGCGGGTCGGGCATCTCCTCACCCTCGGGCGCGCGCGGCGTGGCCGCGTCCTCGGGCGTGGCGACGGCGCGCGGCGGCTCTTCGGCGGGCGACTCTTCGGGCGCGGCCTGCTGCGGCTCGGGCGCGGGCGTCGGGGCCGGCGGCGGCTCCTCCTCGCGCGGGATGTCGCGGGGCGTGCCGTCTGGGTTAAAGAGCCTGCGGTCTGTGACTTTAAAATTGGGTTTCTCTTCGCTCATTTCTCTCCGGCTCGGGCGCGCGCGACGCCGTTGCGAAGCGGGCGCGTAAGGGTTGAAGTTGTGCGTTTTGCTTGAAACCGGATGTTAGCATCCGCGCCAGCGCCGTCGCAAACAGTAGGCAGTAGGCGGGAGAAGTAGGCAGTAGGCAGTTAAGCCAAAAAGCTCCGGCTGCGTGGGAAGACGGCGGGTTAGATTCCCGACCCGCCGGTCGTCAACGATGTGGGGCCGGCACCCGGCCCGCCCGCCGCGAAGGAGGCGCGCACCTCCGCGGGCGTGCGGCCGGCGGCGCGAAGTGCGCGCAGCGAGAGCGACTGGTGGCGCTTGGCGAGACGCTCGCCGCGCTCGTCTGTGACGAGGTCGCAGTGGAGGTGGGCGGGTGTCGGGAGGCCGAGCGCGCGCTGGAGGAGCATCTGCCTCGCGGTGGACTTCAGAAGGTCTGCGCCGCGCACGACCTCCGTGATTTGCATGTGCGCGTCGTCCACGACGACGGCGAGTTGGTAGGCGGGCACGTCGTCTCTGCGCCAGACGACGAAGTCTCCGAAGTCTCTCCCCGGGACGAAGCTCTGCCGCCCCTGCTGCAAGTCTTCAAAGACCAACGCCTCGCCGTCGGGCACGCGGAAGCGCCAGTTGAGGCCGGCGGGACTGCTGGGCGCTTGAAGCACCGTCCCTGCCCGTGGGCGGCAGGTGCCGGGGTAGTGCGGCTCGTCGTCCTGCGCCTGTCGGGCTCCGGCCTGCCCCTCGTGCGGGGCCTCGGCCGCGCGCGCGATGTCTCTGCGCGAGCAGGCGCAGGGGTAGACGTGCCCGCCCTCGACGAGCCGCGCCCACGCCCCGAGGTAGAGCCCGCGCCGCTCGCTCTGCCGGTAAGGCGCGAAGGGGCCGCCCACGTCCGGCCCCTCCTGCCACTCAAGGCCGAACCACCTCAGGTCTTCCAGCATCGCGGCGGCGAACTGCGCGCGCGAGCGCGCCGGGTCTAAGTCCTCGTCGCGCAGCACCAGCACCCCGCCCGCCGCGCGCGCGCGCACGTGCGCCGTCCAGAACGTCCGCGCGTGCCCGAGGTGCAGGTAGCCCGTCGGCGACGGCGCGACCCGGCCGCGGTAAGAGGGTGTTGGGTGCTGGGTGCTGGGGGTTGGGTGTTGGGTGCTGGGTGCCGGGTGTTGATTTAAAACCGATTCTTCCCGAACACCTAAAACCCAAAACCCAACACCCTCCTCCTCCCCCTCATCCTTCATCCTTTCACCTCCGTTCTGTCATAATCCCCGTTCAAATTTCAAAGTTCAAGGGACGACCCGATGCCTGCAAACTTCCAAGACCTCGTCGCGCTGATGGCGCGGCTGCGCTCGCCCGAGGGCTGCCCCTGGGATCGCGAGCAGACCTATTCGACGCTCGCGCCGATGCTGCTCGAAGAGGCATACGAGGCTTTCGAGGCCGTCGAGGAGGCGCGCGAGGGGCGACCGGCGAACCTCTGCGAGGAGTTGGGCGACCTGCTCTTCCAGATCGTCTTCTACGCGCAGGTCGCCTCGGAGCGCGGCGAGTTCAACATCGAAGACGTGACCGGGCAGATACACGCCAAGATGGTGCGCCGCCACCCGCACGTCTTCGGCGACGTGGTGGTGCGCGACAACGAGGAGCTGCTGCGGAACTGGGAGGCTCTGAAGGCCGAGGAGAAGCGCGCCGCGGGCAAGGCCGCCGGGGACGAGGACGCGTCGCTCCTCGACGGCGTCTCTTCCAAAGCGCCCGCGCTGATGGAGGCGCACCAGTTGACGACGAAGGCCGCGCGCGTCGGCTTCGACTGGCGGGACGTTGACGAAATCTTCGCCAAGCTCCACGAAGAGGTCGAGGAGCTGCGCGAGGCCATCCGCATTTCGAAGGAGGCGGGCGCCGAGTCGGAATCAGCGTCGGAGTCGGCCCACCGGCGCGTCCGCGAGGAGGTCGGTGACCTCCTCTTCGCCGTCACCAACATCGCCCGCCACCTCGACGCAGAGCCCGAGGCCGCCCTCAAACTCACCAACCGCAAATTCCGCCGACGCTTCCGCCACATCGAGCGCGGCCTGCGCGAGCGCGGACGCCCGCTCGGCGAAGCCTCGATTGACGAGATGGAAGAGCTTTGGCAGGAGGCGAAAAGGGGCGAGGCGTAGCAGAGGCTACTTCCGCACGGCCGCCACCACGCGGAGGCCGACGTGGTTGCCACGGGTCTGCGGGTGGAGGCTGTCGCGGTTGGCGGAGCGCGCGTGAACGCTGTCGTGATCCCAGGAGCCGCCGCGCATCACCCGGTAACCCGTAGCCCCCGCGCGCCGTCGCGCAGAGCCGTTGGCCGGCGCGCCGAGGTAACTCTCGTGATAGTAGTCCTCGCACCACTCCCACACGTTGCCGTGCATGTCATACAGTCCGAATAAGTTCGGCGACTTCTGCCCGACCGGGTGTGACTGCCGCCCGGAGTTGTCGTTCCACCACGCCAACACGATGAGCGGCCCGGGCTGCGACGCGTAAGAGTCCGTGCTTCCGGCGCGGCAGGCGTATTCCCACTCGGCCTCGCTCGGCAGACGGTAGACGAAGCCGTCGTTCTGAAAGTTGAGCCTCCGTATGAACTCCTGCGCCTCGTGCCAGCTCACGTAATACATCGGGTGGTTGTCGCCCTCGCCGGCCATGTTCCACGACGGGTTCCCCCTGTCGCGCTGCTGGCGGACGGTCGTCCCCATCAAGTCCCGCCACTGCGCCTGCGTCACCTCGTGCCGACCCATGTAGAAGCCCCTGCGGACGGTCACCCTGTGTACCGGCTTCTCGTCGGGTCTCTCGTTTGAACCCATCATGAATCTTCCCGGCGGGACGTAGACCAGTTCTATGCCGGAGCGGACGCGGACGACCGTCCACGGCCTCGGCCAGTCCTTGTCGCCGACGACGGGGAGGCCGTGCCCGTCGGCCTGCCGCGCGGAGGAGCGGCGCGGCGGCGGCAGCGCCAGAGCGCAGGCGAGCGCTGACGTAACGAGCACGAGTCTGAAGAGTTTGGCGTGTGCCTTCATTTAGTCGGGGCGGCCAACGGACGAGAGCGTAAAAGGTCTGTGGTTGCGACGAGTGCCGCCGACGGACGGCGTAAAGTTAAATCCGTGCGCGGGCGGATGTCAAAGCAGTGTGGGCGGAGGGCGGCGGATGATGAGTGACAAGAGAATTGCCAACTGCTATCTTCTCCTGCGCGGTCTCCCCCGGGTCGCCGCCCGCAGAGTTTTTCAACTCGCCGCCCATCAACTTTTCACTCGTTAAATCATTCGGAGGTTCTGCGCGATGGGGATGATTCAGTTCGTCAACAACTACGACGACCTTTCGACGGACAAGGGTTACCAGTTCAAGTTCTATTGCGACAAGTGCGGGAACGGCTACATGTCGCGCTATCAGGCGTCGCTGACGGGGACGGGCGGGTCGCTGCTGCGCGCGGCCGGCGACCTGTTCGGCGGGTGGCTGACTTCGGCCGGCAACTCCGCCTACGAGCTTCAGCGCGCCGTCGGCGGGAAGGCGCACGACGAGGCTTTGCAGAAGGCAGTCGAGGAGGGCCGGACGCACTTCCACCAGTGCTCGCGCTGCGGCCGCTGGGTCTGCCCCGAGGTCTGCTGGAACGCGTCCGCCGGACAGTGCGAGGAGTGCGCGCCCGACTACCAGGAGGAGTTGGCCTCCGCCCACGCGCACGCCAAGGCCGACGCGACGCGCGAGCAGCTTCAAGAGAAGGCGCGCGCCACCGACTACGTCTCGGGCGTTGACATGAGCGCGGGCTCTACCGTCAGGGCGCCCGCGCCCGCGCAGCAGAAGAAGGCGGCGGCCGCGGCCGGCGCGGCGGCGAACTGCTCGGCCTGCGGCGTCGAGGTCGGCAAGGCCAAGTTCTGCCCCGAGTGCGGCACGCCGACCGCGCCGCCGAAACTGACCTGCACCGGCTGCGGCCACGAGCCCGAAGGCAGCCCGAAGTTCTGCCCCGAGTGCGGCGCGAAGATGTCGGTGACGAGTTAGTCTCAGCGTCCGAGCCCACCGGATAGAGTAGAGCGGGGGACAAGTTCAACGCAGAGACACAGAGACACAAAGACGCAGCTTGAGGTCTTATAACTTCAAGCTGCGTCTCTGTGTCTCCGTGTTAAATCACGCCGATTAAAGTCAACGCATTGGAAAGTGCGTCAACTCAACTCGGAGATATCGCGCTCAAGGGCGAGGAGCGTTCGTTTGAGCATGGCGCGGTGTGCGGCGCCGGTGGCTTGCTCAAGCTGATCGAGCGTGCGCGCGCGGGAGAGTTCGAGCGAGGCGAGCCGCTCCTGGCGCGCGCGCTCCTCGGGCGAGAGCTGTTGAAAGTCGCGCTGCTCGGACTCCCTGAAACTCTCCTCCTGCTGCGACTCGACCGACTTGCTCTCCCAACCGCGCGCCAACGCCGTCACCTCCCTCAAAGGTTAAAGGGCGGCCTCGCCTCTTTCGAGTGAAGGCCGCCCGCCCTGGTCTAAAGCCGAACGAAGGTCAACCCCCTCACTAACGGCCGTTGAGTTGCAGCGAGCGCAGGATGTCGTTGAACGCGCGCTGGTAGGTCGCGTACTCGTTCTGCGGCGAGACGGCGGCCATGTAGAGCACCTGCCCGTTGCCGAGTTGCGTCGTGACGATGGTCACGCGCTCGTTGCGATTCGTGAGCGGCGAGCGCCCCGTGAGCGTCGTGGCGAGCGCGGCGCGACCGTCGAGGGTCGTGCGCTGGAAGCCGCCCGTCTGGCGCAGGTAGCTGTTATCGCCCTGGATGAGCGAGTTGATGACCTCGCGCGCCGAGTTCTGCAAGTCGTTGTACTGCGACTGGCCGAAGCCGAACATCACGCCGTGCGTGATGCCCTGCTGGCCGTAGGCGCCCTCGGGCGCGAACATCACCGACGACTGGTCGCCGAGCTGACGCCAGTTCGAAGGGATGGCGACGCTGAAGAGGTTCGTGCGGTGCGTCTGGTAGCGCGTCGAGGGATTGGCCACGCGCTCGCCGCGCGCGTAGACGCCGCCCTGATTCGGGTACTGACCCTGGTCGGGATACTGCTCGCCCTGGTTGGGGTAGTTCTGGTTCGGATAGCGCTGACCCGAGCGCGCGATCTCCTCCATCGTGCGCGCGCGCGGCATGCCGCGCAGACGCCCCTGCACGTTGCGGAAATCGGCCGAGTCGCCGCGCCCGCCCTCGACGCGCAGCAGCGCGGCCTCCTGCATGATGCGCTGCTCGCGGTTGCCCGGGTTCGGGTGGCTGGAGAGCCACTCGGGGCCGCCCGAGCCTCCGCCCTGCTGCGCGATGGTGCGGAACATGTTGGCGAGGTCGCGCGGGTCGTAGCCGGCGCGCGCCATGATCTGCGCGCCGAGGATGTCGGCCTGCGTCTCGTACTTGCGGCTGTACTTGAGGGCGCCCGCGCCGAAGCCGATCTGGCTCGCCGCGCCGACGACCTGCCCGACGCCGCCGCCGATGACCGCGCCCGCGATCTGGCCCAGCACCGAGCCGATCTGGAACTTCTGCGTTTCGGTCGCCTGCGCGGTGGCGTGGCGCAGCGCGACGTGGCTGATCTCGTGCGCCATCACGCCCGCCATCTCGCCCTCGGTGCGCGCCGCCTCGATCATGCCGCGGTTGACGAACATCGGCCCGCCGGGCAGCGCGAACGCGTTGATGTCGCGCGCGTCCACCACGTCGAACGAGTAGCGGAACTCGGGGTGACCGTACTCCGCGGGGATGGCCTGCACCAGCCTGCGGCCGACCGACTCGACGTAGTTGTCTACGTAGCTGTCGCGCAGGATGGGCATCTGCTGGTAGACCTGCTGCGCGGCCTGCTGGCCGGCCTGCACGTCGTCGCTCACCTTGTACTTGTTCTTCGGCATCTCGACGCGCGTCTGCCCGAGAGCCGCGAGCGGCATGACCAGCATTGTGAAGGCCAGCAGCAGCGCCGACAGGTTCTTCGAACTCTTCCTTCTGATACTCATCATCTTAATCTCCCCCGCGGCCGCCGCTTCAGTCGTGAAGACGGCGGCCGAGAATCATGACGCAAAGGCGAGAGCGGCACGTCCCCTATTTTACGTCAGGGGGCGTGCCGCTCGTACGGCAATTTTTCAGTCCCCCTGAACACTCGCTGTCAAAAGCCACCCCTGGCACTTGGAGAGAGAAGGAGGGAGAGAATTTTTTAACTTTTTCGCCCGAGCCGCGCCCCTGGTCGTGTGACCGCGGGCGTGTTCGGACGTTGTTTAGATGAACCGTGCGCCACGGCCGTGGCCTCGCGGTCTAACCTCTCCCCCTGCGTCGCCGCGCGCCGCGCGCACGAGGTCTCACGTTTCTGTTGCGTTCCTGTTGCGGCTCCACCTTCGTGCCGCCGTCGTCCGCGAAACGCACAGTCGCGCCGTTCGGCGGGCGCGGTATGGAGACGGCGACGAAGGGCGAAGTCAGAGCCTGCGTTGTAAGACTTCCGGACGCCGGACGCCGCTCGCTCACGGTGACTGCAAGCACAGTGCCAGTCCGCTTGATGCCTGTGATCTCGATGCTGTAGCCGCCCGTGGACTGCTGCCCCTGGTACGCGACGACGACGGCGCGCGTATCGAAGCTCACGTCGGGCAGAGGGCGCCCCGCGCCGATGATTTCCCAGGCGCGGCGCCACGCGCCGTTGTCGGCTATCAACTCGACGGCGCGCCCGCCCTCGCGAGTGCTGTAGGTGCCCGTGGCGAGCAGCGAGAACTCGACCGGCTTCGCCTCTTCGTTCGAGCCCTGCGCGCCGTTCGCGCGCGAGGCTTCGTCGCCGAGCATCGCCATGCGGAGAATCTTGACGGGCGGCATGCCGTAGCTGAGTAGGCGGTCGTGGAAGTCTCCGAGGCGGAACGAATCGCCGAGTTGCCGCCGCCACTCTTCGCGCAGACGCAGTATCTCCATCTTGCCGAGCGTGTAGACGAGATAGGTCGGGTCTAACGTCCCGCGCCGCGCCTCGCGCTCGGCGTTGATGCGCGCCTGATAGCCCTCGCGCATGAAGAACGAGACCGCCTCGTCGTAGCTCATCCCCGCCGTGTGCAGGCGCAAGCCAACGACGTAGCGGCACAGTCTGAGCAGCGCCGCGTCCAACTGCGCGAGCCGCAGCTTCGGGTTGTTGCCGCCGAAGCCCTCGTCCAACATCATCTGCTCGCAGTAGTGAGCCCAGCCCTCGACGAAGCCGGCCGACCCCAAGGCCGAGCGCACGCGCGAGGGCGACTGCTTCGCCTTCAGCAGTTGGTAGTAGTGGCCGGGGTAAGCCTCGTGGATCGAAGTGATGGTCAGGCCGTAACGGTTATATCGACCCAGGTGTTCCTGCTGCTGCTGCTGCGTCCACGCGGGGTCGGCGGGCGTGACGTAGTAGTAGCTCTCGTCGGCCGCGCGCTCGAAGGCGCCGGGCGCGTCGAGCGAGGCGAAGGAGAGCGAGCGCGCGTACTCGGGCGTCTCGGCCACGAGCAGGTTCTCGCGCGCGGGCGGCGTCAGAATCTCCTCGGCGCGGACGAAGGCGCGGATGCGATCCAACTCGGCGCGCGCCTCGCCGACGAGCCCGTCGGCGGTCGGGTGCTCGCGCGCGAGCAGTTGGAGCGCGGCGGCGACGCCGCGAGCGGGCGCGATCTCCTCGGCCACGGCGCGCATCTGGTCTTGCGTCTCGCGCAACTGCCGCTCGCCCTCGCGCAGCAGCGCGGGCAGGGGCGTCTCGACCATCTCCTCGTGCAGGAGCTTCTTCCGGTAGTTCTCTGCGCCGAGCGCGAAGTCGCCGTTCGAGCGCGGGAGCAGGTCGCGCTCAAGCCACTCGCGGAAGCTGCGGAGCGCGGCGGCGGCCTGCGTGTTCGCCTCGTGGAACTCTGCACGGCGCGCGGCGTCGAGCCCGGAGCCGCCCGCGCGCTCGAACATCTGCGGCACGACGCGCTCGAAGAAGGCGACGCTGCCCGCGACCTGCGCGATGGCCGTCTCGGTGTAGAGGCGCGGCGGGTTGTCGAGGTTCAGGCGCGCCTCCGCGAGCAGGCGCGGTATCTGCCGCTCGCGCGCGAGCACGGCGGGCAGACGCCGCTCGACGGGCGCGTAGGCGCGCTTGAGGATGTTGTCGATGGCGGAGGAGACGAGGCGGTTGTAGAGGTTCGGGTCGCGACGCCACATCCGCACGTCTTCGAGTTCGAGCAACTGCGCGCGCGCGTGCGAGGCGGTGACGAGGTAGTCGTAGCGCGCCTCGGGCGACAGCCGCCACTCGGGGACGCGCGCGAGTTCCGCGAGCACGCCGCGCAGGCGTTTTGCCTCGGCGGCGACCGCCCCGGCGTCGCGCTCTTCGAGCTTCGGGTCGAACTCGTGCAGCCCGGCCGCGGTGGCCTCCGAAGGGTTGAAGGCGTAGTAGCCGCGCACGTACGCGTCGGCGATCTGCGCGACGCGCGCGTCGTACGAACGGTTCGCGGCCGACGCGCGCGCCGCCGCCGCCGTGTTGCCGCCGCGCGCGGGCCTCCGGCGTCGCTGCGCCGACGCCGCCCCGCACGACCACACCGACGCGCAGACGACGAGCGCGACGAGAAACGCGAAAAACGTCCTTCTCATGAAGCGGAACACCCTCGGAAGAGCGCGGGACGAACAAACAGAGACGCCCGCGGAAGGGAGACGAAGAGCGGGAGCAAGAGTAGCATAAAGCAGTAGACAGTAGGCAGTAGGCAGTAGGCAGTAGAAAAAGAGGCGGCGCGTTCGGTTAATAATCCGGGCGCGCCGCTTTGTCTTACTACTGCCTACTGCCTATTTTGTCGGAGCGATCTTCTCGTTGAGCCAGCGGGCGGGCTCGTCGAGGACGGTGATGTGATGGGGCTTGCCCTGCCAGATGCGGATGATGGAGACGATGAGGAAGAAGAAGGCGGCCGTGCCGAAGAGCCAAGCGCCGAAGCCGTTGCCCGAGGCGAGGGTGACGATGTTGAAGAGGAACGAGACGGCGAGGATAGCCAGTTGCAGCGACAGCCCCTGCGCGGCGTGAAAGCGCGTCCGCGTCTCTTCGCGCGGCACTACCGCCAGCCCGATGATGGCCGCGACCAGCCCGATGTAGACCGGTAAGTAGGGCAGGATGACCGCGTACTTCTCCGGTATCCCCAGCCGCGAGACGGGGCGGTGGGTGGGCCCCGTGTAATTCTGGTACGGGTTGGGGTAGGGCGAAGAGGGGCCGGGCGGCGGCGCCGAAGTGGTCGCGGGCGGCTGGTGCGCCCCCGCGCCGAAGGTCGTGAACGGCTGCGGCTGCGGCCGCGGCGGCTGGTAGGCGGGCGGGGCGAAGACCGAGGGGTACG
>JBEVJD010000086.1:0-6980 GCA_040510435.1 Pyrinomonadaceae bacterium | reverse complement strand
CCAACAGCCTCGCCACCTCCTCGTGCTCGTGCCCCTCCACGTCGTGCAGCACGAACACCGCCCGGTACCCCGGCGGCAACTGCGACACCGCCTTGTCCAGGGCGATGCGATCCACCACCGGCATGCTCGCCGGATTCCCCGTCCCCAAGACCACCTGCTGCGGGCTCTCCCCGTCCTCCGTCACCTGCTCGACCCGCACCCCGCGCCGCCGGAAGTGCATCAACACCTGGTTGACGGTCAGCCGGTGCAGCCACGTCGTAAACGCCGACTCGCCGCGGAACGAGCCCGCCTTGCGGTAGAGCTGGATGAAGACCTCCTGGGCTAAGTCCTCGGCCTCGGCCGTGTTGGCCGTCATCCGCAGGCACAAGCTGTAGACGCGGCGCGAGTGGCGCGAGTACAACTCCTCGAACGCCGCCATGTCCCCGCCCGACGCCGCCTGCGTCAGTTCGTAGTCTTCGGCGCTTTCGATCTCGAAGTCGGGTCTCGTCACGTCTCCGAACGCCCGGCCCAGTAGAAGCTCGCCAGTCCTCAACTCACAACTCTCCAGTTTGAAAGTCACGCCGACGCGCCCGCCTTTTGTCGAGTTCGAAAAGCTCGCCCGGCGGGGGTTGCGGCCCGCGGCCCCTTGGGACTGTGGCTCGCTCGCCGGGTCTATTCGCGACTGTGATGCGGGGCGCGCCGCGCGTCGTTGCCCTACCCCGCCTGAAATCAACGTTTTCCGCCGCCCGCGCCCGCCCCTTTCGGGGTCAGCCGCACGGCGCGTCCCGGTTCCGAGATTCTAACACAGGCGCCCGCACACAAATCGGCGCGTTAAATGGTTTCGGCGCTGTAGCGCGCGAGCAGCCCCGTGCGCACGACGTGCCGGTGGACGCGCACAAAGAGCCAGCAGGCGAGCAGCACGTAGAGAACGGCGAGCAGGGCGCCCCACCCGAGCGCCGCCCACGAAGCCTCGCCGCCCGCGACGACCGCCCGCATCCCCTCGAAGACGTACGACGGCGGGAGCGCGTACGCCGCCCCGCGCATCCACACGGGCAGCGTCGAGAGCGGGTAGAAGACCCCCGCGAACGGCGAGACGAGCGCCGGCAGAGGCCACACGAACCACTCCGACGCCGGCCCGAACCTCAACACCACGGCCGCCCCGACCACGCCCAGCGCGATGCCGAACAGAAAGAGCACGAGCAGGAAAGGCACGAGTAGCAACCCGTACGACGCGAACGAGAGCCCGAACACGGCCGACGCCAGCACCAGCATGACGAGGAGCCCGACGGCGCTCGTCGCGATGCTTGAGACGACGAGCCCGGCCAGGTACTCGGAGATTTTGAGCGGCGAGGCGAAGAAGTTGAGGAAGTTGCGCGACCACACGTCTTCGAGGAAGGCCGTCGTCACCCCGTGCATCACGCGCGCGAAGAAGTCCCAGAGCAGCACCGCCCCGAGCAGCGCCGGGACGAAGTTGTAGCCGGGCGCGGCGACCGTGTTGAGGTAGCGCGTGATGAAGCCCCAGAGGATGATGTCCACCGTGATCCACGCGAACAGCGGCAGGAAGCGCGCCACGCTCCCGCGCAGCAGGTAGAGCTGCCGCAGGAAAACGGCCGCCGCGCGCCCCGCCCTCATACGACCTCGCCCGGCACGAGCGTCAGGGGCTCGCGCGCCACCGCGATGAACAACTCTTCGAGCGACGTGCGCCCGTGCTCGCCCGGCAGAGACTTCGGGTCGCCTTCGAGCAGCACGCGCCCCTTCGAGACGAAGAGCACGCGGTCGCAGACCTCCTCGACCTCCTGCATGTTGTGCGAAGTCCACAGCACGCCGCCCTCGGAGCCCGCGGCGAAGCGGCGCATGCGCGTGCGCGTCTCGCGCGCCGACGACGGGTCGAGCGACGCGGTCGGCTCGTCGAGCAGAAGCAGGTGCGGCCGGTTGAGCATCGCCTTCGCGAGCGCCACGCGCGTCTGCTCGCCCGAAGAGAGCACGCCGCACTTCGCGTCGCGGAAGGCGCGCAGGTCGAACTCTTCAAGCAGCTCCTCGATCCTTTGCGACAAACGCTCGACGCCGTAGAGCATGCCGAAGATGCGTAGGTTCTGCGCGACAGTGAGGTTGCCGGGCAGCGGCGCGTAGACGGCCGCGAAGTTCGTCCGCGAGAGCGCGCGCGAACGCTCGCGCCTCACGTCTATGCCCTCGACAAGAATGGTGCCCGCGGTCGGCTCCAGCACGCCGAGAATCATGTTGATGGTCGTCGTCTTCCCCGCCCCGTTCGGCCCGAGCAGCCCCACGATCTCGCCCAGCGCCACCTCGAACGAGATGCCGTCCACCGCCACGGTCGCGCCGTAAGCCTTGCGCAGCCCCGACACCGACAGCACCTTCGGCGCGCCGCGCACACCGCCCTGTTGAGACTCCTGCATCGGTTGCCCGAGTGTACACGACGGCGCGCCCCGGCGCAGCAGAACAGTACCGCGAGCGGGAGTGAGTGGCACTGTCTCTCGCCCTACCTCTTCGCGACGCTCTTGCTCAGCTCTTGACCACGTTGACGAATGAGCGCGCGGCGCGCGTTCCGTACGCTTCGGGCTCGAATGATACGAAGACTTGTACGGCCTGTTTGCTGAAACCTTTTCCCGCGTCGAATCACTGACTATGCGTGAGGACGGCGTGCGGTTGAGCGGAACTTTTCACACGCCTCTTCGTCTTACACATTCATACGCGGCTCATTCATCGGGCGGTCAAGATAGGTGCCCTGAATCCCCCGCCCACGGTGTTTTAAATTCACAGGGCAACTCCGTTTCGTGCTCGGGAACTTTCAGGCCCTACGGCCGGAAGTTATAAAGGGGCGGTCGCTACTTGCGATAGCGACCGCCCCACTCGACTAACACTCCGAGCAACGCCCGTGGGCGCGCTGAAGATGTATCGTCTCGATAACCTACATCTTAGCGCACCCCAAACGTTGCCACAAAGCCACAGTTAACGAAGACCTGCGGGGGTGCGTCTTCCCGCACAATCAAATAACCCGTCACGCGCCCTCCACCCCGGAGAGTGGCCGGACACGTGTGCCTTCAAGGGGAGGAGTAAGATGAAGTCAAAGCTGGCAGCCGTCCTCTTTATCGTACTGATATCCGCGGGCGCGAACGCGCAGTCTGTGGGCTCGGCGAACGAGTTCCACGAGCGCGGAATCGAGCGCTACACGCGCGGCGACTTCGAAGGGGCCGTCGCGGACTTCACGGCCGTCATCGATCTGAACACGAGCCTCGTCAAGAAAGAGGCGCGGCGCGGCAACTGGTCGGCCGCCGCCGCCGAGCCGGCCGAGGCGTTCGGCCGCGCGCGCGTGCTCGACCCGGGCACGGCCAACGCCTACCTCAACCGCGGGGTGGCGCGGCTGGCGAAGGGCGACGCCGACGGCGCCATCGCCGACTTCGACCAGGCGATCTTCATCAACCCCACGAACGTCTGGGGCTACTACGACCGCGGGACGGCGTGGGTGGTGAGGGGCGAGGCGGAGCGCGCGCTGGCCGACTACGACCGGGCGCTGCGGCTCGACCCGCGCTTCGCCGTCGGCTACGCGGGGCGCGCCAACTTGCGGCTCGACAAGGGGGACGCGGCGGGCGCGTTCGCCGATTACGAACGTGCGCTTCAGCTCGACCCGCGCGACGCGAGAATCTTTTACAGCCGCGGCGACGCGCGCCGGGTGACGGGCGACGACGCGGCGGCGCTCGCCGACTACGAGCAGGCGTTGCGGCTCGACCCGCGTTACGGCGAGCCTTACTACGGGCGCGGGATGTTGAAGCTCGCCGCGGGCGACGCGGCGGGCGCGGTCGCCGACTTCTCGAAGGCTTTGGGCCTGAACGACCGGCTGGCGCTGGCCTACGCCAACCGCGGCGTGGCGCTCTCGGTGCAGGGCCGGGAGACGGCGGCCGAAGACGACTTCCGCCGCGCGCTCGAACTCGACCCCGGCCTGCGCGCGAAGATCGAGTCCAGGGTCACTTCAATCGAGCGGCAGAGGCGCTGAGCGTTCGCCTTCATCAAGGCGTCTGAACGACGTTGGATAAAATACGGGGACGCGGAAGTCCGGCTTGAAGCACATTCGCCGGCCCTCCGCGTCCCCGTATTTTATCCAACGCCGTCCTCTCATGTGCCCCCGGGCCGCGCGCGTTGACAAACTCCGCGGACGTGAAATACTAACGGCCGCAGCACCTGTCATCCTTCTTGAAGGGTAAGCCGACATTGCCAGACCAATGCGTCGCCGGGATCGACATCGGCGGGACTAAAATCGCGCTCGCGCTCGCCGACAGCGAGGGTCGCATCATGGAGGGGACGCGCTTTCCCGCGCGCACCGGCGAGCGAGGGCCGCACGCGATAATCGAAGAGGCGCTCGCGGAGATCGAGCGCATGCTCGCGAAGACGGGCGCGCGGCTCGCGGCCGTCGGCGTCGGCTGCGGCGGCCCGCTCGACCGGCGGCGCGGCCTCATCCTCGCGCCGCCGAACCTGCCCGGCTGGGACGAGTTCCCCGTCGTCCGGTTAGTCGAAGAACGACTCGGCGTGCCCGCGCTGCTCGACAACGACGCCAACGCCGCCGCGCTCGGCGAGCACCGTTACGGCGCGGGTCGCGGCTACCGTCACCTCATCTACATCACCATCTCGACCGGCATCGGCGGCGGCGTCATCGTGCGCGGAGAACTCGTCCACGGCGTCTGCGACGGCGCGGGCGAGGTGGGGCACATGACCGTGCTGCCCGACGGCCCCGAGTGCGGCTGCGGCGGGCGCGGCTGTCTCGAAGCGCTCTGCTCGGGGACAGGCATCGCGCGGCGCGCGCGCGCGAGGGTGGCCGCGGGCGCGTCGAGTTCGCTCTCATCCCTGGGGGCGGACGGCATCACGGGGCAGGCGGTCGCAGAGGCCGCGCGCCGCGGGGACGCCGTCGCGTCACAGGTGTGGGACGAGGCGATTGAGTATCTGGCGGTCGGCGTCGGCAACCTCTTCAACGTGCTGGCGCCCGAGGTCGTCGTCATCGGCGGCGGCGTCGCGGCGGCGGGCGAGCAGCTCTTCGAGCCGCTGCGCGAGCGCGTGCGGGCACGCATGCGGATGCTGCCGCCCGAGAAGATCAACATCCTGCAAGCCTCGCTCGGCGGCGACAGCGCGCTGCACGGCGCCGTCATCCTCGGCCAGACCGCAGCACAAGGTAAGGGAACGGCAACCCAATGACTCATCGGCCGCGCCGGAGAGCCGATTCACCACGGAGACACGGAGGCACGGCTTTGAAGACAGCGGTCAACAAGCTGTGCCTCCGTGTCTCCGCGGTGAATCCTCTTTCACTCCACCCTCAAGCGACGAGAGCCCTCGTCGCCGCGCTTATCCTTCTGTTCCTCATTCCGTCTTCTGCCGCCGCCAAAGCGCAGGGGCGAGCCGACGCGTCGGCGCGCGGGACGAAGCCGTGGTGGAAGCACGCGGTCTTTTACGAAATCTACCCGCGGAGTTTCAAGGACTCGGACGGCGACGGCGTGGGCGACCTGAACGGCATCACGTCGAAGCTCGACTACCTCGCGTCCTTAGGCGTGGACGCCGTGTGGATCACGCCCTTCTACCCGTCGCCGCAGGTGGACTTCGGCTACGACGTGAGCGACTACGAAGCGGTAGACCCGCAATTCGGCACGCTCGCCGACTTCGACCGTCTGGTCAAAGAGGCGCACAAGCGCAACATCCGCGTCGTCATCGACTTCGTCCTCAACCACACCTCCGACCAGCACCCCTTCTTCAAAGAGGCGCGCTCATCTAAAACGAACCCCAAACGCGACTGGTACATCTGGCACGACCCGAAGGCGGACGGCTCGCGCCCGAACAACTGGTCTTCGTCGTTCGGCCCCGTCGCGTGGACGTTGGACGAGAAGACGGGTCAGTACTTCTACCACTACTTCTACCCGCAGCAACCCGAGCTGAACTGGCGCAACCCCGAGGTCGAGCGGCGCATGCTTGAGACCATCCGCTTCTGGCTCAAGCGCGGCGCCGACGGCTTCCGGCTCGACGCCGTCAACTACCTCTACGAAGACCCGCAACTGCGCGACAACCCCGTCCTGCCGGAACTGCGCTTCGGCAGCATGACCGAGCACGAGCAGGAGAAGAAGTACAACCGCGACCTGCCCGAGGTGCAGGACGCGATGGTGCGCCTGCGCGCCTTCAACGACTCGGTCAACCCCGAGAGCGTGCTCGTCGGCGAGGCTTACGTGCCGAAGTGGGAGGAGCTGATGCGCTACTACGGCCCCTCGGACAACGGCGTCCACCTCCCCTTCAACTTCTTCCTCGTGATGGAGCCGGCGCGCTCGCAGCTCAAGGCGCCGGTCTTCCGCGACGTGATCGCGCAGAGCGAACGCTCGCTCGCCGGCCGCTGGACGACCTACGTCCTCTCGAATCACGACATCCCGCGCCACTACGACCGCCTCGGCGACGGCCGGAACAACGACCTCATCGCCAAGCTCACCGCGACGATGCTCCTGACGCTGCGCGGCACGCCGTTCCTCTACTACGGCGAGGAGATCGGCATGCGCAACGGCTTCATTCCGACGGAACGCATCTGCGACCCGGTCGGCAAGCGCTTCCCGCCGCTCAATCGCGACCCGGAACGCACGCCGATGCAGTGGGCTGCCGGTCGTGGCGCCGGTTTCTCGACGAGTGCGGAAACCTGGCTGCCGATCGCCGAAGGCGCCGACGAGGTCAACGTCGCGGCGCAGTACAACGACCCGTCTTCCATCCTCAGCTTCTATCGCCGCCTGCTCCGGCATCGGAAGGGCAACGCCTGTTTGACCGAAGGCTCTTACCGATCGCTCGAAGGTCCGGCGGGAACGTTCATCTACGAGCGCGTCGCCGGGAATGAGAAGACGATCGTCGCTTTGAACTTCGAGAGTCAGCGGCACACGATCGCGCTGCCGTCGGTGAGCGGGCGAATCGAGTTGTCGACCGATCCGACCCGCGACATCGGCGTGGCGGTGAGCGGCGCGCTTGATCTTGGTCCT
>JBEVJD010000085.1:0-7295 GCA_040510435.1 Pyrinomonadaceae bacterium | reverse complement strand
TGGAGTTCACACGGAAGAAGCTGCGCGTGTTCTCCGAGGGTGATGAGCAGGGCGCGGCGGAGGAGACGCTCGACATCGCCTACGAGGGCGAGCCCGTCGTGATCGGGCTGAACGCGAGCTACCTCGTCGAGTATCTCTCGGTAGTCGGCTTGGGCGCGGTGAGCTTCGAGTTCAAGTCGGCACGGGAGGTGGTTCAGATTTTGCCCGTAGGCGAGGCGGGTTACAACTCCTTCGCGCTCATCATGCCGATGTCGCTTGGCAACACCGTCCAGCCCTCGCCGGCGGCGAAAGCCCCAGACGTGGAGGGCGGAGGCGCAGAACAGGGAGAATCTGAGGCGCTGCCCAAAGCCGCGTAAATAGGAAGTAGACAGGGACAGAGAGCCACTCGACTTCATGCATAGTGAAGTCGAGTGGCTTTCGCCTGTTTGGCTGAAGAAACCAGACGAGCGAGGTCACTCATGCAAAACGACAATGACGACGGGCAGACCCGGTGCGGGTTCGAGCCTTTCACCGTGAGCGCTGTCTTCTGCGACGGTTCAGGAAAACTGATCGTTCACTGCTACGCCGCAGACGCACAGGCTGCACGGGATCAAGTGCTGATGGAGACGGGCGGAGCGGCGGTCATCGCGTCGGTCTTCGCCGGACATCTGGTCGAAGCCGACGTCGATGTCCGCACGGTGCGGGATGATTCGACGGCGGAAACGGAAGCGGCAGGCATTGCGAGTGAAGCACCGTGAGCAGTCCGACCTGGGATGTGTTCCCGGATGAACTCACGCGTCGAAATCCTTCCTGAAGGGGTACGGCACTATGAGGTCCAACGCCGCACAAACCAGAAAATCGCGCACGACCCGGCAGGGCAAGGTGACGCCAATCGCCGAGCACCGTGCGCGCAGCGCCGCCGCGCGCACGGGGAAGCAGGTGGGAGAGGTCGAGCGCCTGCCGTTCGACCTCTCCGCGCTCGAAGAGGAGGGCGTCTTCGTTAACGTGGACGCCAGTGGCTTCGGGATGCTGGATCGCCGCATTGACTGGCAGGCGCTGGGGATTCGCCTGCCGCAAGAGACCGATGTCGCCTTCCATCCGCCCCGCTGTGGCGTGCTGCCGAACCGCTTTCGCCGCCCCCTACTCACCCCGGCCGCGCAGGCACATCAGGCGCTTCACAAATACAGCTATCAGTTTCGCCTGACCGAGACGCTCTTCGAGACGCCCGCCTACCGCTGGGTTCCCTGGCGCGCGTTCTCGGAGTTCGAGGCGGCGTTCGGGCGCGCGGTCGCCAACCTGAACGAAGCCAAGAGGGCGGCGCTCGACAACTACGAGTCCATCCGCTCGGAGGTGTTGGAGACCTTCATCGCGCTGGCCGACGACGCGGCGCAGCGGCTGCTCGCCACGGGCACGGCCGTGGACGGCGGCTTCCGCGAGCGCATCATCAACGGCGTCCTGGACGCGCTCCCCGGCGAGGAGGAGCTGCGCGACAAGCTGTCGCTCCGCTACCAGGTGGGCGTGATCCTCCTGGGCAGCGAGATGCTCCGCGAGCCGCGGCGCACGGCCGTCGAACGCCACCGCATCGAGCGCGCCGAGGCGAGGCGCGAACAGGAGGCGGGCCGCGGCGGCCGTCGTCCAGCAGCAACTCTGGGCCGAAGCCGAAAGCGCGCGACTCAGGCTCGTCGCCGAAAGGGATGAGCTTGAGCGGGAGCAGGCCGTCAAGGAACGCATCCGCCAGCTCAAACTCGAAGCCGCGCGTGAGAAGTTGCAGGAGACGCTCTCGCCCATGCAAGAGGGCGCGGCGCAGCTTCGCGCCACCGTGTACGAGTCGGCCGTCAAGATGCACGAGGCGCTCCAGCAGAAGGAGTTCCTGCCGGGCGCGACCGCGAAGAAGGCGCGCAACATGGCGCGCTGGTTCAGGCTCATGAACTTCCAGTCGGACGCCGAGCTGGAGCGCCTCGTCGCGAGCCTCGAACGCTTGGCCGCCAAGCCCGAACGAAAAGGCAAGCGGATAGCAGAGAGCGTCCACGTCAAGGCGGTGCTCGACGACATCATCGAGCTGACCTACCGCGACGCGCAGACGCTCGCACAGCCGAGCCGCATGGCCGCTCTCGAACTCTAGGCCGACAACCAGTCTCCGAAGTGAGAGGGACGTTTTCGCCGCAGGGCGGACATGCCCCTCTCTCTTTCAACTCAACTCCTACGCCGGAAGGAATAGTCGCAGTGTCAAACGAATCTCTGCAAAAGCTGGTCACCGAACTAGACGTGCTGATCCGCGCCCGCTACCCGCTCATCGCGGCGAACACGCACGAGGAGGGGCGCTTCCGCCGCGTGATGCACGCGGTCGCACAGTTGAAGTGCCACAAGGAGAAGGACAAGGGTCTCTACGTCTGGAGCCGCACGACGGGCCTGCGCCAGACGGTCGGGCGCGAGGTCAGGGGCAAAGAGGAGTTGCCCATCCCCGACACCCTCGACCCCATCGGCGTCCTTGAGTACATCGGCAAACAGCAGAAGGGACTGTTCGTGCTGTGCGACTACAGTCCCTACCTCGCACCCTACGGGCAGCAGGACCCGCAGCTCGTGCGCCGCCTGCGCGAACTCGCGTGGGAGATCAAGGCGAAGCACACGACCGTGCTCTTCGTCGAGCGGGGATTCCCCGACATCCCGGCGCTGGAGAAGGAGGTGAAGGCGATTGAACTGCCGCTGCCCGACGAGCGCGAAGTAACCATCATGCTCGACGTGCAGATGCAGAAGCTGGAGGGCAAGGGCGTCCCCGTCTCGGTGGACGAGCGCACGCGCGAGCAGCTCGTGCAGGCGCTGCTCGGCCTGACGGAGACAGGCATCGAGAACGTCCTGGCGAAAGCCATCATCAGCGGCGGCGGGCTGACGGCCGAGGCGCTGCCCGTCGTCCTCGACGAGAAGAAGTCGGTCATCAAGGGGACGGGCGCGCTCACCTACACGCACGCCGAGCCGGAGGACAACCTCGGCGGCTACCACAACCTGCGGCGCATTCTGACCGAGGCCGCGGCGACGTTCACGCCGGCCGCGCGCGCCTACGGCGTCGAGCCGATGAAGGGGCTGCTGATGGTCGGCCTGCCCGGCTGCGGCAAAGACCTCACGAAGAAGATCGCCTCGTCAGTCCTCGGCAAGTCGCTCCTCGACCTCGATTTCGGAAGCGTCATGGGCGAGGGAGGCGGCGTTATCGGCTCGTCTGCGATGACCATCAAGCGCGCGCGCTCCATCGCCACGACGCTCAAGGGCATCCTTGGCATCAGCGAGTTCGAGAAGGCGGTCGGCGGTTTGGAGTCGTCCTCGCGGACGGACGGCGGCGAGACCGCGCGCACCATCGCGTACCTGCTCAACTGGATGCAGGAGCAGTCGGACGTGTTCGTCATAGGCACTGCGAACGACGTGCGGGGCCTGGCGGCGGAGCAGACGAGGCAGGGACGCTTCTCGCACATCGTCTTCGTAGACCTGCCGACCGAGGAAGATCGCCGCGAAATCTTCGGCGTCCACCTGCGCAAACGCAGCCGCAACCCCGACGACTTCGACCTTGATGAGTTGGCCGCTGCTACAAGTGACTTCTCCGGGGCGGAGATCGAAGCGGCGGTCAAGGCGGGGCTTCTGCACGCCTTCATGGACGGGGAGCGCGAAGTTGAGACACGCGACATCGTCACGCGCGCTCGGCAAATTCAGCCCACGAGCTTGGTGAAGCGCGAGCAGGTCGAGTCCCTTCGCGAGTGGGCGAGGAATCACATGGCGATTGACGCGGGCGGCGACTCGGTCGCGCCCATTACCGATGTCACCGGCGGCGAGCGCGCTTTGGAGATGTAGCCGCGCCCGCGGGCGACACGCAAACAGAAAGGTAAGAGGCATGAGCAAGTATCTGGCTTTCACCGAGGTGGTCTTCAAAGACCGCGCTCTCCTCGTCAGTGCGCTCGAACAGATTGGCTGTACGCAGGTCAGGCAGGGCGAGAATCTCGCGATGGGTCGCTACTGGGCGGAGCAGGCCGAGACGAGGGCGGACGTCATCGTGCCGCGCGGCGTGGTGGGCAACGGCTTCGGCGACATCGGCTTTACGCGCGTCGAGGGCGGCGGCTACGCGCCCGTGCTGGACGATCTGGACAAGACGCGCGCGCTCGGCGGGAAGTTCCTTCCGCGCCTGCGCGCGACTTACAACGAACTGGCGGTCGCTCAGGTCGCGGCGCGCGTGAACGGAACGATGCAGCGCACCGCGAGCGGCGGCGTCGTGAAAATCAGAGTCCGGTTCTAAGGAGAAGACCATGCCCGAAATCGAGTTCACGATCAAGGAAGAGACCGGCGAGATGGAGTTACTGGTCGAAGGCGTGCAGGGGTCGGCGTGCTCCGACATCGCCAAGCTCGTCACCGACCTCGTCGGCGCGCCGGCCCGCGAGGAGAACACGGGGGAATATTACGTCCGCCCGCAGACGCTCCGACAGGTTCGGCAGAAGAGTTAGGCGGCAGGTAGTCGAACGGCTGAATCCTAATAGAGAGGCGGTCGAGTCGCATGGCGGAAGCCACTTGGATCATTGACCAAGAAACCGGAGAGCTGACGGTCGAGGGGTTGAGTGCAGGAGATGTCGCCGGCCTGACCGCAGACCTGTTGACACGGGCCGAGGCGGTCAACTGCGGCCGCCCCGCCCGCGTGCCGCCCATCAACACCTCGCTCGCCCCGGCCGAGTCTTTCGACCCGACCCTCCGCGTCTACCGCGTCTATCACAACTCGGTGGTAGAAGGGCCGGGCCGCCGCAGCGTCGTGCAGTTATCGGGATGCTTGTTGCGATGCCCCGGCTGTTACGTGCAGGAGACCCATGACCCTCGGGGCGGCGTAGAGCTGACGGTGAGCGAGGTCGTTGACATGGTGCTGGACAGCCATGGCGAGCCGCAGGACGGGGTCACTGTCTTGGGCGGTGAGCCTTTCCTCCAGCCGGAAGGTCTGGCCGCCCTGCTAGGCGCGCTCAAAGAACGCGGCCTGCACGTTACTCTGTACACAGGCTACACGCTGGAAGCCCTGCGCGCTCGCGGAGAGGCGACGGTCGAAGAGGCGCTCTCGCACGCGGACATTCTGATCGACGGCCCCTTCGTCGCCCAGCTATCCCGCAACGCCGGGGAGTGGCGAGGCTCGACCAACCAACGCATCATCTACCAGCCTGCTTCGACGGTGGCGCTATGAGTGAAGTGGTCGAGAGGGTCAAGCTGTTCTACCGTGAAGGGCGCAGCGACAAGGTCTACGAGATAGAGTTGATCGCGGAAGGTGACGGGCTATTTCATGTGGTCGGTTACAACGGCCGTCGCGGCGCGCGGCGCGTCGCGCAGCCGAAGACTCAGTTCCCGGTGCCTTACGCCACCGCGCGCAGGATCTTCGACAACCTCGAACAGGCCAAGCTGAACCACCGCAAGACGCCTTACCGAATTTCGGGGCGCGAGACATTCAACACGCAGAGCCTTGTCGCGAATACGGATGCGCCACCGCCGTCACCCACGCGCGCGCCTAAAGAGCAGTCTGCTGAAACCTACCAGGCGAGTCACCTCAACGCGCTCGAACTGTAACGACGGCCAGCTCTTTGGCACTCGTCCGGGGCGATATTCCGGTGTGAGGGTGAAGCGTTGTAGAATGTCGGCATCCGGTGTCAGTAGCTCAAGTGGGCGCTTGCCGGACAGACGGAGAAGCCGAGTTATGGAAAAGCTGATTGTCGATGATGACGGCAAGGTTACTATCCCGCCTCATGTCTTGGCGAAACGTGGCCTGCACCCCGGTGACGAGTTGACCCTCGTCGAGGCAGACGAGGGTTTGCTCGTTTATCAGCGCGGCCTCGACCCTCTCACCGCCCGCTGGTGGAAGGGACTGAGCGACGACGAGCGCAGGCAAGCGGAGGCCGAAGCTCGGAGCTACGAAGACTTGAGCGAGGAGGAGCGCGACCGCATCTGGAACGATGGCGCTGAGTCACTCGAAGAGGGCGCGGAGGGAGACGAGGTTGACCTCCCGACCAAGTAGCGTCCTGTTCGACAAGGGCGTCATCCGCCGCGTGTACGAGCGCCACGTGAGGTTGGCGGTCGGCAGGCCGCCGACGCTCCTGCAAGTCGAGGCCGCCGGCGCTTACGCGCGGGTGGCCTCTTTCACCAACAGCCTCTGGATCACCCAGCAAACCGCAAACATCCTACACCGTCGCACACCCGTCTTCGCCGCCTCCATCCTGTCGGACTGCCGGACGTTCAAAAAGGGGCGCTACCTGCGCCGCTGGGCCAGACGTCTGCGCGACTTCGACTTTTCGGCGGAGGATGTGATTGTCCTCGCCTACGCTAGCTTCGGCGTGTCTGCCGACGGGACGCAAATCGGTACCGAGGCAGTCGTGACCGCAGATCTAAGACTCGCCACGCGTTACGAGGACAACACCGCGGAGATTGAACGGCGCTTTATGGAGATGATTACCGCCCTAGCCGGTGTGTACGCGACGCTCACCCTGCCGCGAGTTTTCACGACTGCGGATGTGCTGACAATACTTTAGTCGGCGACGACGCCATAAACTTTAATCATCCGCTTATACCCATAACTGTAAATCTACACTGTAAAGCGTCCTTTACAGTGTAGACACTTGAATCCGGGCACACCAGTTACGAGAGCTTCCAAGTGTATTTACACGCGGACGAAGCGACGATGGAGAAAGCCCGCGACGTGATCAAAGGGCGCGACGGGAGTTCGACGGGTAATGATATGTCCGGAGTTGCTGGGGTGGAACAATCAGCCACACACGTGGCCAGAAGGAAACGTCCGCCAGCGCCGGCCGTGAAGGCCGATTTAAATAAGCGCCGGACGTGATATTGACTGTATTTTAATCAGAGTTTTCGATCCCGACACCTCTACTTCATTCTCACAAAGCTGTACAGCCCGAAGGGTACACGACCGGCTCCTTCGCGTACCCATCTCGCAATACGTTGATTGTGCCATTGCGGGCCGTGCTCGGTTGATGATTTATATGAACCATGCCCAAGCTGAGCGAGCTGACAGGCCTGCCAACCAGATAGTCGTTCACGAGAACGCGCTCGCCCGCTCGGTGGCGCCACCTAGCGGGAAGTACCAGATGCCCCTTCTCGCCTCAAGTCATTCCTGCAATACTAATCTTGACACGGGGCGGCCCGGCGTTACCGAAGCCGAAGGCGCACGTCTCTCGATTCCGGAAGTCGAAGTGCTGGATCAGGACGGCAGGCGCGTGCGCTTCTACACTGATCTGTTTCAGGGCCGTGTGGTGGTGGTCAACGTCTTCTTCACGAGTTGCACGTTGGTCTGTCCGATTCAG
>JBEVJD010000084.1:0-12096 GCA_040510435.1 Pyrinomonadaceae bacterium | reverse complement strand
TCCTCAACGCCGAACTGCTCGTCGCCACCGGGAGGCTGTGAAGAACAGTAGGCGGTAGGCAGTAAGGCAGTAACAACAAGAGAACAGCAGTCAGAGTAAGCGGAGGCGTCGAGTAGTTAATCTCGACGCCTCCTCTTCGTTGAGACCTGTTCCTTTACAGCGACTTGGATTTGACTGGGACTATTTGTCCTACCGTTAAGAGGCGGGCTGTGCCCGCCTCTTAACGGTCACACTCAACTGCCAACCGCTATAAAATATTCTTACCTTAACTGCCTACTGCCATCTGCCTACTGCCTACTGTTTTCACCCAGCCGGAGCCGCAATCCCACTCTCACGAACGTGGGCGGACCGAGTGTGAGGACTGGGGTGCGTCCCACTTCGTAGCGTTGCCCGGTGAGGTTCTCGGCGGCGGCGAAGATGTCTACGCCGCCGCCGAGGCGGCGCGAGAGGAAGGCGTCGAGCGCGAAGTAGCCGCCGAGCCGCAAAAGGTTCTGGTCGTCGTCGAACTGCGCGCCCGAGGCGCGGCCTTGCAGGGCGAAGGTCAGGGGGCCGCGGCCGGCGTGGCGCAGTTGGAAACTGATCTGCTGGCGCGCGACCTGCGGGAGCCGCCGGCCCTCAAGAGTGACATCGGCGGGGAAGCTCGCGACGCGCGCGTTAACGAACAAGTACCCGGCTGAGGCCGTCCAGTTGCGCCCGAGTCGCTGCTCGAACTCCGCCTCGAAGCCGCGCGAGCGCGTGCGGCCGAGGTTGCGCCGCTGGCGCGTGATGAGGGCCGGCGTGACCGAAAGCGTCACGTTGGCGACGGGGCGCGTCACGTCCATCCAGAAGAGATTGGCGCGCGCCGCCGTCCCCCGGCGCGTCGAGTTGAAGAGGAGGCCGGCCTCGCCGCTCGTCAGGCGCTCGGCGCGCAAATTCTCGTCGGCGAGCGTGACGACGTTGCCGACGCGGAACGAACGATACAGCTCGTTCAGGGTCGGCGCGCGGAAGGCGCGCGCGAACGTCGCGTTGAGCGAGAGCGCGCCCGACAGTCTGAAGACGGCCGAGAGCTGCGGGCTGAAGGCCGTCTCCGTGCGCTCTTGAAAACTGACGGTCAAGGCCGTGCCCGCGAGCGGGCGCGTCGTCTGCTGCGCGCGGTAGTTGCGCCAGCGGTCGAAACGCACTCCCGGCGTGACGACGAAACGGTCGGACACGCGCAAGGCGTCGCGGACGTAGAAGCCCGCGCCGCGCGCGCGCCCGCCCGCGCCCACCAGCGAAGAAGGCCGCCCCGCCACGTAGACCAGCTCGTCGCTCGCGCCGCGCGCCTCCGACCATTCGACGCCCGCGACGAGCGCGTTGCGCGTGCCCGCCGCGCGCGACCACTGAAGTGAGAGCCCCGACCCTTGCGCCGGCACGCGTTGGAGTCGCGTCAGCGTCTCGCTCGCGCGGTCGGCCGCGACCGCCGTGAAGCTCTGGTCGAAGACTTGTGACGAGCCGTGCGCGCGCAGGTCGAAGACCCCGGCGCGAGTCGTCTCCCACGTCAGCCCCGCGGCGAGTTGGCGCACGTGCGTGCGGTTGAACTGTAGCGGCGTGCCGTTGCGGCGCGACTCGCCGTAGTACGAGGGGCGCGCGAAGACTCGGAGCCCGCGCGCCAGGCGGCGGCCGGCGTACAGCTCGCCGTAGGCGTTGCGCGAGGCGGCGGGCGTGTCCACGCTCCCGCGCTCGCGCCCATCCACGAGCACGTAGCCGCCCGTGCTGAAGGTCTGCGCGGAGAGCGCGAGTTCCCACCCCGCGCGCGACGTGCCCGCGTAGACGGAAGCATCGGGCGTGCGCTGCGTGCCGTAAGAGCTCTCGAAACGCAGTTGCGTCTCTGCGGCTCGGCGCGGGACGAACTGCACGACGCCGCCGAGCGCGCCGCTACCGTAGAGCGAGGACGAAGCGCCGCGCAAGACCTCGACGCGCGCCAGCCCCTCGCGCGGCACGCGAGCCCAGTAGACCCAGCCGCCGAAGGGGTCGTTCAGAGGCACGCCGTCGTAGAGCACGACGGCGCGGCTCGCCCCGCTCGCGCCGACGCCGCGCAGAGAGACGCCCTGCGCCGTCGGGTTGGCCGCGCGGCTCGACGTGCGCCGGAAGAGTTGGAAGCCCGGCACCTGCCGCAGCACGTCGTCCGACGTTAAGGCAGCGGCACTCTCAAGCTCCTCTTCGCCCAACACGACGACGCTCGCCGCCGTCTCCGCCAGACGCGTCTCGGTGCGCGCGGCCGTCACCGTCACGCGCTCGACGAAGGACGCGGGCACGAGCACCACGCGCACCTCGCCGCCGTCCCACTCGCCCTCCTTCCACACACGCCCGAAGCGCGCGAAGCCCTCGGCCGTGACCGACAGCGAAAAGGGGAAGCGGCCGGGCTGCGTGAACTCGAACCGCCCCTCGCCGTTCGTCTTCGCGGCGGACACGTCCACAGACCTCTGCACCGTCAGCGAGACGACCGCGCCCGCCACCGGCGCGCCGCTCTCGTCCAAGACCACGCCGCGCAACGCGCCCGCCATCTCGCCCTCCTGCGCGCGCGCCGCGCAGACGAGGGCGAGAAAGACGAGGCAGGCGGATAATAACTTTATCGGCACGCGTCGATGATAGCAGTAGGCAGTAGGCAGTAGGCAGTAGGCGGTAGGCAGTAGGCAGTTAAGAGCCCCGGAGGGGCGGGATGTTTATAGCCCCGACGTTCTAATTCATCCAGAGCCCCGTCAGGGGCGACATCGACATGCCGCTCCTCCGAAGCTTATCAAAATTATTAACGCCGAGGACTATAAACATGCCGCCCCTCCGGGGCTCCTCAAACATGCTGCTTCTCCGGGGCTCCTCAAACGTGCCGCCCCTCCGGGGCTCCTCAACCGGCCTTCAACTGCCTACTGTCTCCTGCCTACTGTCTCCTGACTACTGTTATCATCGGCGCGTGAACCTCTGGCAGGAAGTGGTGGTCGCGGCGGCGGCGTTCGCGGCGGGGATGATCAACTCGATGGCGGGCGGGGGGACGCTGGTGTCGTTCCCGGCGCTGCTGTGGGTGGGGCGCGACCCCGTGCTGGCGAACGCGACGAGCACGGTCGCGCTGTGGCCGGCGTCGCTGGCGGGCGCTTACGGCTTCCGGAGCGAGTTGAAGGGCGGGACGCGGACGTTCCTGCTCTTCGCGGCGCCGTCGCTGTTGGGCGGCGTGCTCGGGGCGGTGCTGCTGCTGCGTACGCCGTCGGAGACGTTCGGGCGCCTCGTCCCCTTCCTCATCCTCTTCGCGACGCTGCTGCTCGCGGCGCAGGAGCCGATCTCGCGGCGCCTGCGCGCCGGCCGCGAAGAAGGGCAGGAGCCGACGCGCGCGTGGTGGGCCGGGGCGCTGGTCTTTCAGTTTCTGGTCGGGGTCTACGGCGGCTACTTCGGCGCGGGGATAGGCATCCTGATGCTGGCGGCGCTGGGGCTTTTGGGCTTCGACGACATCCACCGGATGAACGCGCTGAAGAACCTGCTCGCCATCTGCATCAACGGCGTGGCCGCCGTCTGCTTCGTCGTCTGGGGCGCGGTCATCTGGTCGGACGTGCTGGTGATGACGCTCGCGGCCGTCGCGGGCGGCTACTCCGGCGCGCGCCTCGCCTACCGACTCGGCCGCCGCTTCGTCCGCGTCGCCGTCATCCTCATCGGCCTCGCCATGAGCGTCTCACTCTTTTTCCGTTAAGTCAGAACCGCGAGCAGTAGCGAGCGGGTGCGGGTGACTTCAGTCAGACCTCTTGATGTCACCCGCACCCGCTCGCTACCGCTCGCGGTTCTGTTAGAGGCTGCGTGTGCTGAAGGTGTCGCAGCGGCGGAGGTCGCCGGAGTCGAAGCCGGCGCGGAACCAACGCGTGCGCTGCGCGGAAGAGCCGTGTGTGAAGGAGTCTGGGACGACGCTCCCGCCAGACTCGCGCTGGAGGCGGTCGTCGCCGATGGCGGAGGCGGCGCCCAGCGCTTCCTCAAGGTCGCCCGGGTCGAGGATGTCGCGCTGCTTGGCGTAGAAGCCCCAGACGCCCGCGTAGCAGTCGGCCTGTAGCTCCAGGCGGACGGAGAGGTCGTTGGCCTGCGCCTCGCTCCGCGCGCGCCGTTGCAGTTGCGTCACCTTGTCGGACGTGCCCAGCAGTTGCTGGACGTGGTGGCCGACCTCGTGCGCGATGACGTAAGCCTGCGCGAAGTCGCCCGGCGCACGGAAGCGCGAGCGCAGGTCTTCGAAGAAGGAGAGGTCGATGTAGACCTTCTCGTCGCCGGGGCAGTAGAAGGGCCCGACCGACGCGCCCGCGCGCCCGCACGCCGACTGCACCTGCCCCGTGAAGAGCACGAGGGCGGGTTCGCGGTACTGGCTCCCGTTGCGCTGGAAGACTTCCTTCCAGGTGTCCTCGGTCGTGGCGAGCACGCGCCTGACGAACTGCGACTCGGAGTCGGCCTGCTGCTGCTGCTGCGGCCCCGTGCGCGTGGCCGGCGGCGGGCCCTGCTGCTGCGGCGCGCCGCCGTCGCCCAGCAACTGGCTCGGGTCAACGCCGAAGACGAGCGCGAGGATGATAATAACAAGCGTCCCGCACCCGCCCCCGATGGCCTTCCCGCCGCCGGGAATCCCGAACCCGCGCCGGTCTTCAACGTTCCCACTCTCGCGTGCGCCACCTAGTCTCATCTCTTTAAGCTCTCCTCTGTTTGGGAAGGGTGTTGGGTGCTGGGTGCCGGGTGCTGGTTAAAACCAAAACCCAACACCTCACACCCGACACCCCTTCGAATCAGCGTCCCTCGCGCTCGGGGGCGGGCGACGGGGGCGGCTCGCACATCTCCTTTTCGCGCGAGAGGG
The DNA here is from genome assembly GCA_040510435.1 of Pyrinomonadaceae bacterium. Lineage (GTDB taxonomy): Bacteria > Acidobacteriota > Blastocatellia > Pyrinomonadales > Pyrinomonadaceae > QHXN01. The sequence goes on along the minus strand of JBEVJD010000084.1, from coordinate 7,274 downwards.
TCTCGCCCTTGTGGAGTTTGTAGGCGCGGATGAAGAGCGCGAGCGCGACCCACGTGCCGATGAAGGCCAGCGGGTACGTGATGCCGCGCGGCCACTTGACGGCGATGATCGAGAGCCCGAGCAGCACGCCCCCCGCCATCCCCATCAGCCGCGCCTCGGCCGGCCCGAGCACGCGCCGGTTGGTGATGGCCGCGCCGACGGCGCTGCCCACGCCGATGACGCCCGCGGCCGCGCGGCTGGTGCTCCCCTTCCGGCTCGTCCGCTGGCGCCGGCCCTTCCTCGGCCGCGGCGGGCCGATGGGCTTCACGCGCTTCCGGTCGCTGATGACGATCTCGGTCGCGTGTTCGAGGTCGCGGCAGTACATCTCCTGCATCTCGTGCGCGAAGCCCTCGTTCTCAATCGTCACGTCCAGCTCCCAGTTGCCCATCCAGCTCGCAACGTTGAGGTTGGTCGAGCCGACGCGCGCCCACTTGCCGTCAACCACCGAGGTCTTCGCGTGGATCATCGGCCCGTTCCACTCGAAGACGCGCACGCCCGCCTCAAGCAGCGCGCGGTAGTTGGCGCGCGAGAGCGCCGAGACCACCGGGATGTCGCTCGCGCTCGGCACCAGCAGGCGCACGTCCACGCCGTCCTGCGCCGCCGCGCGCAGAGCCTGCACGTACATGTTGGTGCCGACGAAGTAGGCGTCCGTCAGCCACAGGTACGAGCGCGCGCCCGCGGCGACGAGCTGTTCGAGACGGTAGAGCCCGACCGTGTTCGGCTCGGTGGCGATGACGCGCACGGCCACCTCGCCGCCCGGCTCGATGGAGTCGCGCGCGGGCATCTGCTCGTCGGGAATCTTCTCGCCGCACGCCGTCTCCCACACGCGCGCGAAGGCCGCGTCCATGTCGGCGACGGCCGGGCCGCGTATCTCGACGCCGGTGTCGCGCCACGGCTCGATGCCCTTCTCGGGCCGCCCGACCCAGTCGCGCCCGACGCAGAGACCCATGACGAACCCGAGCTGCCCGTCCACCGAAATCATCTTGCGGTGGTCGCGGTTGAACCAGCCGAAGGGCTCGTCGAAGCGCGGCGGGTTGAAGCCCTTGACCTCGACGCCCGCGTCGCGCAGGTTGCGCCAGAAGCGGCGCGAGGTCTTGCCGACGGCGCCGAGCCAGTCGTAGACGACGCGCACCTTCACGCCCTCGCGCGCCTTCGCGGAGAGAGCCTCGGCGAACTGGCGCCCCACTTCGTCCTCGTGGATGATGAAGCTCTCGAAGTGAATCGTGCGGCGCGCGCCCTTGATGGCTTCGAGCCAGGCGGGGTAGTTCTGCTCGGCGTCCACGAGGAGCCGCACGCCGTTGCCGTGGACGAGCGGCGAGCCCGTCGCGCGCGCGTAAGCCTTATCGACGATGCGGCGCACGGGCGGAAACTCGGCCGTGTCAACGGCCGCGTCGCGGCGCTCGCGCTCCTTCTGCTCGGGCTGGTACACCTCGGTTGTCATCAAACGTCCATCTTAGCGGCCACCTGTTTTGACAACTGTGTCCGCGAGCAAACAAATCTGTTGCGAGGTTCGGGAGAGGGCAACATAATAGCGCTTTTTCCGCCGCCGCGCGCGCCGAGGAGTGTCGAAGTGAAGCGAACAGACACGGCAGAGCTTTTCCTACCGCTTCAGCGGGAGCTTGTCTCTCTGCTGCGCGGGCTCTCGGAGTCCGACTGGTCGCGCCCGACGGTGGCGCGCGAGTGGACTGTGAAGGACGTGGCCGCGCACCTCCTCGACACAGACCTGCGGCGTCTGTCCGCGCAGCGCGACGGACACAGGCCGTCCGCCGCGAAGCTCGGAAGTTACGAAGAGATCGTCGCCTTCATCAACCAGTTGAACACCAAGTGGGTCGAGGTGGCACGACGGTTCAGCCCGCGCGTGCTCACAGACCTGCTCGAATGGACGGGGCCGCAGTTGGCGGAGCTGTTCGTCTCGCTCGCGCCCGACGAAGAGGCGGCCATCCCCGTCGCGTGGGCCGGCGAGTCGCGCTCGGCCAACTGGATGGACGTGGGGCGCGAGTACACGGAGAAGTGGCACCATCAGGCGCAGATACGCGACGCGGTCGGGGCCGCCGCGCTCGACTCGCGCCGCTGGCTCGGCCCCGTCATAGAGCTTTCGATGTACGCGCTCCCGCATGCGCTGCGCCGCGTGGAGGCGGCGGCGGGCAGCGCGCTCTCCGTCCACGTCGAAGGCGAGGCCGGCGGGGTGTGGCACGTCGTGCGTAGCGGGCGGGGCTGGGAGCTGCGCGAGGGCGAGGCTTCAGATGCGAACGCGCGCCTGCGGCTCGACGCGGACGCGGCCTGGCGGCTCTTCTTCAACGCGCTCGACGATGAAGAAGCCGCGCGCCGGGTCGAAGCGTCGGGCGACGAGAGGCTGTGCGCGGCCTTCCTCGGCGCGAGGTCGGTGATGGTTTAAAAGTCTCTGAGTTAGACTTGAGCCGCGGGAGGGCGAAAGCAGGTGGACGCAAAGCAGAGGGCCGGGTTCAAGGCGGCCGAGTTCGTCGAGGACGGGATGCGCGTGGGGCTGGGCACGGGCACGACCGCGTACTGGCTGGTCGAGCGCCTGGGCGAGCGCGTCCGCGTCGAGGGCTTGCGCGTGCGCTGCGTGCCGACCTCGCGCCGGACGGAGGAGCAGGCGCGGGCCCTTGGGATTCCGCTCGTCACGCTCGGCGAGGCCGGCGAGCTGGACATCGCCATTGACGGCGCGGACGAGATCGGGCCCAGTCTCGCGCTCATCAAGGGGGGCGGCGGCGCACTCCTGCGCGAGAAGCTCGTGGCCTCGGCCGCGCGCCGCTTCGTCGTCATCGCCGACCGGTCGAAGCAGGTCGAGATGCTCGGCCGCTTCCCTCTGCCCGTCGAGGTGGTGCAGTTCGGTTGGGAGCTGACGGCGCGCGGGGTCGGAGTCGTGACGGGCGTCGAGCCCGCGCTTCGGCGAGACGCGAACGGCGAGCCCTTCGTCACGGACAACGGTAACTACATCCTCGACTGTCGCTGCGTCGAGATTCCAGACCCGGCGCGGACGGAGCGCGAGTTGAAGTCGCTGGTGGGCGTCGTCGAGAGCGGGCTCTTCGTGGGGATGGCCGACTCGGCCGTCCTCGCCGACGAAGAGGGACTGGAGATTATCGAAGCCGCCCGTTGACCGGCTTCAACTTCGGCACTCGACCCCGTAACGCAAAGCGCACAAAGAATCCGTAAAGAGCGGAAAGAGTTTCGTTAGCATCCCGCGCGTGCAGACACCCCTGATACTTCTCCTGGCGTCCTCGTCGTGGGCGCGTTCGCTCATCAACTTCTTCCTGAAGCTCGGTGTGTTCGGCCCCTTCCTGCTCGAAACGTTCGACTCCTCCTTCTTCTACATGCCGCTGGCGAACGAGCTGCTGCTCTTCGCGCTCATCCACGGACAGGGCGGGGAGTCGAGTTGGATGTGGATCGTCTACGCCGTGTCGGGCGCGGCCGGGACGGTGGCGGGCGTGGCGCTGCTCGACCTCGTCATGCGGCGCGTGGGCGCGGGCGGCGTCGAGCGCCTGGTCGGGCCGAAACGCTTCGGGAAGTTGAAGGGCAAGGTCGAGCGCAACACGGGCTGGGTCGTCTTCATCGCCTCGGCGCTGCCGCCGCCGTTCCCGTTCCGCTTCACGATGATGACGGCCTCGGCGCTCCAGTGCGACCGGGGTCGCATGTTCACCGCAGTCTTCGCCGGCCGCACGCTCCGCTTCGCGGCGGAGGCGCTGCTCATCCTCTACTTCGGCCGCCGCTTCCTCGACTTCATGAACTCCGACGCCTTCAACTACATCGTCTACGCCCTCACCCTCGTCGCCGTCGCCGGCAGCGCCGTCACCGTCTACAGGATGTTCTGGTCTGGACGGGGGAAGAAGGAATAGGTGCTGGGTGTTGGGTGCTGGGTGCTGGTTGAAACCAAAACCTAAAACCCAGTGCCCAACACCTTCCCTAATGCAGTCCGTCGCCCGAGGTGTCGCCGCGGGCGGGGTCGTGCTTGCTGACTTTGGGGACGGCGCGGCCGGTGTTTGCGCCGCGCTTGCCTGCCGGCCGCCGTTTCTTCTCGCTGCGCGCCTGCGTGTCGGGGCCTTTACGGCCGCGCACCTGCCGCTCGTCGTCGCGGCCCGCCCCGTCTTTTCGCTCCGGCATGTTCCCCTCCGATCAGTTTCAGCCGCGCCGACGGCCGGCCGAATTCTTCACCGCCGAGTTGCCGCGCGGCGGCTCGGGCGTCGTCTGCAACGTGCGCCGGTCGCGGCTGGCGACGCCGGCCTGCCCTCCGGCCGTGCGGCTCCGCTTCGCGCCGCGGACGCGTCGGCCCGAGGTGCTGAAGGTCTCGATGAGGCCGTGCTCTTCGAGCCGCCGGTAGGCGTTGCGCACGATGTTGCGGCTGACGCCGAGCTGTTCGGCGAGCGCGCGCTCGGACGTGATCGCGTCGCCGCGCGTGAACTTCCCCGCCAGGATGGCGCTGGCGATCTGGTTGAAAATCTGCTGCGTCTTCGTCTCGTCGCTCCCGGCGCGGATGCGTATGTTTAAGTCCGGCATTTATGTCTCCCCTTGTACTGTTAGGGCGGGTGTTGGGTTTTAGGTTTTGGGTTTTGGGAAAAGGCATCACCTGGAACCTAACACCCAACACCCTCCTACACGCTCCGTGATGAGCCGCTTCGTGACCTCGGCGCGCTCCCTGTAGAACTCGTGCGTACCGTGCGAAGCCTCGCCCAGCAGCGCGAAGCGCGACTCGCCGATCCAACCCAGCAGTGCGTCGTAATCTTCCGCCGCGCCCTCAAGCACGCGCGCGCCCCGTGTACGACCTCCGCCGCGACGCGTGCCGTCTTCGCCTCAGCCATAACAACCTCTGAAGGTGTGATAAGTGATGAGTGATGAGTGATAAGAGAAGGCAGAGCCCGTGTCTGACTTCTCATCACTTATCACTCATCACGTATCACGCTTAACTCAGCTCTGCCCCGCGGCCCTCGACGACGTGCGGCCGATGTCGTCTATGTCGGTCGTGTCGGTCGTGGCCGTGATGTCGGTCGCCGGGGTCGCCGCCGGCAGCGGCGTGTTCATGCCCGCGAGCTGCGCCTCAAGGCTGGCGCGCGGCGCTTCAGGGCCGGCCTGATAGTTCTGAACGCGCAGGTTGTTCTGCACGTTCGAGACGCCCGAGACCGATTCGGCGATGTTCTCGGCCAGCCGCTTGGCGTAGCGGCTGTCCACCACCCCCGTCAGGATGACCTCGGCCGCGACGACGTTGACCTCAACGTCCGAGGCGTCGAGCCACTCGTTGTCGGTCAGGCGGTCGCAGACCTCCTCGCGCAGACGGTCGTCGGAGCGCCGGTAGTTCTTCGGGCCGCGTCCGCGGAACTTGCCGTCGCCGCGCCCGTAAGCCCTGCGCGCGTCGTCGCCGTGCCCGCGTTCGTCGTCGTCGCCGCCGAACCAGGAGCGCACATGGTCGGCCGCGCGGTCGAGCCAACTGCCGCCCTCGCGGTCGTCGTCAGCGCGCCCGCGCGCCACGCGCCGGTCGCGGTCGTCGCCGCGGTCGCTCTCGTAATCGTCGCGCCCGTACTCGTAGCCGCTGCGCCCGTAGAAGCGGCTCGTCGTGCGGCCGTAGTCCGTGTCGTAGTCACGCACCTCGTCGCGTTCGTCGTCGTCGCGCTTGAAGGGGCGTTCGTCGCGCCGCTCGTAGTTGCGCCCGTAGACGCGCACGCCGTAGCCGCGCCCGTAGTCATCGCCCTCCTGGCGGCGCGCGGAGCCCGCGTAGCCGCCGCGCTCGAACACCTCGCGCCCGTAGCGCGAGCCGTAGTCGCGCGTGCCGGGGTCGCGCGCGTCGTGGCGCGAGCCGAGGTCGCGCGAGCCGTACTCGCGCGCGTCGTAGTCGCGCCCCTGTCCGTACTCGCGTCCATAGCCGCCGCCGCGCGTGGCGTTGTAACCGCCGCGGCGGGAGAGGCCGTAATCGGGGCCGCGCTCGGGGCGGCCGCCCGGAGGGCCGTAGCCCCTCTCCGCGTCGCGCTCTTGATACCTGTCTTCCGTGCGGTCGTCTTCGGGTTCGCCGTAGCGCCCGTGGCCGCGTTCGCCGTAACGTGATGACATCCTCAACCTCCTTGCTAAACGTCTGCCGCCAAACAAAACCCTTCGGCGTGAGGCTCGGGGGCCCGGGGAGAGACACTCCTTCAGCCTGGCGCGCGCCGCGCCTTCTGCTTCGAGCCTTCTTCGAACATTTCCCGCGCGCGCTCGAAGGCTTCTTCGAGTCGCTGGCGCTTTTTCAGCACCGCGACGAAGAGGTCGCCCTTGTCCTCGACGCGACGGAGCATGTTCCCGATGTGAAAGTCCGAGGTCTTAATCTTCCTGCGCTCGACCTCTTTCCATTCGAGCGGCGCGGAGACGGTCGCGCCCGGCTTCGGCCGCACCGAGTAGGGCGCGACGACCGACTTGCCCCGCGCGTTCTGCATGTGATCGACGTAGATCATCCCCTCGCCGCGCTTGCGCTTCGAGCGCTCCACGGTCGCCACCTCCGACTGCTCGCGCGCGACGACGGTCGCCAACTGCGCGGCCAGCTCCGCTATCGATTCGTAGTCATACTTCGGCTCGACGGGGACGTAGACGTGAATCCCGCGCGAGCCCGAGGTCTTCGGGTACGAGTCGAGCCCGGCGCGCGCGAGCACGTCGCGCGTCGTAAGCGCTACATCGCAAATGGTTGTGAACTCGACGCCCTCGCCGGGGTCGAGGTCGAAGACGAACCAGTCGGGGCGTTCGAGCTTCGCGACGCGCGAGTGCCACGGATGGCGCTCGATGGCCCCGAGGTTCGCCATGTAGAGGAGCGTCGCCACGTTGTCGCCGACGATGTAGTCAACCTCGTGCCCGCCGCCGTCCTCGACTTCGAGCGGCACGGTGCGGACGAACGACGGCGCCTCGTTCACGTCGTGCTGGTGAAAGGAGAGCCCGCCGATGCCGGTCGGGTACCTCTTCATGATGAGCGGGCGGTCTTTCAGGTAAGGCAGGATGTAGTCGGCGACCTCGTAGTAGTAACGCACGAGGTCGCCCTTCGTGTACCCTTCGGCCGGCCAGTAGACGCGCTCAAGGTGCGTGAGCGGCACGACCTCGCGCCCGACCTTTACGTTGACATCGCCTTCGAGCGCCTTCGCCTTCAACGCGCGCGCCGCGGGCACCGCCTTCGCCGCCTTCGAGGTGTCGAACTTCCTCACGTGCCCGGCGCCGCCGCCTGTAACTTTCGCCTTCTTACCTTTGCCCTTGATCGTCTCCTGCCCGTCTAC
>JBEVJD010000083.1:0-18350 GCA_040510435.1 Pyrinomonadaceae bacterium | reverse complement strand
TCGTTAGGGGTTGCTGAGAATCTGCTTGGCGATGATGAGTCGTTGAATCTCGCTCGTGCCCTCGCCGATGGTGCAGAGCTTGGAGTCGCGCCAGAACTTCTCGGGCGGGTAGTCCTTGGTGTAGCCGTAGCCGCCGTGTATCTGGATGGCCTCCTCGCTGACTTTGACAGCGACCTCGGAGGCGTAGAGCTTCGCCATCGAGGACTCCTTGGTCGTCTTGCGCCCCGCGTCCTTCATCGCGGCGGCGCGGTAGGTCAGCAGGCGCGCGGCTTCGAGCTGCGTCGCCATGTCGGCGAGCTTGAACTGGATGGCCTGGAAGTTCGAGATGGGCTGGCCGAACTGCTGGCGCTCCTTCGAGTACTTGACCGCCGACTCGAACGCTCCCTGCGCGATGCCGAGCGCGAGCGCGGCGATGGAGATGCGCCCGCCGTCCAAGACCTGCATCGAGTGTATGAAGCCGAGCCCCTCGTCCCCGAGGCGATTCTCGTCAGGGATGACGCAGTCCTCGAAGATAACGCTCGCCGTCTCGGAGGCGCGCAGTCCCAACTTATCTTCCTTCTTGCCGGGGCCGAACCCTCGCGTCCCCTTCTCGAAGATGAAGGCCGTGATGCCTTTCGAGCGCATGGCGCGGTCGGTCGAGGCCATCGCAACGCACGTGTCGCCGTGGATGGCGTGCGTGATGAAGTTCTTCGAGCCGTTGACGACCCACCCGTCGCCGCGGCGGACGGCCGTGGTGCGCGTGCCCGAGGCGTCGGAGCCCGCCTGCGGCTCGGTCAAGCCCCACGCGCCCAACTTCTCGCCCGAGGCGAGCGGGACGAGGAACTTGCGCTTCTGCTCCTCCGTGCCGAAGAGGTAGATGTGGTTCGAGCAGAGCGAGTTGTGCGCCGCCACCGAGATGCCGACCGAGCCGTCCACGCGCGACAGCTCCTCGATGATGGCGACGTACTCGACGTAGCCCATCCCCGCCCCGCCGTACTCCTCTGGGAAGATGACGCCCATGAACCCCTGGGCGGCCATCTTCGGCAACAGTTCGGCGGGGAACTTCTGTTTCTCGTCCCACTCGCGCACGTGCGGCGCGATCTCGCCCTCGGCGAACTCGCGCACGCTCATCTTCACCTGCCGCTGATCTTCGTTAAGCTCGAAATCCATCGCCACCTCTAAAAAAAAGTAGTCGGTAGTCAGTAGTCAGTAGTCAGTAGAAAAGCATTCGTCGTCTCGCGTCAGCCGCGCGACCGCATCAACCTTTTAAGAGCGGAGCCTACCGACTACTGATTGTACTTGGGAACGCGCCGGCCCGCGAGCCGCAGCGCGGGTCAGAAGGCGTTCTTGAACTTCCCTTTCGCGTCGTACTTGACGAACTTGTGCTGCCAGTCGGGCGGCGTGCCGCGCTCGACGTACACAGTCCAGACCGGCGACTCGCCCTTGTAGCGGATGGCCTCGTAGGAGAACGTGACGCTCGTCACGCGCCCGCCTTCGATGCCGGAGCGCGCCACGGCGTCCTGCGCCAGCTTCGGTATCAGGGCGAGGTCTGCGGCCTTCTGCTCGTAGAGACTGTCGGCGAGCGGGTTGTCTCCGATGAGGTTGACCGGGCTCGGCCCCTCGGCCTGCTTCCGGCCGCGCCGGAGGGTGAACTGCTGCACGTTCTTTCCGTCGGTCGAGAGGGTGGCGGTCGTCCGCTCGTCGCCGAAGCGCAGCTCCATGAGCTTGAAGTCCTGGCCGGCGGCCTGACGGATGGCTTCGAGCGACTCGCCCGGCAGGTCGCTCGCGAACATGTCGCGCGTCTCCTCGTACGCGTCGGCCGGCGTGGGCGTCGGCGTCGGGTAGAGACTCTGCGTCTGCTGTTCCCGCTGGGCGCGCGCGAGGGTTTCGAGCGTGCGCTCCATGCGCCGACGCTCTTCCTTCTGGTTGTAATAACGCGCCACCATGCCGATGACGCTGAGAACGATGAAGCCGATGAGTAAGGCTTTTCTCTGTCTGGACAAGTGAAACGCGGGGCGGCCGACCCTGTGCGTGCGCGGCCGGCTCAGGCGCCTTTGCGCCCCCCAGACCTCCTTCGCCGTTTATCCGCCTGAGTGCCCGCGCCCTGCTCGCCGCGGCCGCCGCCCGTCTTCCCCTGTGCGCCTTTGCGCGCGGCCGCTGGCCTCCCGCCGCCCTTGAGCCGCTTGACCTCGACGGGCGTCAGGTGGCGCCACTGGCCGATGAGGATGCCGTCGGCGATGACGGGGCCGATGCGGACGCGGCGGAGCTTGATGACCGAGTGGCCGATGGAGTCGAACATGCGGCGTATCTGCTGGTTGCGCCCCTGGCGCAGTTTCACTTCGTACCAGGCGTTCGTCTTCGTCTCGTCGGTCTTGACGATCTCGGCGGGCGCGGTCTTCACGCCGTCGTCGAGGCGTATGCCGCGGCGCAGGCGCGCCACCTGCTCCTCGGGCGGCACGCCCTTGACCTTCACCTCGTAGACCTTCTCGACGTGGTTGCGCGCCGACGTGACGTAGTTCGTCAGCTCGCCGTCGTTGGTCAGGATGATCAGACCTTCGGTGTTGAAGTCGAGTCGGCCGACCGGGTGCAGCCGTCCGAGCGACTGCGGGACGAGGTCAGAGACGAGCGGGCGGCGCTCCTGGTCGTCGGCGAGCGCCGAGAGATAACCGCGCGGCTTGTTGAGCAGGACGTAGGTCTTCTCCTGTTTCTCCAACAGCGGGTTAATCAGGCGGCCGCGCACCTTGATGTGGTCGCGCGCGGGGTCGGCCTTCGTGCCCTGCTCGCGCACAACCTCGCCGTTGACCGTCACCTCGCCGGCCTCGATCAACTCCTCCGCGTGGCGCCGCGAGGCGAGCCCCGCCGCCGCTATCAATTTTTGCAGTCGCTCTTCCAAGAACTTACCTTTGACTTCAGTTAAGCAAAGACTATGGCCGCGCCGGTCTCGACGGAAGCCTCGCAGGCTTCAATCAAGGCGAGGCACGTGTATGACTCGACGCCGTACTGCTCCCACTTCGCCTCGCCCTCGCCCTGACTCTCGGCGGCCCGCCAGACCTTCTCGTCCTCCAACGAGAGGTCTTCGGGCAGTTCGAGCGCCCGGGCAAGCTCCCTGCACTCGCGTAGCAGCGCGTGCGACGAGCCGAGCATGCCGCCTGCGATCTCCAGCGACGCGTCGGGGATGATAACGTCGTCGAACTCGACGGGCAGGTAGTAGCCCTCGGCGTCGCCGTGGACGATGAGGTGCTGGAAGGGTATGCCCGACGATTCCCCCCGCGCGAAGTTCACGTCGAAGATTTTGTAGTAGTCGTCGAGGACGGGGTCGCTCGCCGCGCCGTCGTCGCCGGGCGCCGGCAGCTCCTGCCCGAGCGCGAGGTGCGCCGCGACGCGGCGGAGGTAGTGGAGGCCGGAGTGGCCGATCATGTCGTACTCGAACGTGCGCTCGTCCTCCACGTCGAACGGCTCGCTGTGCGGCGGCAGGCCGAATTGCTCAAGCACGTCGTTGATGACCTCGACCTGCTGCTCGAAGTAAGCGACGTACTCCGGGTCGCTCTCGCGGATTTCCGGCGGCACGCCGACACACAGTACGAGTCCCAAAACTCTTGTCCCTCCCCAAGCCTTCAACGCGTCACATCTCGCCGCCGCCGGCCAGGTCTTCGAAGTCTTCGACGTTCGGCAGCTCGCTCAAGTCCTTGAGGCCGAACTGGAGGAGGAAGTCTTTCGACGTGCCGTACATCATCGGGCGGCCGACCGTCTCCTTGCGCCCCTTGGCGACGATGAGGCGCTTGTCCAAAAGCGTCTTGATGGCCGAGGAGGACTGGACGCCGCGGATTTCGAGAATCTCGGGGACGGTGACGGGCTGCTTGTAAGCGATGACGGCGAGCGTCTCAAGCGCCGCGAGCGAGAGCTTGGCGCTCGGCTTCGACTTGAGGTAGGTGCGGACGTGCTCGTGATACTCGGGGCGCGTGGCGAACTGCCAGCCGCCCGCGACCTCGCGCAGCATCAGTCCGCCGTTGCGCTCGTTGAACTCCTTCGCCAAGTCCTCGACCGCGACCTGCACCCAGCCCTTGTCCTCCTTGAGGATGTCGGCCAGCGCCTTGACGGCTATCGGGTCTTCCGAGACGAAGATGAGCGCTTCGCAGATGGAGACCAGCTCGGCCAGCTCGCGCGGCTGTCCGCCGGGAGCGATTTCGTCGTCCGCCCCTTCCGCCGGCTGCGACGCGGCCAAGTCCGAGCGCATCCGCTCGAACTCCTCGGCGCGGTCTTCGGCCTCGGCGTCGAAGACGACGAACTCGGCCTTCTCGTCGTCCGACGCCTCGTCGTCGGTCACGTCGTCGTCGTCATCATCATCTTCTACTACTTCGGCGTCATCGTCATCGTCGTCGTCATCATCGTCTTCGTCGTCAACGTCGTCGTCATCGTCGCCCTCGCCGTAGTCCTCTTCCTCGAACTCGACCGAGCCGAAGGAGGTCTCGCCGCTCACGTCTATCTGGACGAGCGGGTTCGACGGCAAAACGTCCTCCTCCGGCGCGGCGTCGCCGCCGGACAGGGCGTCGAGCGCCTCGTCCAGTTCCTCGACGGCCTCCTCGCGCGAGTCTTCGTCGCCGGCCGCCGTCAAGGCACTTTCGTCCGCCAGCGCCAGTTCGCCGTCGCCGTTCAACTCGTCGGCGTCGTTCAAATCGATGGCCTCGACGACGACGACTTCGGCCGCCTCTTCCGTGCTCTTCCTGCCTCTGCGTTTGCTCATGTCGTAACTCTTACGCGCCAACGCGCGCGATGATGTCGCCGAAGGTCTGGCGCTGGATGAGTTTGATCTCGGTCGTGCGGACGAGTTCGAGGACGGAGAGGAACGCGAGCACAAGCTCGCGGCGCGTCTCGGCGCGCTCGAAGAAGTCGCGCATGTTCAGCTCGCCGGCCGAGTAGATCATGTTGCGGAGGCGTTCGAGCATCTCGGCCATCGTGACCTCGTCGCGCTCGATCTCCATCAAGACCTCTTCCTTCTTGCGCGCGAGTATCTGCTGGAAGACCCGCAGCAGGTCGAACGCGCCCGCCGACACCTCCGGGTTCTCCTTGTCGGTCTCCAAGGGCGCGCGCGTGTAGACGGCCCGCTCGACCGTCGCGCGCGACCAGAGCAGTTCGGCCGCGGCCTTGTACTTCTGGTGTTCGAGCAGGCGCTCGACCAGCTCGCGGCGCGGGTCGTCCGACTGCAACTCCTCGTCGCTCACCGTCGGGTCGCGCGGGAGTAGCATCCGCGACTTGATCTCGATGAGCTGCGCGGCCATGACGAGGAAGTCGCTGGCGACCGTGATGTCCATGCCCTGCATCATGCGCAGGTAGCGCAGGTACTCGTCCGTGATGCGCGCGATGGGGATGTCGTAGATGCTGACCTGCTCCTGCCGGATGAGGTAGAGCAGCAGGTCGAGCGGCCCCGCGAACTCGCCGAGCACGAGCTTGAGCGTGTCGCCGTCCTGCCCGGCGGATATCTCGGGCGTCGCGCCCGCGACGTTGATGGACTGGCCGTCGGCCGCGCTGGCGACCGTCCCCTCCTCGGTGGGCTTCGGCGTCTCTGTGTGCTCGTTCGACAAGTCTTCTTAAGCCCCCACGATCCCCATGCGCTCCCGCACGGTGCGCATCGTCTCGGCCGCGATGGCGCGCGCCTTGTCGGCGCCGCCGCGCAGGATGCGGCTCAGCTCCTCGTCGGAGAGGCCGCGCATGCGCTCCTGGTAAGGCTGGAGGAACGCGACGGTCGCGTCGGCCAAATCGCCCTTCAACTGCGCGTAACCCTTGCCGGCGAAGTGCGCCTCGATCTCCTCCCGCGTCTGGTTCGTGAGCAGTTGGTAGATCGTGAGCAAGTTGGTGACGGCCGGGCGCGTCTCGTCGAAGCGCACGTCGGTGCCGGAGTCTGTGACGGCGCGCTTGAACTTGCGGCGGATGGTGTCGGCGTCGTCCATGAGCATGATGCTGCCGTTGACGTTCTCGTCCGACTTCGACATCTTCTTCGAGGGGTCGTCGAGCGCCATGATCTTCGCGCCGACCTTCGGGATGAAGGCGTCGGGGACGCGGAACGTCTCGCCGTAGTCGCGGTTGAAGCGCTCGGCGATGTCGCGCGTCAGCTCAAGGTGCTGCTTCTGATCCTGCCCGACGGGGACGAGGTCGGTGTGGTAGAGCAGGATGTCGGCGGCCATCAGCGCCGGGTAGGTCAGCAGCCCGACCGACACGTTCTCGCGCTGCTTCTTCGACTTGTCCTTGTACTGCGTCATCCGCTCCAGCTCGCCGATGCGGACGACGCAGTTGACCACCCACGCGAGTTCCGCGTGCTCCTGCACGTCCGACTGGACGAAGATGGTCGAGACGGCGGGGTCAACGCCCGCGGCGAGGTAGATGCGCGCGACCTCGCGCGTCTTGGCCCCGAGTTGGGCCGGGTCTTGCGGGATGGTGACGGCGTGCAGGTCTACGACGCAGAAGAAGCTCTCGTACTCGTGCTGGAGCGCCACCCAGTTGCGCAGCGCGCCGAGGTAGTTCCCGATGTGGAGGTTGCCGGTCGGCTGTGCGCCGCTGAAGATTCTTTTAGCCATCTCGAAGAGAACCGCCCTTCGTCACCCGCCCATCCCCGCGAAGAGGAGGTACGCGACCACCCGCGTGATGGGCGCCATGATCGCGCTGATGACGCCGAAGTACATCAGCCCGATGAGGATGATGAAGCTGAACCGCTCCATCGCGTCGAGCGTGGAGTGCGCGCTGGCCGGCAGGACGCTGTAGAGCACCTTGCTGCCGTCGAGCGGCGGCACCGGCACGAGGTTGAAGACCGCCAGCGAGAGATTCATCAACAGGACTTCGGCCAGCAGCTTGAAGGCCGGCTCCTCGAACGTGCCGAACTGCCCGCCGCCGATGACGATCCTGTCGAACTGAAAGTAAGCGTTGATCATGCCCGTGTGCAGGCAGACCTTCAGGAGGACGAAGCCGATGAGCGCCAGCAGCAGGTTCGCCATGATGCCGGCGAGCGAGACCATGATGTTGGCAAGGTCTTTGTTGCGCCAGCGCAGGGGGTTGACCGGCGTCGGCTTGCCCCACCCGATGAGCGGGACGAAGACGCCCATCCCGACCGCGCCGATGAAGTTGACGATGGGGATGAGGAGCGTGCCGATGGGGTCGGTGTGCGCGATGGGGTTGAGCGTCACCCGCCCGAGCAGGTACGCCGTGTCGTCGCCGAACTTGTGTGACATCCACGCGTGCGCTGCCTCGTGCGCGGAGATGGCCAGCAGCAGGACGACGATGTAGATGATGAGCTGTCCGACGAGATCACTTGGCATTAGAACACACCGGCGAAAAGGCGCTCCCGCGCGAAGTCAGAAAAAGTAGCACGCGTGGTGGGGGGAGTCAAAAGCAGTAGTCAGAAGACAGTAGTCAGTAGCCAGTAGAAAAAAACCTTCCTGATTGCGAACCCTGCGATTGTCATCCTCAACCTCCGCAACGCGGAGCGCTACTGACTACTGACTCCTGACTCCTGCACTACTTCACTAACGTCCCCTTCACCCCGAGCGGGAGGCTGTAGACGGCCTCGCTGGTGGCGACGATCATCTGGCCGGCGGCGTCGAAGCAGAGGCCGACGACGTTCATCCCGGCGACGGCCAACTCCGCCTCGCTCCCGTCCGCGGAGACGCGCACGACGCCGCGCCGGCCGCGGTACGAGGCGGCGACATAGAGGTTGCCTTCCCGGTCGAACGCGAGCCCGTTCGGGCGGCCGAGCCCCTTGAAGAAGACCGACGTGCGGCCGTCGCGGTCGATGCGCTGGACTGACTCGCTGCTCGAAACGGTCGGGCCCGTCACGTACAACTGCTCGTCCGGCCCGAACGCGAGGTGGTAGGCCGCCACCGACGGTTCGAGCAGCGCCCAGACCTCCGCCTCGCCCTTGCCGTTGACGCGGTGAATCGTGCCCGTGCGGTCGCCGACGTACATCCGCCCCGCGCGGTCGAACGCGAGCCCGGTCGCGACGCCGAGGTCGCGCGCGAACGGCACCACCTCGTGGAAGGGCGTCACGCGGTAGACCGTCCCGTCCAACCGCGACGTGACGTACATCTGCCCCAGACTGTCGAAGGCGATGCCCGTCGGGTTGACGATCTCGCCCGTCACGGGCGTCAGCACCCCACCCGGGTCGATGCGGAAGAGCGTGGTCGGCTTCCGCTCCTCGCGCGCGCCCGAAATGGTCACGTAGATTGAGCCGTCGTCCGGGTCTACGGCCGGGTTGGCGACCATGTGCAAGTCATCGGCGAGCTTACGGCCGACGACGACCCGCGCCGGTTCGCTGCGCCAGCCGTCGCGGCTTTCGAGGACGACCTCGACCTCCTCGCCGCCTTCCAGCGTCTCGGGCACGATGGCCAGCACGCGCCACGGCGCGGCCCCAACCATCTGGCCCGCCGTCTCGCCAAACGTCACGCGGCACTCGCGCAGGTTACTCGTGTCGTAGCCCGAGCACTCGACCGACACTTCCCCGCCCGGTATCGCGGCCGACGGCACCACATGCACGATCTGTTCGCTCGACATCTACGCTCCTAAAAATTTGATTTCATGATACAGCCGTGAACCGTGAACCGTAAACCGTGACAAGAAGAAACTGCCTTCCTCTCGTCACGGTTTACGGTTTACGGTTCACGAAAGTGTGCTATACTGCGCCGCAGTTAAAGGAGACATTTGCTGCGGCCTCAAAATCGCGGCTTGTTTTTTTGTCGTGATGTTTTCCGGGGCCGCGGGCGCTCACACCGAAGTGTTTGCGCGAAGGTCAAAAACAAGAGTCCTAAGGCAGCGTCCGTTAGTTTCCGCTCGCTTCACTATCTCTCTAACTTGAGCACGACACCGACGCACCGGCGCATCCCGCGCGGTGCTTTTTCGTTTTCCGGCGGACGCGAGGAGGGGTCATCAGCAACGTACAGGGTAACACTCAGGGGTTAAAGCCCAATCAGCTCCGGCGCATCGAGAAGCTCTACTCGCGCCGCATCTCGCCGCAGCAGATCGTGACGCCCGAGTTCGCGCGCCAGCTCTCCGAGTTGTCGCACGAGACGCGGCGGCAGATCGGCGCGCTCATCGACCGCAAGGGCTACGTCGAGTCGGTCGTCGTCGGCGACGCGCGACGCATCGAGTGGCCCGACCTCAAGCGGACGCGCGTCGGCGAGGGGCGCTTCCGCGGGCTGCGCGCCGTCCACACGCACCTGCGCGGCGAGGAGCTGACGCAGGACGACTTGAACGATTTGGCGCTGCTGCGCCTCGACCTGATGGTCGCCGTGGACGTGGACGACCGCACGGGTCTGCCCGGCAAGGTGCGGGGCGCGCACCTCCTGCCGACCACGGCCGAGCAGGTCAGCGAAGACGAAGCCGCCGACGTTCACGACGCCGCCTACACCTTCTTCGAAGCGCCGGCCGCCTCGCAGTTGGACGTTGACTTCCTCGAACTCATCGGCTCGCTCGAAGAGGAGATCGCGCGCAACCGCAGCGCCGGGAGACGTGCGACGGCGCGCGACCGCGCCATCCTCGTCGGCGTCACCACGAATTCTTTGAGCGAGGCCGAAGAGTCGATGGCGGAGTTGCGAGAGCTTGCCGCGTCGGCGGGGCTGGTCGTGATGAACGAGACCATCCAGCGGCGGCAGGCCATCGACCCGCGCACCGTGCTCGGCCGCGGCAAGCTCGACGAGTTGATCGTGCGCGCGCTCCGGCTCGGCGCCGACCTCCTCATCTTCGACCGCGAACTGAGCCCGGCGCAGGTGCGCGCCATCTCGGAGGCCACCGACCTCAAGGTCATCGACCGCGCCCAACTCATCCTCGACATCTTCGCCCAGCGCGCGCAGACGAGCGAGGGCAAGATTCAGGTCGAGTTGGCGCAGTTGCGCTACATGCTGCCGCGCCTCATCGCCGGCCACGACTCGGCCTTCTCGCGCCTGGCGGGCGGCATCGGCGGGCGCGGCCCCGGCGAGACGAAGCTTGAGACCGACCGCCGCCGCGTCCGCGACCGCATCAACCGCTTGGAGAAGGAGATCGAGCACCAGCGTCTGCGCCGCCAGCAGCGGCGCAAGGAGCGCACGCGTCGTGGGCTCCCGATCATCTCCATCGTCGGCTACACCAACGCGGGCAAGTCAACGCTCCTCAACACGCTCACTTCGTCGGAAGTGCTGGCCGAGCAGCGCATGTTCGCCACGCTCGACCCGACCTCCCGCAGACTCCGGCTCCCGCGCGAGCAGGAGGTGATCGTCAATGACACGGTCGGCTTCATACGCGACCTGCCGCCCGACCTCATCGCCGCCTTCCGCGCCACGCTCGAAGAGATTGACGACAGCGACCTTCTCATCCACCTCGTTGACGCCTCGAACCCGCGGACGCAGCAGCACCTCGAATCGGTCGAGAGGATTCTGAACGACCTCGGGCACACGGACATCCCGCGCCTCGTCGTCTTCAACAAGTCAGACCTCCTCTCGACGGAAGACCTCGACTCCCTGCTCAGGCAGGCGTGCGCCGTCAGCGGGCGCGAGTGCATCGCCGTCTCGGCCCTCAAGCCCGAGACCCTGCGCCCGCTGCTCGAACGCGCCGGCGCCATCCTCGCGCGCGACCTGACGCACGACGAGGGCCGGCCGCGGGCCGCCGACGGCGCGGGCAACGAATACGTCGTCGAAGACACCGAAAGCGAGCCCGACGACGGCGACGACGCGGAGCGCGCGTCTGAGGCCGTCGCGAGCTAGATCGAAACCGATGAAGAGACACGGACGACGCCCCCGCTTCAAGTCCCCCTTCTCGGAAGCACGCGACCGCGCGCTCCGCGCGGCCACGCTCCCCTTCCGCAAGCTCCCGCCCACAACGCGCTTCCTCGTCGGCTTCTTCGCGCTCGCCGTGCTGACGACGCTTCTGCTCGCGCGCA
This sequence comes from Pyrinomonadaceae bacterium, assembly GCA_040510435.1. GTDB lineage: Bacteria > Acidobacteriota > Blastocatellia > Pyrinomonadales > Pyrinomonadaceae > QHXN01. The sequence continues at coordinate 7,480 of JBEVJD010000083.1, read as the reverse complement.
CGCACTCGGCGCTCACCTCCGCGGAGGTCTACACGGAGGGCGACGTGGTGCGCGCGGACGTGACTGCGCCCGCCGACATCACCTCGGAAGACTCGCGCCAGACCGACGCGCGACGGGCGGCCGCGCGCGCGAACACTCCGCCCGTCTGGGACTACGACCCTGTGCGCGTGGAGGCCGCCGTGCAGAGCTTCCGCGCCTCCTGGGCTTCGCTCAGGCAGCAAGCGGACGCGCGGGCCTCTTCCAACAACAACTCCGCCAACGCCAACACGCAGCGCGAACTCGCGTGGCCCGGCCAGGCCCCCGACAAGCAGGCGGTGGCGCGCACCGTCGCCGCGCACAACTTCGACTCGGGCGCGCTGGAGACGCTCACGCGCGCGCTGCGCGACGCGGGCGGCGGCTACGTCTACGACGAGCGTGACGCGGCCGAGCTGCGGCCCGAGGTGCGCGTGGCCGATGTGCGGGGCAGCGGCGCGGAAGTCCTGAACGCCGAGCGCGCCCACTTCACGAGCGTCGAGGCCGCGCGCGAGCAGTTGCGCGCGCGCGTCGCGGAGCTTTCGGGGTGGAGGCAGGCGGAGCGCGAACTGATGGCGTCGGCGATGACGCCGCTCGTCGGGGCCAACGTCTCCTACAACCGGGCGGCGACCGATGCGGCGCGCGAGGCCGCGGCGTCGGCCATCCCCCGCGCGCTCGTCGTGCTCAAGCGCAACCAGACGGTCGCGCGCGAGGGCGACACTGTGACGCCGCAGATGCTCGGGCAGTTCGAGGCCATACGCTTCTACAGCCGCACGGAGCGCAGGCCCCAACTCTACGTCGGACTTTTCATCTTCGCCTGCGCGCTCTACTGGGGCGCGTGGCGCTTCACCGAGTACCGTGCCACCATCACGACGCTCCCGCTCTCAGCCGCGCGCGGCTTCGCGCTCGTCGGGCTCTCCGTACTCGCGGGGCTCGCCCTGATGCGCGTCGGCTTCGCGCTGGCCGAAGGCATCGCCTCGCAGTCCACGCACGCGCCGACGAACGACGTGAGTCTCTGGACGTTCGCCATCCCCTACGCGGCGGCGGCGCTGCTCGTCGCGCTGCTCGTGGACACGCAGCTCGCGTTGATAACGGCCGTACTGACAGCCGTCTTCGCGGGGCTGCTCGCGCCGGGCGGGATGCTGACGGCCTGCTTCGCGCTCGTCTCTTCGTCGTCGGCCATCTACGGCGTCGGCGGCCGCTACCGCGAGCGGCAGTCGGTGACGAAGGCGGGGCTCATGGTCGGCCTCGTCAACGTGGTGCTCGCCGTGGCCGTGATGCTCTCGTCGCAGAAGCCTCTGACCCTGAACGCGATCCTGCTGGCGGCGGCGTGCGGGATCGGCGGGGGATTGCTGACGGCCATCTTCACGGCGGGACTGCTGCCCGTCGGCGAGTCTCTGTTCGGGATACTGACGGACGTGCGGCTGCTGGAACTCTCGAACGCTGACCTGCCGGTGCTGGGTCAACTCGCGCTGCGCGCCCCGGGGACGAATCAGCACTCGCACGCCGTCGGGCGGCTGGCCGAAGACGCCTCGCGCGCCATCGGCGCCAACTCCCTGCTGACGCGCATCGGCGCGCTCTACCACGACATCGGCAAACTGTCCTCGCCCGATTACTTCGTCGAGAATCAGTCGGGCGACAACCCGCACGACCGCCTGCGCCCCACGCAGAGCGCGCGCATCATCACGAGCCACGTCACCTACGGCCTCAGGCTCGCGCGCGAGATAGGGTTGCCGAAACAGATCGCCGACTTCATCCCGCAGCACCACGGCACGCGCACGCTCCACTTCTTCCTGCGTAAGGCGCAGGCCGAGGCGCCCGACGGCGAGGTCATAGACGAGAAAGAGTTTCGCTACCCCGGCCCCAAGCCGCAGTTCAAAGAGGCGGCCATCATGATGCTCGCCGACTCGTGTGAGGCCGCCGCGCGAAGCCTAGCGCGGCCCGACCCCGAGAACATCAACACCATCGTCAGCAAAATCTTCGACGCCATCGTCAGCGACGGTCAGCTCGACGAGTGCGACCTCTCTCTGCGCGAATTGACGAAGGTGCGCGAGTCCATCTCAGCCTCGCTCGTCGCCATCTACCACGCGCGCATCGACTACCCCGGCTTCAACCCGCCCTCGCTCGACCCCGCACAGCCGCCGCTCCCGCTCGCCGACATAGACAGCGAGGAGCGCGGCGTCGGCTACACGCGCCCCATCGAGGTTCCCATCAGCAAGGGCGGCGAGGTCGAGGACGAGGCGCTCTCATCGAAGCTCAAAGGTTAGGAGTTGTGTTCCGGCCGCGCCTGCGTTTATGCTGGCGACCCGGGGGATGTTCACCGATGAAATGGCTTTCGAGTCCTAAGGTAAGACTGGCGCTCATCGTCAACGGACTCTACTTCATCAGCCTCTTCACGCCGCCGCCGCCATACGCGCGGCCGCGCCTCTTCGCGCACACAAACGGGCGGCGCGCCGAGCGCCCGGCGGCGAAGCGTCTGGCGGCGAAGGCGCCGCCCGCCTACGCCCCCCTCCCCCGGCCGTCCGGCCCGACGCAGGCCGCGACCCACTACTGGAAGGAGCGCGACCAGCTCGACGTTTACCTGACGAACGACCTCACGCTAATCAGGCAACTCGGCCACACGCTCATGCTCTCGCCGACCTTCACCGCGAAGGCTCTCGCGCCCGAGCCGCCGCGCTCGGTGCTCATGCACTTCGTCTCCTACTCGCAGCAGCAGGTGTTCGACCACGACACCCCGTTCGTGATTACGGCCGACGGCGCCGAGTTGTGGCGCTCAGGCGCGACCGCGAGCCCCCTCCACTCGGCCGCGTACGACGACGACCAGGTGGTCGAGACCTTCGGCCAGGAGATTCCCTACGACCTCTTCCTTAGCATCATCAGCGCGCGGCACGTCGTCGTCGAACTCGGGGACGACCGGGTCGAGTTGACCGCCGACCACATCGAAGCGCTCCGCGACATGCGCCGCCGCCTCCCGCAGTAGCGGCCGGCCGATTAGATTCTAAGACGCGTCCCTTATCTTCTACTCCGTACCACTTAGGCGACAGAGTTTTAGAGCGGTATGCGCCTCTCTTTACCAAACGTTTAGAGGCGGGCTCAGCCCGCCGTCCCGAGATATACAGGTCGAGCCGGCGGGCGGAGCCCGCCTCTAAACGTTAATCGGTAAACTCAAAGGCCAACTGCTCCAGGCAAGGAAAGGGGCGGTGGGCGTTTACGAACGCACGCGAAGTTAGAAGCGGCCGCGGAGTTTGTCGTAGGTCGTGCGGAGGTCTTCGGGGATGACGCGGGTCTCGCCGACGGTGGTCATGAAGTTGGCGTCGCCCGACCAGCGCGGCAGCAGGTGCAGGTGCAGGTGGTCTGAGACGCCCGCGCCCGCGGCCTGGCCGAGGTTCATGCCGAGGTTGAAGCCGTGCGGGCGGTACGCCTCATCAAGAATTCCCTGCGCGCGTTTGGCCAAGTCCATCAACTCGTCGGAGGTCTCTTTGGCCAGGGTCGAGAAGTCGGCCGTGTGCTCGAAGGGGACGATCATGAGGTGGCCGCCGGTATAAGGGTAGATGTTGAGGATGACGAAGTTGAGGCGGGCGCGGTGGAGGATGAAGGCGGCCTCGTCGTCGCCGCGCGCGGGCAGCTCGCAGAAGACGCAGGAGGAGCCGGTGCCGGTCTTCTCGCCGCTCGCCCCCTTGATGTAGTCGAAGCGCCAGGGTGTGTAGAGCCTGTCCAAACGTTCGCCCTCTTGTCGCCGTCCTCCCCGCGCGTCGAGTTCACATCAGCGGCGGCGTCTGCCCGCCGCCCGTCTCGTTCCCTTCGGCGGCCGCGGGCTCGGCGGGGCTTTCTGCGCGCACGTCGGGCTGCGGCGGGTCTGCGGGCGCCGCGTCCGAGTCGGGCGGTTCGGCCTCGACTGGCGCGCCCGAGCCGTTCTCGTCCTCGTTGATTAGCTCCTTCAACTCCTTGCCGGGCTTGAAGTAGGGCACGCGCTTGGCGGGGATGTCCACGGGGTCGCCGGTCTTGGGGTTGCGGCCGCGGCGCGCGCCGCGCTCGCGCACGCGGAAAGAGCCGAAGCCGCGCAGCTCGATCTTCTCGCCCTGATTGAGCGTGTCGATGATGCTCTCGAAGACGATCTCGACGAGACGTTCGGCGTCCTTCTTGGTGAGTTCGGCCGCTCGGGCCACGTCTTCAACCAATTCTGCTTTCGTCATGGTTTCCACCTCTCCGGCCTCTCGGTGAAAGCTGCTGCCGCCGCAAAATAAGGGCAGGTCTAATTGAGTATGGGGTACAAGAACCGGGCTGTAACTTAGCAGATACGGGGAACGCCTGACAAGGGGAAAACGTCGCGGAGCCAACAAGTTAGCGCGCCCGCGGCGCCACAATACCCTTCCCTCATGAGGGAAAAAGCCCCGCGCGGAATCGGGCGACTCCGCGCGGGGCTTTTCGTTTCTGTCTCGTTAAAGGCTAGCGGTTCTCCTCGTCATCGGGGCCGCTACGCTTGTTGAAGAAGTCGGCCAAGCCCGCCAGCTCGCCCATGCTTGCCATGCCGCCGCCCGCCTCGGTCGTGTAGCTCTTCACGTCCACAATCGGCTCGTCGTGCTTGGCCGCGCGGTGCGAGAGCCCGATTTTCTTCGACTCCGGCTCGATGCGCAGGATGCGGAAGTCCAACTCCTGCCCGATCTGCGCCGCGTCCTCGGGGCGCTCGACCCGGTCGTCCGAAAGCTCCGAGACGTGGCACAAGCCTTCCAGCCCCTCGGCCAGCTCGACGAACGCGCCGAAGTTGGCGAAGCGAGTCACGCGACCGCGAACGATGTCGCCGGGCTTGTGCTCGTCGACAAACTTCTCCCAGGCGCTCGGCTCGGTGTCCTTAATCGAGAGCGAGAGGCGCCGGTTGTCGATGTCGATGTTGGTGATGACCGCCTCGATCTCCTGCCCCTTCTTGAGGACTTCGCCCGGGTGCTTGATGCGCTTGTTCCAGGAGATGTCCGAGACGTGCACGAGGCCGTCCACGCCGTCCTCGACCTCGACGAAAGCGCCGAAGTCGGTCAGGTTGCGGACGCGGCCCCGCACGCGGTCGCCGATGTGGAAGCGCTCGGGCAGAGTCTCCCACGGGTTCGGCTGCGTCTGCTTCATGCCGAGGCTGATGCGACGGTTCTTCGGATCGACGCCGAGGACTTCGACATCGACCGTGTCGCCGACGTTGACGAGCTTCGACGGGTGCTTCATCCGCTTCGACCACGTCATCTCGGAGACGTGGACGAGCCCTTCGACGCCCGGCTCAAGCTCGATGAAGGCGCCGTAGTCCGTCACCGAGGCGATCTTGCCATTCATGCGCTGCCCCGTGGGGAAGCGCTCGGCGACCGACTCCCAGGGGTCGGGCAGGAGTTGCTTGAAGCCGAGGGAGACGCGCTCGCGATCCTTGTCGAACTTCAGGACTTTGACCTGGACGCTCTCGCCGACCCTGAACATCTCGCCCGGGTTCAGGAGCCGCCCCCACGACATGTCGGTGACGTGCAGCAGGCCGTCGATGCCGCCGAGGTCTACGAAGGCGCCGTAGTCGGTCAGGTTCTTAATCTGACCCTCCACGATGATGCCCTCTTCGAGGTTGTTGAGCGTCTCGCCCTTCTTGCCCTCGTTCTCCTGTTCGAGAATCGCCTTGCGCGAAAGCACGACGTTCGAGCGCTTACGGTTGAGCTTGATGACCTTGGCCTCGACCTCTTGGCCGCGGAGGCTTTCGAGGTTGCGGATGGGTCGCACGTCAACCTGCGAGCCGGGCAGGAAGGCCGCCACACCGTCCACGTCAACGCGCAACCCGCCCTTGACGCGCTCGGCGATTCTGCCCTTGACGGGCGTGCCGTCGCGGTACGCCTGCTCCAGCACGTCCCAGGCGCGCATGCGCACGGCGTCGGCGCGCGACAGGATGGGCACGCCCTCGGAGGACTCCATGCTCTTGATGAGCACCTCGACCTCGTCGCCGCGCTTGACGGTGAGTTCGCCCTCTTCCTGGAACTCTTCGATGGGGACGGCGCCTTCGGACTTGAAGCCGAAGTCGATGACGACCGAGCGCTCGGTGACGCCGACCACGGTGCCGCGCACCACAGACCCTTCCTGGTACTGGGCCTGCTCCTGCTCGTACTGATCGAGCAGCGCGCCGAAGTCGAAGCCGCCGCCGCGTGGCTCGTCGTCGTCATCGTCGGCGTCCGTGCTCGCCGCCGTCGGCTCCGGGGCTGGTGAGGGCGGCGGGGCGCTCTCGGTCGGCGCCGGGGCGGCGGAGGCCGCTGGCTGTTCGCCCGCCGGCTGTTCGCCCGCCGGTTCGTCGGCCGTCGCCGACTGGTCGGTCGAAGCGGTGGCCGCGGCGGCGCTCGCCGTAGCGGCTGCCGCCGTCTCGCCGCGCTCGCCGCCCTCGTTTGAGGAGGCGCCGGGCGCGCTCTGTTCGCTGGTGTTCTCGCCGTTAGTAGGCTTCTCGTTTTCGGTTGACATGAACTCCTGTCGGACTCCTGCTGGATTAGTCTGGCGCGAACGTTCGGGCTCCCTCCCGCGCCTGCCCGGCGACAAAACTTGGCGCGCGACGTAGTCACCCGCGGCGGTGCGCCGTTGTTCTGCCGAGAGTAGCTTGGGGCGATTTGACGGAAACGGAGGATTGAGGCGGGAGTTGCGAGCCGTCGAAAAAGAAAAGGAGTTACCGAAGTTTCAATTTCCCACACGCCCGTGGAACACCCGCGTGTTCCGCCAAATCACCTCGCTATTCTGCCAGGTAGGGGAGCAATTTACACAGCCGGGCGACGCCGTGTCAAGGCGGAAAGCGCGAAAAGGGACCGGGGGCTGGAGACCGGAGACTAGTTTGAAGACGACTTTAAACCAGTCTCCGGCCTCCGGCCCCTGATCTCTTCCCTTCACTTACTCGTCGCCGCAGCGTCGCCGCCGCGCCGCGCGACGTAGACGCCGCCCGAGTGCGTGCCGACGAAAATGCGCGTGTTGTCGCGCGGGTCGAAGGCGAGCGCCCAGACGCGGCGGCTCGGGAGCTGCGGGTCGAGCCGCTGCCAAGTCATCCCCTTGTCGACCGAGCGGAAGACGCCGCCGCCCTCGACCGAGTTGAAGACGCGACCGCCGCGCTCGTATGCGTTGCCGACGAAGACCTCGTCGGGGTTCTCGGGGTTGACGAGGATGCTGGTGAAGCTGCCCAGCGGCAGGTTGCCGCCGCGGCGATGCCAGCGCTGCCCGCCGTCGTGCGAGACGTAGAGCGTCTGCGTGGTGCCGACGTAGACGTTCTCGGGGCGCTTCGGGTCGCGCTCGATGACGTTGACGGGCCCCTCGGTCGGGACGCCCCGCACCTGCTCCCACGTCTTGCCGTTGTCGCGCGAGACGAGCACGCCCGAGTTGGACGTGCCGACGAAGAGGGTCTCCGGCTCCTGCGGCGTGACCGAGACGCAGAGCGTGCGCACGTCCATGCGCGGGCCGTACGGGATGACCTCCCAGCCCTTGCCGG
>JBEVJD010000082.1:0-16901 GCA_040510435.1 Pyrinomonadaceae bacterium | reverse complement strand
AACAGCAGCAGGGGCGCCAGCGCCCCCGCCGCGCCACCCGCTAACCACCACCCGCCTACCGGCCGGAGGCCGCGCGGAAGTCTCAAGACTTCCGCGCGGCTTCCGCATTTTGGGACGATGAATCGGAATCAGTGGCAGTAGGCAGATGGCAGATGGCAGTAAGCCCCGGAGGGGCGGGATGTTTATAGACACCGGCAATAATATTCATCACAAGCTCCGGAGGAGCGGCATGTACATGTCGCCCCTGACGGGGCTCGGGGTTGATGAAAACGTTCGGGCTATAAACATCACGCCCCTCCGGGGCTTCGCCAACTGGCTCTTGCCGATTTTTGCCTTTTAACTGCCGTCTGCCAACTGCCAACTGCCTGCTTTTTCTCCCTCATCCTTCCGCCCTCATCGCCCCGCCTGCTGGCATACTTTTTGTTGCTCGGGAATGTGCAGGGTAGAGACCTTCGTGCGCCGGCAAGGGGGCGCGGCGGGATGGGCGGTGAAACCTTTCCCGTTCTTCTACTTAAGTTAGAGGGTCTTTGAAAGCTCACGCCCCGGCGCCGTGAGGCGCGGCCGCCCGCATCCGATTTTTTGGACTTTTAGATTCAAGTTTTCGGACGGCGAAATCCGGCGCCCCGGGGACGCTTAAAACCTTGCGCGGGCGGGCGGAATGTAGTATTTAACATCGCGTTTCCGCCGCCGAAACAGCCGCGTAAACATCTTCCCGTATGATGTGAGTTTCAGTTCTCTTTTCTAGCCATCTTTCAACCAAATAGGTCGGCCGACAGTTCTTCGGGAGACGTTCAGAAAGAATGGCACCCTTGTCCCGAACCACCGCAGCAAACTAAGCAGGAAAAGGAAGAAATATGCCCAACAATTCCCTCCGCAAGTCAGCCTCGGCGCTGACCTTGCTCATCTTCTGCCTCGTCATGGCCGCGCCCGCCTGGGCGCAGTCCACGACCCAGGGCGCCGTCGGCGGTACGGTCAAAGACCCTCAGGGTGCCGTCGTCGCGAACGCCCCGGTCACCGTCAAGAACGAGGAGACGAATAAGGAGTTCGCCGCCACGACCGACGACGAGGGACGTTTCCGCGTCGTGCAGCTCGACCCGGGCAACTACTCCGTGACGGTCAACGCCTCGGGCTTCGCCGCCTTCACCCAGCAGAAGGTCATCGTCGAGGTCGGCCGCGTCACGCCGCTCGACATCAACCTCGGCGTCGCCGGCGCACAGGAGACCGTCCAGGTGACGAGCGAGGCGCCCGTCATCAACACCGAGCAGCAGGACTTCTCGACGAACATCAACCAGACCTCGATCAACAACCTGCCGGTCAACGGCCGCCGCTGGTCGAACTACGCCATCCTCGCGCCGGGCGCGGTGCCCGACGGCACCTTCGGCCTCATCTCGTTCCGCGGCATCTCGGGGCTCCTCAACAACAACACCATCGACGGTGGCGACAACAACCAGGCGTTCTTCGCCGAGGAGCGCGGCCGCACCCGCATCAGCTACTCGGTCAGCCAGTCGGCCATCCGCGAGTTCCAGGTCAACACTTCGAGCTACTCGGCCGAGTACGGCCGCTCGGCCGGCGGCGTCGTCAACGCCGTCACCAAGTCGGGCACCAACGAGTTCCACGGCGACATCTTCTACTTCCAGCGCAACAACAAGTGGGGCGCGCGCAACCCGCTGGCGGTCAACAACGTGCTCGTCAACGGCGTCTTCACGCCGGTCGGCATCAAGCCGAAGGACGTGCGCCACCAGTACGGCGGCACCATCGGCGGCCCCATCGTCAAGGACAAGGCGTTCTTCTTCTTCTCCTACGACCAGCAGAAGCGCGACTTCCCCGGCCTGGCCCGCTTCACGCAGGCCAACTTCCTGAACCTGAGCACCGCGAACCGCAACCTGCTCATCGACCGCGGCCTGACCGGCGCGCAGATCGACAACGCGCTCGTCTTCCTCAACAGCCTCACCGGCGAGGTCACGCGCCGCGGCGACCAGACGCTCTTCCTGCCGAAGGTTGACTGGAACATCAACAACAGCAACACCTTCACCGCCACCTACAACCGCCTGCGCTGGGACTCGCCCAACGGCGTCCAGACCCAGGCGACCAACACGCGCGCCCGCGACAACTTCGGCGACGACATCGTCGACATCGACTGGGTGACGCTGCGCCTGACCTCGACCCTCAGCACGCGCCTGCTCAACGAGGCGCGCTACCAGTGGGGCCGCGACAAGGAGGCCCAGTTCAGCCAGGGCCCGCAGTCCGGCGAGCCGACCAACTCCTTCGGCGGCCGCGCGCCGCAGACCTTCATCACCAACGGCCTCTCGTTCGGCATCCCCGACTTCCTGGAGCGCCCCTCGTTCCCCGACGAGCGCCGCAACCAGTTCGCCGACACGATGACCTACACGAGCGGCAACCACACGTTCAAGTTCGGCGGCGACATCAACTTCGTCAAGGACATCATCGAGAACCTCCGCTTCATCGGCGGCGAGTTCAACTACACCGGCGCCGCCGCGCTCCCGGACTTCATCTTCGACTACACCAACTTCGTGACGAACGGCGCCATCCGCTCCCTTCCCACGACCACCAACGCCTTCGCCGGCGTCTGCCCGCGCCTCGCCACCACCACGGCGGTGGCCGCCCGCATCCGCGCCGGCCAGTGCTACGCCGGCAACTTCAACCAGGGCATCGGCCCGCTCGGCCTGGAGATGAGCACGGTCGATTACAACTTCTTCGTCCAGGACGATTGGCGCATCACGCCGCGCCTGACGCTGAACCTCGGCCTGCGCTACGAGTACCAGGCGAACCCTGACCCGATCAGCGCCAATCCCGCGATCCCGGGCACGAGCAACATGGTCAGCGACAAGAACAACCTGGGCCCGCGCCTCGGCTTCGCCTACGCGCTGACCGGCGACGGCAAGACCTCGGTGCGCGGCGGCTGGGGGCTCTACTACGGCCGCGTCATCAACTCGACCGTCTACAATGCGCTCATCAACACCGGCCTCGGCGCCGACCGCTCGCAGCAGCAGTTGATCATCGCGGCCAACAGCCTGCCCTCGGGCTGCACCGCGCAGACCTGCCTGCCCATCTACCCGAACCTGCTGGTGCCCATCGGCTCGACCTCGACCAACGTCGTCGTCCGCCCGGCGGTGCAGTACTTCGCCGACGACTTCCAGCTCCCGCAGATTCACCAGGCCGACCTGATCTTCGAGCGTCAGGTCTCGCGCAACACGGTCGTCTCGGCCGCCTACCTCTTCAGCTTCGGCAACTCGCTGCCGACCTTCGTGGACGTGAACCTGCCGGCGCCGGTGGGCAACTTCCCGATCACGGTCGTGGGCGGGCCCGCCGCCGGCCAGGTCTTCCTGGCGCCGCTCTTCATCGGCAACCGCCCGAACCAGAACTTCGGCGCGATCACCGAGATTCGGAGCAACATCTGGTCGAAGTACCACGCGCTGGTGTTGCAGGCGAACCGCCGCCTGACCGGCGGCCTCCAGTTCCAGACGAGCTACACGCTCTCCAGGGCTGAGGACAACGGCCAGACCTCGGCCACCTTCACCCAGACGAACACGCCGCTCAACTCCTTCAACCAGGCAGAGGAGAAGGCGCTCTCGGCCTTCGACCGCCGGCACAAGTTCGTCGCCAGCGTCGTCTACAACACCGACTTCGCGAGCCTGAAGGAGAACGCGGTCGGCCGCGCCATCTTTAACGGGTGGACGATTGCGCCCATCTTCAACGCCTTCTCGGGCGCGCGCGCCACGGGCAACATCACCGGCAGCATCAGCCCCGCCACCTTCGGCTTCACGGGCGTGGCCTGCAACGGCGTCGGCACGGGCACCTGCCCGACGCCGGCCGGCGGCGTCAACGGCTCGGGCGGCGCCACCCGCTTCGGCGGACTGCGCCGCAACTTCTTCAAGCAGCCGAACATCTGGTACCTGGACATGCGCGTCTCGCGCCGGTTCCAGATCAAGGAGGACGTGCGCTTCGAGATTCTGGCCGAGGCTTTCAACGTCTTCAACCGCACGCAGGTCACGGGCATCAACACGACGCTCTACAGCCTCGCGGGCTCGACCCTGACCTTCAGCCCGTCCTTCGGGCAGACGACGGCGGCCGACAGCACGCTCTTCCGCGAGCGGCAGGTTCAGCTCGGCGCCCGCTTCGAGTTCTAAGCACCGACTTTCGGAGCCGCCACTCCTTGCAAGGGCGCGCAAACCCACTGCGGGTTTGCGCGCCCTCTTTTCTTCGACCCGGCCCGCAGCCTTGTCCCAAGACAGGCCGCGCGGCGTACGGAAACGAACCCGCCGCGCAGGCACCCGACTGCGAGCCCGCGGGCGCATCTCCCCGCCTTTCAACACTTTCACCCACGGGCGCCGCTGGCATGTCGGTTGCCATCTCTTCACTTTGAAACGTGAGAGTTGAAGCGCTCTCCCGCATTGACACACATCTAGGAGGATTGACGAACATGGGTGTTCCGAACAGTGATGAGATAGAAGGCAAATACGAACAGGCCAAGGGTTCCGTCAAAGAGGGTCTCGGCCGCCTGACCGGCGACGAGGAGTTGGAGTCCGAAGGCACGGCCGACAAGCTCAAAGGCGACGTTCAAGAGGGCTGGGGTGGAGCCAAGCGCAAGGTCGGCGACATGCTCGAAGACGCTGGCGACGCCATCAAGCGCTAACGCCCGACCTTCGAACCTGAACACACAACGAGGCCGACGCCAGTTATCATCCCGGCGTCGGCCTCGCTTTATTCCAAGAAGCAAGGGGAAAGGCCGCGTAACCTTTCCCCTTGCCCTTTAACATCAATCGGGTCGTGACATCAATCGCGACGCCTGCGCCAATCCTCCGGCGGGCGTTCCAACAGTCTATCCACGCCCCTGTGCAAGTAGCGCCCGGCCGCGCGCATCTCGCGCGCCTCCTCTTCCGCGCGCCGTGCGTGCCACTCCCTCTCACGTTCCCGCTCGCGCTCGCGCGGCGTCAACGCGTGGCGCACACGCGGCTCCTCGTAAAGCCCCCGCCGAGGCTCATCCCTTTCGCGGCGCTCGACCCGAACGACCCTCGGCACGCGCCGGCCGCCCATGCGGCGCGAGCGCTCCGCCAGACGCTTCAAGTGCGCGAGGTCTTCGTCCAACTGCTCCTCCGGGTGGCGCCCGAAGAAGCGCGCGACGGCGCGACCCGTCCGGCCCCCCGGCGTGTCGTAGCCTCGCACGACGCGCAGCAGGGTTGTGCCGTCCGGCGTTATCGAGAAGACGGCCTCACAGTCGGCGCGTATGTCCCCGCCCACCGAGCGCCACACGATGCGACGGTCGGGCGCGAAGACGACGACCTCGGCCTCCCACTCCACGTCAATGTCGAGCGCCGTCTCGGCCACCCAACGAAACGTGCGCCGCCCCGTGCGCCGCACATCGAGCACGCCGCCCGCCCAACGCGGCGCGGCCTCGAAGTCGGCGAACATGTCGAACACGCGCTCGACCGGCGCCTCGATCTCGACGAAGTGCTCGTACCTCCTCATATCTTTTAGTAGACAGTAGTCATTAGACAGTAGTCAGTAGACCCCGCTTTGAGGAGGTTAAAAATGACAACCGCTCGGTTCGAGCGGCAGCGGGTTTTCTACTGATTACTGTCTACTGTCTACTCCCTCCTTACTCCTGCCGTATGTAATCCGCGCCCAAGTCCTTGAGCAGTTCTTCGATTTTGTCGGCCTCCTCGTCGGTCTTCGACTCGATGCCGATGAGGATGCCCCCGGCGCGCAGCGACGCGTCGTAGACCTTCGCGCGATGCTCCGGGATGCCTGCGCCGACGAGCGCGCCGATGAGCCCGCCGACCGCGCCGCCCGCCCCCGCCCCGGCCAGCGCCGCCGCCAGAGGCCCCGCGACCACGAGCCCGAGACCCGGCAGCACGACGTTCGTGCCGACCGCGATAATCGCCGCCACCACCGCGCCGACCGTTCCGCCGGCCGCCGCACCGTAGCCGAGCCCGTCGGCCGCGTGCGTGCGCGTCTCGATGGCGAACTCCTTCGACTTGGTCGCGTCGGACATCAGCACCGAGATGTCGTCGCGCGTGTAACCGCGCTTGAGAATCGCGTCCACGGCCGCCTCCGCCGCCACGCGCGTCTTGAAAACTCCCGTCACCAGTTTAGCCATAAGAGACTCCTTCGCAGTCTTCAATCCAAGAGAGACTTGCCCGCATGAACTGACGGCAAGCCCCGTGCCCGCACATGCGCCCAAGCCCCCGCGCCGAAATAACGAAGCGATAGAACCAATTACGTCATACGCCCGAAGCGAAGCTCCGCGCGCGCCCGTACCAAACCGGAACGAGCGCCCGCCCCTGTGTTCTGTTCGCCGTCAGCACTTCGGCCGCGCGCGTGCGGCGACGGTCGGAGGCGCGCGCTGTTATAATCCCTGTTTTCAAGACGCAAGAGATTCAAAATTCTTCCGGGGGAGACTTCTGTGATCAAGGCGGTCATCTTTGACGTGGACGGGACGCTCGTCGATTCCGTAGACCTGCACGCGCGCGCGTGGCAGGAGGCGTTCGCGCACTTCGGCAGGCACTTCGACTTCGAGCGCGTGCGCTCCCAGATCGGCAAGGGCGGCGACCAACTGATGCCCGTCTTCCTCTCTAAAGAGGAGCTTGACGAGTTCGGCGAAGAGCTTGAGGAGTACCGCGGCGAACTCTTCAAGCGCGAATACCTCCCGCGCGTTAAAGCCTTCCCCGCCGTGCGCGAGTTGTTTCAAAAGGTGAAGGATGAGGGTCTTCAAATCGCGCTCGCCTCCTCGGCCAAGGAAGACGAGTTGAAGGCTTACAAAAAGATCGCGGACATCGAAGACCTCGTCGAGGAGGAGACCTCGGCCGACGACGCGGAGAAGTCGAAGCCGCACCCGGACATCTTCGAGGCCGCGCTCGAACGACTCGGAGACGTGCGACCCTCCGAGGCCGTCGTCGTCGGCGACACGCCCTACGACGCGCAGGCCGCGGGCAAGGCCGGCGTGAAGACAATCGGCCTGCTCTCCGGCGGCTTCCCCGAAGAAGACCTGCGCGCCGCCGGCTGCGACCCCATCTATCGCGACGCCGCAGACCTCCTCGCCAACTTCGACACCTCGCCGCTCGCGAAGGCAGAAGGAGAATGACGAACAGCACCAACTTCATCCTCCGTCTTTCGCCGACGCCCACGCGCACCGAGCCTTGGTAAGAGTCCTACAGGTCAGTTCTGCGCGCGCGTTCGGCGGCGGCGAGCGCCACCTCGCCGACCTCGCGCGCGGCCTCCACGCACGCGGCCACGAAGTCCTCGCCGCGCTGCGCGAAGGCTCGCCGCTCCACGCGCGGCTCAACTTCCTGCCCACGCACAACGTCCACACGCTGCCCCTCCGCAACGCGCTCGATCTCATAAGCGCACGCGGGCTCGCGCGCATCGTGCGAGCCCGAGAGGTTGACATCATCCACGCACACGTCGCGCGCGACTACGTGCCCGCGTCCCTCGCCGCGCGGCTCGCGTCCTCATCGCGCCTCGTCATCACGCGCCACGTCCTCTTCCCTCTGAACCCTCTGCACCGCCTCGCGCTCTCGAACGTCGCGCGCGTCATCGCCGTCTCCGAGCCGGTCGCGCGCGCACTCCGCTCGCAAAAGATTTTCGAAGAGGAAAGGCTTCGCGTCGTCGAGAACGGCGTAGACCTCAAATGCTTTGAGCGCGCACGCGCCGCGGCCGAAAATGATGATGCTGACAGACCCTTTCGAGTCGGCATCGTCGGCGAACTGAGTGAGGTCAAGGGGCAGTTGGAGTTCGTGCGCGCGGCGGCGCTCGTCGCAGAAGAGTTCGGCGAACGTGTGGAGTTCCTCGTCGTCGGCGAGGACAACTCGCGCGGCGGCGAGTACCGAGCGCGTGTCGAACGGCTCGTGGACGAGTTGGGTTTGACGAGTCGCGTGCGCCTGCTCGGCCGTGTCGAGGACGCGTTGAGCGTGGTCGTCAAGCTCGACCTGCTCGTCTCGGCCTCGCGTTCCGAATCCTTCGGGATGGCGATGGCCGAGGCGCTCGTCTGCGGCGTGCCCGTCGTTGCGACGGCGACTGAGGGGGCGCAGTCGTTGATAGAGGAAGGCGTCAACGGCCTGCTCGTCCCCGTCGGCGACGCGCGCGCGTTGGCCGCGGCCGTCTCCTCGCTGCTCGCCGACGAGGAGCGACGAATCCAAATGGGCGCGCGCGCGCACTCGTCTGCGCGCGAACGCTTCAGCCTCGAACGCATGGTCGAGGCGACCGAGCGCGTCTACGAAGAAGCGCTCGGCCGTAGAGGCCGCGAAGGCTCTTAAACATTTCCGCCCGCGGCGATATGATGCGACGGTAATCTTTCTGAAACTAACTTTCGTGCGGGTGTGTGTATGAGCAAAGGCGTGGCGCGCGTGCGCGGCATCGAGATGGCTTACGACGACACGGGCGGGGGCGGGACTGCGCTCGTGCTTCTGCACGGCTTCCCTTTCGACCGTTCGATGTGGCGCGGTCAGGCGTCGGCGCTCGGCGGAGAGTTCCGCGTCGTCGCGCCTGACCTGCGGGGCTTCGGCGAGACGACGGCCGGCGACGGCGGAATGACGATGGAGGCGTGGGCCGAAGACCTGGCCGCGCTGCTCGACGCTTTGAATCTCCCGCGCGTAGTCGTGGGCGGCCTCTCGATGGGTGGCTACGTTGCGTTCGAGTTCTTCCGCAAGTTCTCCGGGCGCGTGCGCGCGCTCGTCCTTGCCGACACGCGCCCGCAGGCTGATACCGAAGACGCACGGCGCACGCGCGAGGAGAACGCACAACGCGCTTTGAAAGAAGGCATGACACCAATCGTCGAGTCCATGCTGCCGAAGCTCCTCGCCTCGGGGACGCGCGAGCGCGGCGGCGAGGTCGTCGCAGCCGTGCGCGCGTTGATGCTCGGCACGCGCCCCAAGAGCGCCGCGGCGGCGTTGCGCGCGATGGCAGTCAGGAGGGATCAGACAGACCTTCTGCCGTCCATCAACGTGCCGACCCTAATCGTCGTCGGGGCCGAGGACGCAATCACCCCGCCCGCGGACGCGGAGGCGATGAGCGCGAAGATAGAGGGCTCGCGTTTAGTCGTCGTCGAAGGCGCGGGGCATCTCTCGAACGTCGAGCGCCCCGAAGAGTTCGACCGCGCGCTCGTCGAGTTTCTGCGCAGGCTGCCCGCGTGACTTAAAAGTAAGACGGATTCAGAGGGGATGGAACCAACGGCGTGAACGAACCCTGGAAATTCTGCATCGAGGAGCGCGTCCGCTGGGGCGACGTGGACGCGGCGCGCATCATCTTCTACGGGGCCTACATACGCTTCTTCGAGTTCGCCGAGACGGAGTTGTTCCGTGCGGTCGGTCTGCCTTACGGCGTGATGTTCGACGAGCTTGACGTGTGGCTGCCGCGCGCCCACCTCGAATGCGACTTCCACAGAGCCGCGCAGCTCGACGACCTGCTCGAAGTCTGCGTCTACGTCGGCCGCGTCGGCAACAAGTCGCTCCGGCTCGACTTCGAGGTGCGCCGCAACGGCGGCGACGAACTCGTCGCCAACGCACACTTCGTCCTCGTCGCCGTCCGTCGCCATACATTCGAGTCCGTCCTCGTCCCCGAAGAACTCAAACGACGCCTCACCCCCTACACACAACCCGCCGGCAATGAAGATGGAGAGCGAAGAGACTAAACTCTCGTCTCAACTAAGTGAGACGAAGACCTGACTAAGTGAGACGAAGACCTCAGTCAGTTTTCCCTCGACCGAATCAACCGGGACGAAGGGTGAAATGACTCTGCCCTTCGTCTTAGTCGTTTGAGCCAACGCTCAAGTGACTTCGCCCTTCATCCAACTGACTTGGATGAAGGGCGAAGTCACTTGAGTCTTCGTCTAAGTCGCTTAGGTTAAGGGTGAAGTGACTCAACTCTTCTTCCAAGTCGATTGAGTCAGAAGTTAATTAAATCAGGTCTTCGTCGTAGTGAGTTGAGACGAGAGCTTAGTCACTCAACTCCAGACTCAACTCACTTGCGCCTTAAGTCTACCCCTTAAAGCCTGCTCAGAAGGGGTTGAGGGCGCGGCGGGCGAGGGTGCGCTTGAGGTCAACGTAGCCCTGGTCTCCTGTGACCAGCTCGCGCAGCGTCCGGCGGATGCCGGGGTGTGCGCGCGCGAGCTTAATCATCCTGTCGGTGAAGGGGCCGCCCCAGAAGTGGCCGTAGAACCTGCGGCGCATCTTCGACGCGCGGCGCAGCTCGCGGCCGAAGTCCGCGCGCCACTTACTCTCGTAAGACTCAACGTCGCCCGCAAGGTAGCTTTCGGCGAACAGCTCGGCCGAGCGCAAGGCGTAGTAAATGCCCTCGCCCGTCACGGGGTCTGCGAAGCCCGCGGCGTCTCCGAGGAGCGCCCAGTCGTCGCCCGCCGCACGCCTCGCGTCCAACGTCTCGGGCGCGAGCCCGGGGATGCGCGCCGCGTAACCCTCGGCCACCGCGCGCAGCCTCTCCTCCGTCCCCCCCTCGCCTTCGAGCGACAAGCCTCGGCCCGAAGACGAAGCGCCCTCCTTCTCCCGCTCGCGGTAATATTTGACCATGAAGTCCCAGAGCATCTGGTCGAGCGCCTTGTGCTCGAAGGCGTCCTGCGCGGTGGCGATGCCGAAGGAGATGTGGTCGAGGCGCGGGAAGGCCCACGCGTAGCCGGCCCAGCCCGGCAGGAAGGCGATGACCGTCGGCGCCTCGTCCGCCTCGTTCAGAGGCGTGCGGTAGCCGAACGCGACCTCCATGTCCGAGTTCGACAGAGGGCCCGCCAGCCTCCGCGCTATCGCGCTGTTCGCGCCGTCCGCCGCGACGAGCACGCGCGCGCGCCACGTCTCGCCGCCCCGCGCGCGCGCGACCCAAAAACCTTTCTCGTCCTTCTTCACCGACGCGTTGACGCGGCAGTCGAAGACGCTAGCGCCCGCCCTCTCGGCGCGCGCCAACAGGTAAGAGTCGAAGGCGCAACGCGAGTAGACGGCGAAAGGCTCTGCGAGCTTCAGGCGGACGCCGTCGCCCCCGGGCGAGACCATCTCGACTTCGGTGACGGCGCGCCCGCCCGCTTCGAGCAGGAACGGCCACGCCTTGAGCGCCTTCGAAGTGACCCCGCCGCCGCACGCCTTCGCCTCGCCCGCCGGCCGCCCGTCGAACAGAGCCACGCGCGCGCCCCCGCGCGCTAATCTCTCCGCCGCGAACGAGCCCGCCGGCCCGGCCCCGACAATCAGCACGTCGAATTCTTCGTTATTGTCTGACACGAACCTTCTCAATCATCTCTTTGAGCAAACGACGGCCGCCGTCATCCTTGCCGTCGAAAAGCACAGTTGTTAGAATCCCTGCCAACCCCTAGAAGACTTTCTTTAGCGACGAGGCCGAGGATGATGAACGCCAGCCCCCTCGTATTCGTCGGCGTTGCACCGCACCCGCCGATCATGGTGCCCGAGGTCGGCGGCGCGCGCGTCGCCGAAGTGCGCACCTCCGTTGACGCCATGCGCGACCTGACCGAACGAGTCAAGGCGTGCGGCGCGGAGACCATCGTGCTCGTCTCGCCGCACGCGCCGCTTGAGCGCAGCACCTTCGTCGCCTACGGCGGCGCCAGCCTGCGCGGAGATTTTGCCAACTTCAACGCCCCGCAGGCAATCGTCGAAGCCCCCGTTGACGAAGAACTGCTTGGCGCTATCCAACGAGCGGCCGACGAAGATAGATACCGCGTCGTCGTGTTGGAGCCGCAGGAGATTGATCACGGCACGGCCGTGCCGCTCTACTTTCTGCTGCGTAACGGTTGGGCTGGCCGCGTCGTCGCCCTCGGCTACAGCTTTCTCCCCGACGAAGACCACGTGCGCTTCGGCGAATGCATCAGGCGCGCCGTCGAAGTTACCAAACGCCCGGCCGCCTTCGTCGCCAGCGGCGACCTGAGCCACAGGCTCAAGCCCGACGCGCCCGCCGGCTTCGACCCTGAAGCCCGTCGATTCGACGAGCAGGTCGTCGCGGCGCTCCGCGCGAACGCGCCGGGACAAATCCCGCGCATCGACCAGGGGCTGCGTCGCCTCGCCGGCGAATGCGGCTACCGCTCGATGCTGGTCGCGCTCGGCGCCGCGTCCGCGGTCGAGCCCGTCTGCGAGGTCATCAGCTACGAAGCCCCCTTCGGCGTCGGCTACCTCGTCGCACAACTATCACGCACGAGTTTGAACTAACTGATGGGCGTTAAAGCCACGAACGTCGAACACACAACGCCCGCGCCTCCTAACCCGGGCGGCGCGGAGGCACAGGAAAACACTCTCCCGCGTGACGCAGGGCAAATAACCGAACTGGCTCGAAACACTGTCGAAGCCTACATCTTAAGCGGGCGCGTCGTCGAGCCGCAGCCGTTTCCCCAAACGTCGCCGCTGGGCAGGCCGTCCGCATGCTTTGTCTGCATCAAGACCCAGGCTCACGAACTGAGGGGCTGCATCGGCACGGTCGAGCCGGAGCACGGTTCGCTGGCCGAAGAGGTCGTAGCCAACGCCGTCAAAGCAGCCACGCGCGACCCCCGCTTCCGTCCCGTCTCGCGTCATGAGCTATCGTCTCTGCTCTACTTCGTGGACGTTCTCGGGAGCCTTGAGCCGGCACAGTTCGAAGACTTGAACCCCGCGACCTTCGGAGTGGTCGTGACCGACCAGTCGGGCTCGCGGCGCGGGCTGCTTCTGCCCGACATCGAAACCATCGAGACGGCCGGCCAGCAGGTCGGCGTCGCCGCCAGGAAAGCGGGCATTAAACCCGGCGAGCCGCTGAGGCTCTACCGCTTTCGCACACGCCGCTTCAGCGAGTCGGCGTGAACTTTTATTTCCGAACGAGGAGGATGACGATGCCAGATTTCAACGAGACGAAAAGCTCTCTCGGGGAGCAGAACCAGGATCACGACCTCAAACCCGACGCCACGCCCAACCCCATCGAGGACATCAATCCCGCGAACGACGAGCGCGCAATCGACGTTGGCGAAAGCGGGCAGTTCGCCCCGGGCGGCCGTTACAACGAGCTGGGAGTCACCAAGCCGCGTCGCATAGACCTCGACGAACAGGTTGACAGCGCCCTGTCCAAAGAGGAGTAGAAAATCGTTTGGGGATGCCCGCTGGCCGGCGAGTATTTCCGAAGCAAAAATCTTCCAAAAAAAATCCCGCTGCATACGCGAGATGTATGCAGCGGTAAGATCCACAGGAGGAAAGGGTCTTCATTGTACACAAGCGGGCGGAGTGTGTCAAATAGATTCACACCCCGCCCGTCCGCATAGAATGATTTACACGTCTAAGTTCTTCACATCTAAGGCGTTGTCCTCGATAAATTTACGCCGTGGTTCGACCGCATCGCCCATCAGGATGGTGAAAATCTGATCCGTCTCGACCGCGTCGTCAATCTTAACCTGAAGCAGCGTACGCTTTTCCGGGTTCATCGTCGTCTCCCAGAGCTGTTCCGGGTTCATCTCGCCCAGTCCTTTGTAACGCTGAATCGTCAAGTCCTTCTTCGCAGCGGTCAGCACCCTCTCCAAAAGCTCTTCGCGGGAACCGATGGTCTCTTTCGTGCCGTTTTCGCCGAGTGTGAAGGGTGCGGTCAGACGTTTTTCGAGCGTCTTGTACAACTCCACAGCCTTCTGGAACTCGACGTGGCTCGCGAGGTCCCAGTCGATTTTAACTTTTGAACCGCCGGGGACGACCGTGTCGATCTCCCACAGCCCGTGCTCTTCATCCGGGGCAAGTTCGGTCTTGTAACCGGCGTCGGCCAGCACTTTTTCGACGCGTCCGATCTGCTCACCTTCCTCTTCCTGAAAGACTCCCTTGAGAGTCGTCGCGCCCTCTTCCGTCAGGATGCCTTCGCGCCCGCTGAAAGCTTCAAGGAGGAGGTGCAGCAAGCGTCCGTCGTTGCCAAGTCGCCGGATAAGCTTTTCACAGTAACGGTTTAGCTCGACCATCTGCTCAAGGGCGCGTGCGAGTTCCTTACCCTCGATGGTGCCGCCTCCGTTCTCGGAAGTGACCTTCATGTCGCTGGTTGCCTGCCTCACGAGATACCGCACAATGGACTTTTCGTCCTTGATGTACTCTTCCTTCTTACCACGTTTTACTTTGAACAGCGGCGGTTGTGCGATGAAGACGTGGCCGGCCTCGATGAGCTTCGGCATCTGGCGGAAGAAGAAGGTCAGCAGGAGCGTACGGATGTGCGACCCGTCCACGTCCGCGTCGGTCATGAAGATAATCTTGTGGTAGCGTAACTTGTTGAGATCAAAGTCTTCTTCGCTCTTGCCGATGCCCGTGCCGAGCGCTGTGATGAGCGTTTTTATCTCGCTGTGACCCAGCATCTTGTCGAAGCGAGCCTTCTCCACGTTCAAGATTTTACCTTTTAACGGAAGGACGGCCTGATTTCTGCGGTCACGCCCCTGCTTGGCGCTCCCACCGGCCGAATCACCCTCGACGATATAGAGTTCGCACAGCGCCGGGTCTCGCTCCTGGCAGTCCGCGAGTTTGCCCGGCAGCATCGTGGAGCCCATCGCCCCCTTGCGGACGATCTCGCGAGCCTTACGTGCGGCGTCGCGCGCCCGGGCGGCATCGACGGCTTTTCCGACAATCTTCTTGGCGACCGTCGGATTCTGCTCGAAATACTCGGTCAGGCGCTCGTTGAGGAACGACTCGACCGCGCCTTTCACGTCGGAGTTGAGCTTACCCTTGGTCTGTCCTTCAAACTGCGGTTGCGGCAGCTTGACGGAGATGACCGCGACCAGTCCCTCGCGCACGTCGTCGCCCGACAGGGGGGTTTTGAAGTTCTTGGCCAGCCCCGAGGACTGCGCGTAGGCGTTGATGGTGCGGGTCAGCGCCGAGCGGAAGCCCGAGAGGTGTGTGCCGCCGTCGACGGTATTGATGTTGTTGGCGAAGGAGTAGACCTTCTCGTCGTACGCGTCGTTATACTGGATGGCGACATCGACCGAGAGTGCGTCGCCCGATTTTTCAAAGTAAACCGGCTTATCGTGGAGCACCGACTTGTTCTTATTGAGGTGCTTGACGAACTCGGCGATGCCGCCACGGTAGTAGAACTCGTGCGAACGCTCTGGCTCCTGCCGCTCGTCCTTGATGGTGATGCGGATGCCCTTGTTGAGGAACGCCTTTTCGCGCAGGCGCTCGGAGAGCTTGTCGAAGCTGAACTCAGTGACCTCGAAGATTTCGGAGTCGGGCTTGAAGGTGATTTTGGTGCCGCGGCGGCGGGTCTTGCCCGTCATCTCCAGTTTGCTCGCAGGAATCCCTCTGACGTACTCCTGCTCGTAAGTCGCCCCGTCCCTCCAGATTTCGAGCCGGAGCGTCTCTGAGAGGAAATTTACGCAAGAGACGCCCACTCCGTGCAGCCCCCCGGACACCTTGTAGGCGTTCGAGTCGAACTTGCCACCGGCGTGGAGTTTGGTCATGACGACCTCTGCGGCCGACCTCTTCTCCTGCTTGTGGTAATCGACCGGGATGCCGCGACCGTTGTCGATGACGGTGATCGAGTTGTCGAGGTGTATGAAGACCTCGACCGTGTCGCAGAATCCGGCGAGGGCTTCGTCAACCGAGTTGTCAACAACCTCGTAGACGAGGTGGTGGAGCCCCATATCGCCCGTCGAGCCGATGTACATGGCCGGTCGCTTGCGGACGGCCTCGCGCCCTTCGAGAACCGTGATGGAAGTCGCAGTATAAGAATCCTTCTTCTTTGTAATAGTAGTTGCTGTAGGCAAAGTGGTCTCCTCTTCTTGCATATCTTTATACCAATTCCCGACTTTAGGAAGACTGACGGATGACGGGGTTTAGATGCTTTCCGCGGACGTAGCGATTGTTCTCTCCGCCTCGACGCGCGCGCTGTCGAGGGCCACACCCTCCGTGACTTCTATGAGTTTGGCTCGTGCGGCAAACCCTTTAATGAGGTCATTTTTGGAGGTCGTGATGAAGGTCTGCGTGCGCCCTTCGAGGTATTCCAGCAAATGACCGATTCGCTTCTGATCCAGCTCGGCATCCACGTCATCCATCAGGAAAAGCGGATACTCATTGTGCCAGGAATGATACACCGAAATTGCCGCTAAGTCAAGTAGAATCAACGCGCTACGCTGCTGACCCGAACTCCCGTAAGTGCGTATGTCGCGGCCGTCGAAGAGGATTTCCAGGTCGTCGCGATGGGGGCCGATGAGGGCGTACCCGGAGGCGATTTCCGCCTGCAAACGCAGTTGCAGTCGCTCCGCGAGCAGCGACTCGTAGTCTTCCAGGTCTCCCTTCCCTTCGAGGGCTGAGACGTGGCGAATCGTGACCTCCTCGCGCTCGAACAGGCGCTGCTGAAGGCTCTTTGTGAGGCGCTCGACGTAGTCTCGGCGCGCGCGGTGAATCGTCGCGCCGAGGAGCACTATCTGCTCGTTCCAGGGCTCTATCAGGTTGCGTGCGTGGTCGAGACTTGTTTCCGAATCGGAGAGGTCTTGAAGAAGGCGGTTCTTCTGCTTGACGACGCGCTGGTAGTCGGCGAGCGTCTGGACGTAGCTGTGGTGCAGTGAGACCACGCCGCGGTCTAAGAACCTGCGCCGCGCCTCCGGCCCACCGCGCACCACTTCCAGCTCGTCAGCCGTGAAGGAGACCACGTGCAACTGACTCAGGTAACTCGCGACCGTCTCACGTTTGCCGTTGAGCGAGAGCGTTTTCGAGCTTCCCTGGAGCGTCACCTGCAAATCCCTGTGAACGTCGCGCGCACGCGCCACGCGTCCGCGAACCACGCACAGGTTCTCCCCGAAGAGTATCGCCTCTTGCGGCCGCTGCGTGCGGAAGGATTTGGAGGTTGCCAGGAGGTAGATGGCTTCGAGCCAGTTCGTCTTGCCCTGCCCGTTCTCGCCGTAGATGACGTTCAGGCCCTCGCCCCAGAAGATTTCGCCGCTCAAATTTCTAAAATTGTGAGCCTCA
>JBEVJD010000081.1:0-26241 GCA_040510435.1 Pyrinomonadaceae bacterium | reverse complement strand
TTCAAGAAGGGGCGCGCGCTGCAACGCGCCAAGCGCCTGCTCGGCGAAGGGCTTTTGACGAGCGAGGGCGAGTTCTGGCGGCGGCAGCGCCGTCTCGCGCAGCCCGCCTTCCACCGCCAGCGCGTGGGCGCCTACGCCGAGATGGTCGTCGCCGAGGCGATGCGCCTCTACCCTCCGGCGTGGGCCATCGGCCGGCTCGCGCTCGAAGACCACGAGGTCGGCGGCTACCTCATCCCGCGCGGCTCGCTCGTCCTCATCAGCCCTTACGTCATGCACCGCGACCCGCGCTTCTACCCGGCGCCGTCGTCCGCACCGAACCCCGCATCACCCTCCGCCCCGGCAAGGGCGGCATCCCCATGAGCGTGAACCGTAAACCGTAAACCGTGACAAGTTAAAAACCGCTCTCCTCTTGTCACGGTTTACGATTCACGGTTCACGGCTTTATGCTTGTCACGGTTTACGGTTGACGGTTCACGGGAGGGGACGAAGATTTGCCAATCACGGCGGAGTTCATCGAGACGTTCAGGGTCGTCTGCCCGGCCTGCAAGGGTCGGGTCGTGCTCAAGGAGGACGCGAGCGGCATCAAGTGCACGGAGTGCCGCCGCGTCTACCCCGTCCGCAACGACATCCCCGCGCTCATCGTCGAAGAGGCGACCGTAGAGGATGAAGAGCCTCGGAAGACAGACTGAGTCACGTCCCTTCGCGGGCGTTACCTTCGCAGAGGACGTGGCACACGGAGGCGAGGCCGAGCCGCGCCCGCTCGCGCCCGCGCGTTGGGACTGGTCGCGCGTGCGGCGTGTGCTGGTCGTGCGCCTGCGCTCGATTGGCGACACGGTGCTGGCGACGCCCTCGCTCCACGCGCTGCGCCGCTTCGTGCCCGAGGCGCGCGTTGACGTGCTGCTGGAAGACTGGGTCGCGCCGCTCCTCGAAGGCTCGACTGATGTTGACAGGGTCTTGACCGTCCGTCGCAAGAGCCAGTCGTCGCGGCTGCGCGTCGCGCGACAGCTTCGGGCCGAAGGGTACGACGTGGCCTACAACCTCCACGGCGGGAGCACGGCCGCGCTGCTCGTGCGCGCCTCGGGCGCGCGGCACCGCGTCGGCTACGCGGACTACGCATACGCCGCGCTGCATAACCACGCCGCGCCGCCGTCGGCCGAGCTGTGGGGCAGGGAGAAGACGCACTCGGCCGAGCAGCAGCTCGCGCTCCTCGGCTGGACGGGCGTGCCCGTCACCGACCGCCCCGCCTCGCGCCTCGCCGTCACGAACGCGGCCGCGGCAGTCGTCGAGCGAAGGCTCGAAGAAGAGGCGGGGCTCGCGCCGGCTCAATCCTTCGCGCTCATACACCCGGCGGCGGCCTTCGACACGAAGACGTGGGCGGCCGAGAACTTCGCGCGCGTCGTCGAGCACCTCGCGGCGCGCGGCCTCGCGGCGGTCGCGGTCGCCGGGCCCGGCGAGGAGAAGGTGATTGACGAAGTCCGCTCTCACTCGACCGCGCCGCTCCGGGGCTTCAACGACCTGAGTCTGCCGGAGCTGACGGCGCTCGCCGCACGCTCATCCATCTTCGTCGGGAACGACAGCGGCGTGGCGCACATCGCGGCGGCCGTCGGCACGCCGCAGGTCGTCGTCTTCGGCTCGTCGAACGTCGCGCACTGGCGGCCGTGGACTGCCGCGCCCGCCGAAGTCGTGCGCGAAGAGATGCCTTGCGCGCCCTGCCCCGGCTACACCTGCGCCGAGTTCGGCGCGCCCGAATGCATCCGCCGCATCCCCCCCGACCGCGTCATCGCGGCCGTCGAACGCGTGCTGAGAGCCAGTTCGTAGAGCCCCAGAGGGGCTTCATGTTTATAGCATCGTGATTTCAACCAGCCCCGAGCCCCGTCAGGGGCGACATCTACATGCCGCTCCTCCGGAGCTTAAAAATTAATGAACCGCTCGGAGCTATACACATCCCGCCCCTCCGGGGCGACGACTTCTTCGACAGGCTCTGAGTGCTATTCGCCAGACTTTTCATGAATCAACTGACGGTAAAACGCGTGAGTGAGATCGTCGGCGCGATGCGCGGCCGGTCGGTGGCCGTGTACGGCGACGTGATGTTGGACGAGTTCGTGTGGGGCGACGTGTCGCGCATCTCGCCGGAGGCGCCCGTGCCCGTCGTGGAGATAAGGCGCGAGTCGGTGCGCCTCGGCGGCGCGGCGAACGTCCTGGCGAACCTGCGCGCGTTGGGCGTACGCACGTCGCTCGTCGGCGTCGTCGGCGCCGACCGCGCGGGCGAGCGCATCCGCGCCGAGCTGCGCGACGCGGGCGCCGACGTGCGCGAAGAGAATCTGATTATAGATGTCAGCCGCCCGACCACGCTCAAGACGCGCATCATCGCGCACAACCAGTTGATCGTGCGCGCAGACCGCGAGCGGCGCGCGCACGTGGACGGCCCCATCGAGGAGCGCATCGTCGCGGCGCTCAGAAAACTTTTGAAGGAGTCGGACGCGCTCGTCGTCTCGGACTACGACAAGGGGGCGGTCACGCCCAACGTGCTCGGCGAAATTCTGCCGGCGGCCGAGGCGGCGGGCGTGCCCGTGCTCATCGACCCGAAGCTCAGGAACTTCGACGCGTACCGGCCGGCGACGCTCGTCACGCCGAACCACCTTGAGGCGCTGCGCGTGACGAACGCCGAGGACGACACGGACGCCGGGATGGCGCGTGCGGCGCGCGCGATCCTCGGGCGCCTCGGCTGCGGCTCCGTCCTCATCACGCGCGGCGAGCGCGGCATGATGCTCTTGAGCGAGGGCGGCGAGCCGACCTACGTCCCGACCGCCGCGCGTGAGGTTTACGACGTGACGGGCGCGGGCGACACCGTCATCGCGACGCTCGCGGCCTCGCTCGCCGCGGGCGCGACGCTGGTCGAAGCGTCGGTGCTCGCCAACCACGCGGCCGGCGTCGTCGTCGGCAAACTCGGCACGGCCACGGCGAGCACGGAAGAACTCCTCGCCTCGTTCCCGCCGGACGCGCCCCGCTGAAAACCCTTTGCCCGCGTGCGAGCATCACAGCAGAAGCAGGCAAGGGTTTGATTCGCAGACTCGGAACGGAGGCGGCTCGTTTGAAGATGAAGGGCAGCGGCTTTGTCTTGATGATTCTGGCGGGCGCAGGCGTCGCGCTCGGCGTGGCGTGTGCGTCTCGCGGCGTGCGGACGGCGCGCGCCGGCACGTCCGCGCCTACTGAAGCGCAGTCCGCCGCGGACGTGAGCGCCGTTCTGACGAAGGAGGAGGAGGCGCTGAACCTTCGTCCCTTGAAGCTGCCCCTGTCGTCGCCGAGGGTCGTCGTCGAGAAGGGAGCGCGGCGTTTGAGGCTCTACGCGGGCGGCGAGTTGGTGCGCGTCAGGCGGGTCGTGCTCGGGTACGAACCCGTGGCCGACAAGGTGAGGCAGGGCGACGGGCGGACGCCGGAGGGCGACTTTCAAATCTGCATGAAGAACGGGAAGAGCAGGTTCTACCTCTCGCTCGGCCTGACCTACCCGAACGCGGAGGACGCCGCGCGCGGCCTGCGCGACGGGCTCATCACGCAGGCGCAGCACAAGAGCATCACGCGCGCGCTCGACGGCGGGCGCTGCCCGCCCTGGGACACAGACCTCGGCGGCGAAATCTTCATCCACGGCGGCGGCACCAACGGCGACTGGACGCTGGGCTGCGTCGCGCTGGAGAACCCCGAGATAAAAGAGCTGTTCGACATCCTCCCCGCCGGCACGCCGGTCAGCATCAAAAAGTAGACAGTAGACAGTAGTCAGTAGTCAGTAGAAAAAACGGGCGGTGCGTCTCAACCTTCAGGTCGGACGCACCGCCTTGTCTTCCTACTGACTACTGTCTACTGACTACTGTCTACTGACTACTGTCTACTGCTTTACTGCGCCGTGTCCGTCACAAAGAGTTTGGGGTCTAGCTGCTGGTCGAGGGTGAGGCGCGAGATGTTGAAGCGCCAGGTCAGCTCGATGGGCGTGCCGGTCGAGAAGACCGTGAAGCCGATGGAGTAGGTGCGGGGCAGCGTGAGGCCGCCCTCCGCCTTGAAGTCGGAGAACTCTTCGACCATGCGGTAGCGCGTCTCGCGCTGGCTGACCGAGTCGCCGGGGCTCGCGCCGATGGGCGCGGGCACGGTGCGGTCGTACTCGGTGCGGACGTGGCGGAAGGTCTCGGCGTCGAAGAAGAGCACGATCTTCAGGTCGGAGCCCTTGCGCGGGGCGTAGCGGAGTTTGTGTGCGGGGCGTCCCGCCGCCTCGCCCGACCCGGCGTAGGAGAGCTTGGGCTTGCGCCCGTCGAGATGCAGGAGCGGCCACGCGGTCGAGAGCACGCCGCCGATGAGCCCCTCCTTGAAGACGGCCTCGTGGCTGAGGAAGAAGTTGGCGAGCGGCGAGCGCACGTTGGGGCGGAAGGGGCGCGCGCTCAGACGCGTGCCGTCGAACCCGATGCGCTCGAAGGGGTAGTCGGGCGAGCTGAAGGTCGCGCCCAGCAGCACCTTGTCGCCGGCCGAGGCGATGAGCCCCGAGCCCACGGAGCCGCCGCGCCCGCCGGCCTTCACGTCAATCCGCGTGTCGCCCGTGACGACCCGCGGGCGGGCCGGCGAGCGCGCCTCGGCCGTGCCGATGGCTTCGAGGTGACGGGCGACCAACTCCTCGGGTTTCGGCTTCTCGTTGGCCGCGGCGCGTGGGGCCGCGGGGAGCGCGGCGGCGGCCAGCGCGGCGCATGAGAGGGCGAGCGCCGCGAGCCCGGCGCGTCGTCTGTGGTCGTGCATCGGTTCCTCCGGTCTGTGTTGTCGAAGGGGAGAGGGCTGTTGCGGTAACGTCCGCGCGCGGCCCCCGGGTGGGGGACGCGCGCGGACGTTAGTCTCTTCCGGTTTCGCGTGTCGGGGCCGAACCTTTAGAAGTTCAGCTTGACGGCGAACTGGAGGATGCGCGGGTCGAACGTCTGGGTGATCTGCCCGAACGTCGGACTGTTGATGTTCTGCCTCACCATCTCCGTCGCCGCGTCAACGGGGATGAAGAAGTTAGTGTGGTTGAAGACGTTGAACGCTTCGGCCCGGAACTCAAGGTTGACGGTCTCGGTGATGGGCGTCCGCTTGATAATCCCCAAGTCCATGTTCCAGTAGCCGGGGCCGCTGACGGGAGTCAGGCCGAGGCTGCCGGCGCGGCCGGCGAGCGGGTTGGTCAGGAACGCGTTGTTGTACGGGTTGGCGCGGACGGCGGCGATGAACGCCGGGTCGAAGAGCAGCGGACGACCCGTCGTCGGGTCGAAGAAGAGGCCGGTGCGCTCCTGCAACTCCTCGTTCGAGAGCGTCGAGTCCACGGTGTTGCGGTTCGCGCGCGAGCCGCGGTTGAGCGTCTGGAGCTGGGACGTGAAGGAGACGGGGCGCCCCGACTGGACGACGACGATGCCTGTCAGCTTGAAGCCGCCGAGCGCCTTGCTCGCCGCGCCGCTCGACAGCCAGCGCTTGCCGGGGCCGAACGGCAGCTCGTAGCCGGCGTTGGCCTTGAAGACGTGCGTCAGGTCGTTGCGGCCGCGACGCTTCTCAAGGATGGAGCCCTGGGTCAAGTCCTGGTACGCCTCGAAGTTGGCCTGCCCGCCCTCGTAGTCGGTCAGGTTCTTCGACCAGGTGTAGTTGGCCTGGAAGTCGAGCCCGCCCGAGTAGCGGCGGCGCACCTCGGCCTGGAACGCGTGGTAGTCCGAGTACGAGCCGTTCGTGACAACGTCCGCCGCGTAGGTGTTCGGGTTCGCCAGGAACGTCGAGAGCGGGATGGTGCCGAACCCGCCGTACTCCGGGAAGAAGAACTCCTTGTTCGTGATGTAGAAGTCGAGCAGCGCCGAGGGCTGGCCCGTCACAATCGGCTGCGTCGTGAAGAAGGCGAAGGGCCCGAAGTTCGGGAGCACCTGGAGCGGCTGGCGGCCGGCGCACTGCGCGGCCGACGGGTTCGGGTTCCCGCCGCAGTTGGCGATGTTGAACTGCGCGCGCTGGAAGTCGGCCAGGAACCCGCCGCCGTTGAGGCGCTGCTGGTTGAGGTCGATGGCGCGCGTCAGCTTCGTCCCGCGGTTGCCGACGTAGCGCAGCTCAATCGCGGTGTTGCGGAAGATTTCACGCTCGATGCCGATGTTCCACTGCTGCACGTAGGGCGTGCGCAGGTCAGGGTCGATGGCGAAGAGCGCCGATTGGAAATTCTCCTCGAAGCTCTGGCGCGTGGTGCGCGGCACCGAGAACGTGGGGACGCCAATCGGCGACGGGTTGTCGATGGTGCCCGTGATGTCGTTGTCGGTGATGGTCGTCGTGAGGCCGTCGTTGCCGAAGGCCGCGGCGTTCTGGAGCGTGGTCAGGTTGTTGTCGATGACGTAGGAGATGCCGTAGCCGCCGCGGATCGAAGTCTTGCCGTCGCGGAACGGATCCCAGGCGAAGCTCGCCGTCGGGGCGAAGTTGTTGAAGTCGTTGTTGAAGAGCGGGCGGCCGCCGCCCGAGGCGAAGTCAACCACCGCGTTCGGGTCGAGCACCGAGAAGGCGCCGCCGCGCGGCAGCAGCGTCAGCCCCGAGATGTCCTTCGGCACCGAGATGAACTCGTAGCGCACCCCGAGGTTGAGCGTCAGGTTCTCGCGGAAACGGTAGGAGTCGCCGACGTAGCCGCCGAGGTTCCAGTTGCGGAACTGGTTCTGCTGAATCTGGCCGGGCACGAAGCCGCTGGTCGGGCCGGAGGCGTTGAAGGTCTGCGTGCCCTGCGCGACCGGGCCGGTCAGGATCGAGAGGATGCTCGTCGCCGTCCCGAAGTCGGTGGCGTTGATGCCGCCGGGGAAGGCCACGTCTTCGAGCGGGTTCGTCGTGGTCACGCCGTTGAAGCCCACGAGGTACTGCGGGATGACGCCGCCGAAGTTGAACGGGTTGACGTGGACGAAGCGGAGGTTACCGCCGAAGGTGATGAAGTGCGAGCCCCAGACCTTGCTCGCGTTGTTGATGATCTCGTAGGTGGCCACGTCGCGCCCCTGCGGCTGGAAGTTCTGCTCGGGGTCGGTGATGAGCGGGAACGTGACCTGATAGGCGCGGCTCAGCTCGGCCGTCGAGAAGTTCGGGTCGGTCTTGAAGAAGCCGAAGCGCAGCTCGTTATTGAGCGTCGGGCTCACCGTCCAGTTCCACGCGGTCGAAAGACGCGGGCGGATCGAGTTCTGCCCGCCGCCGGGCAGTCCCGGGAAGGGCTCGCCGATGGCGTTGAACGGGTCGTTCGGCAGGTTAAAGTGGAACTGGCTCCAGATGACCTCGAAGCGGTGGCGGTCGCTGTGGTCGTAGTCGATGCGGAAGCCCCAGAGGTGGCCGTCGCTGCCGCCGGGGCTATTGAAGTTGAACCCGGCGTAGTTGCGCTGGTCGCCGACCGAGAGGTCGTTCGGCAGCGGGGTGAGTCCGACGAGCTGCTGCGTGAGCGGGTTGATGGCGCCGCCCGTTAGCCCGAGCAGGTTGACGGTCTGGAGCTGGCCGTTGTCGGCGCGGCTGTAGGTGAACTGCCCCGAGCGCGCCGCCTGCGTCAGCACCGTGGTGTCGACCTCGACGCCCGTGCGCTCGATGGTGCCCTCGTAGTAGCCGTAGAAGAAGAGCTTGTTGCGCCCCATCGTCTTGCCCCCGCCCTCGCCGAAGCGCGGCAGGACGAACGGGCCGCCGATGTTGACGCCGAACTGGTTGCGGATGAGCTGCGGCTTCCCGACGCCGTTGGCGTTGTTGAAGAAGGTGTTGGCGTCGAGCGCGGCGTTGCGGTGGTACTCGAAGAAGGAGCCGTGGTACTCGCTCGAACCGCGCGGGGTGACGAGCTTGACCTGCGCGACGCCGAGGCCGTCGGAGGGGCCCGCGTTCTGCGAGGTGAGCGTGAACTCGGCGACGCCGGGCACGCTCTGGCCGGCCGCGCCGAAGAGGCTGTCCTCGCGGATGTAGGGGTCGTTGATGTTGATGCCGTCCCAGGTGATGTTGGAGAACGAGCCGCGCTGGCCGTTGATGGTGGCCGAACGGTTGTCCGCCCCGGCGGCGACGCCGGGCTGGAGCGCGGCGAGGTCGAGCGGGTTGCGGCCGTTGAGGGGCAGGTCGTTGATCTGGCGCTCACCGACCGTCGTCGAGAGCTCGGCGTTCGTCGTGTTGATGACCGCCTGGGCCTCGCCCGAGGTGATCGTCACCGTCTCGGTGACCTCGCCCGGCGGGAGCGTGAAGTTGACCGTGGCGGGCACGCCCACGTCAACCTTGACGCTCTGAATCTCCTGGCGTTTGAAGCCCGGCTGCTCGGCGACGATGGTGTACGTGCCGGGGCGGACGTTGGCGAAGAGGTACTTGCCGTCGTCGTTCGCCGTGCCGTTCACTTCGGTCTTCGTCGCGTTGTCTACCAGGCGGATGATTGCGCCCGCGATGGCCGCCCCGGCTTCGTCTCTCACGGTGCCGTTGACCTCCGAGGAGGCACCCTGCGCGAACGCTGACGCAGACGCGAGCAGGAGCACGAAGATGATTGAGGCTAATCTTCTCATGTCTTAACTCTCCTTATTGACACACCTCGGCCGACACGCCCGCCGCCGGGCCGCCGCGTCCGGAGTGTGTATGTACGGCTAATTGGATTCGTCGGCGGGGAAAGAACCGTTCTTCGTCTTCCCTGATCCCACGGCGTATTGAGAGGGCAAAATCTATGCCCCTGCGTACGCCGGGTCGTATGGCACGGCTTTCCGTTGGAGAAGAAATCTGCGGCGCGGGACGGGGCGGCGTGAACTTGGAAAATTTGGAGAGGGCATTCAAACGTTCAAATAAAATAAGATAGAAGTAGCATTCAACTTTTTGTACGCGACCCGGTTCGCGGGGCGGCCTGCTTGCCGAATCGCGCCGTTTCCTTCAGACTGCGTCCGAACTCTGAGGAGGTGAAAGTACCCGCCGTCGAGGCGTGAAGAACCGACATGAAGCCCGCCCGCACCCGTTCCCTCTTAGCGTATCTCCTGCTCGTCCTGCTCGCCGCCTCTGCGCCGCCGTGGCGCGCGCTCGGCGCGCAGAGCCAGACGCGCGAGCGCCGCGCCGCGCCGCAGACTCCCGCGACGCGGCCGACGCCGACCCCCGCGCGCCCGACCCCGACGCCTGCGGCACAGGCGACTCCCACACCGACCCCGGCGCCCGCCGCGTCGCAGACTCCGACCCCGACTCCGACCCCGCAGCCGACTCCCGCGCCCGCGGGGCCGCAGACGCTCGAAGACCTGCGCGCGCGCATCCGCGACGTGCTCGTGCGCCCCGAGTTCGCGGCGTCGCACTTGGCGGTCAAGGTCGCTTCGCTCGACACGGGGCGGGTGCTGTTCGAGCAGGACTCGCGCAAGTGGATGCAGCCCGCCTCGAACATGAAGCTCTTCACGGTGGCCGCCGCGCTCGACCGCCTGACGCCCGACTACCGTTTCATCACGTCGGTCTACGCGCCCGCGCGCCCCGACGCCGCGGGCACGGTGCGCGGCGACCTCGTCGTCTACGGCCGCGGCGACCCGACCTTCGCCACGCGCTTCAACCCCGAGGGCAACAGCGACTACTTCCTCGCCATCGACGCGCTCGCCGCCGACGTACACGCGGCCGGCGTCCGCCGCGTCGAGGGCGACCTCGTCGGCGACGAGAGCTACTTCACGGGGGCGCCCATGCCGACCGGCTGGGAGTGGGACGACCTACAGTGGTATTACGGCGCGGAGGTCTCGGCGCTGACGGTCAACGACAACTCGGTTGACCTCTCCGTCAAGCCCGGCGCTTCGGTGGGCGCGCCCGCGCGCATCACGCTCGGGCCTTCGACCCCGCTCGTCACCATCATCGACCGCACGACCACCTCCGCGCGCGGCACGTCCCGCGAACTGAGCGTCAACCGCGCGCTCGGCCAGAACACCATCGAGATACGCGGCCGTCTCCCGATTGACGACCGCGGCTACACGTCGAGCCTCGCCATCTCGCGCCCGGCGATGCTGTTCGCCACGATGCTGCGCGCGGCGCTCGAACGCCGCGGCGTCGTCTTCACGGGCCAGACGCGCACCGTGGACGCGCAGGGTCGCGTCGAGAAGCCGCTGCCCGTCTCGTCGCTAATTGAGCTGGCCGCGCGCAAGTCGCCGCCGCTCTCGGTCATCGCCGCGCAGGTCTTGAAGCCGAGCCAGAACCTCTACGCGGAGCTTCTGCTGCGGACGCTCGGCAAACTCTCGGGCTCGGCCGACCCGAAGCTTTCGAGCGAGGACGCGGGGGCGCAGGTCGTCTCAAAGTTTCTGACGCAGGCGGGCATCGACCCGTCGGGTCTCGTCATGATCGACGGCTCGGGGCTCTCGCGCGCAGACCTCGTCACGGCCGACACGACGCTGCAACTGCTCGTCTACATGAACCGCCACCGCTTCGGCTCGGAGTTCCGCCTCGCGCTGCCCATCGCCGGTGTGGACGGGACGCTGCGCAACCGCATGAAGGGGCCGCCCGCGCAGGGGAACGTGCGCGCCAAGACGGGGACGCTGGGGACGGCGACCTCGCTCTCCGGCTACGTCTACAGCGCCTCGGGCGAGCGCCTCGCCTTCGCGCTGATGATCAACAACCCGCCGCGCGACACGAACCCCCGCACCAACTTCACCGACGCCATCGCCGTCCTGCTCGCCTCCTTCGCCGGACGCTCGTAAAGGGTGACGTTCGAGGATAGAAGGCCCGAGGGCAAGCCGCGGAGCCTGAAAGTCGAGCCTTTAACTCTTATGCGTTTCACCAAATTTCACGGCTACGGCAACGACTACCTCGTCTTCGAGGCGGCCGAGCTAAAAGGCGTCGGCTTGAGCCCCGGCTTCGAGCGTGTCGGCGCGGGCGAGCCCTTCTTCGAATTCGTCAGGCGCGTCTGTGAACGCCACTTCGGCGCGGGCTCGGACGGCATCGCCGTGGTCGAGCCTCTGGGGGCGGGGGATGAGGCGGACTTCCGCCTGCGCATCTTCAACCCGGACGGGGGCGAGGCGGCGATGTCGGGCAACGGCTCGCGCTGCGCCGCCGCGTACCTGCACTACGCGGGGCTCTGGTCGGACGAGGAGTTGCGCTTCTCGACCCGCGCGGGCGTCAAACGCTACCGGCTGCGCGAACGTTTGGGCGAGGGCTCTTTCTGCTTCGAGGCAGAGATCGGGCGACCCCGCTTCGACAGCGCCTCAATCCCCATGCTGACCGGCGAGCCGCTCGCGGAGGTGCGCGACTATCCGCTGGCGCTCCCCGGCGGCGAAACCGTCCCCGTCACGGCGCTCCAGATGTGCAACCCGAACTGCTGCGCCTTCGTCGGCGATTTAGAAGAGGTGGACTGGCGCCGGCTCGGCCGCACCATCGAGTCGCACGCGGCCTTCCCCGAGCGCACAAACGTTGAATTCATTCGGGTTCTAGACCGCCGGAACATAGAGGCGCGCGTCTGGGAGCGCGGCGCGGGCGAGACGCTCTCGTCCGGGACGGGCGCGTCGGCGGCGGCCGTGGCCTCGATGGTCGGCGGCCACACGGACAGGCACGTCACGGTCTCGATGCCCGGCGGCCTGCTCGAAGTCCTCTGGCGCGACGACGGCGAGGTGCTTCTGACGGGGACGGCCGAGGTCGTCTACCGCGGCGAGTGGCTGAAAGAGGAGGGGCGCGGGACGGGCGTTTAACAGGTTGAGAGGGCAGGAGTTCGTGCGTCCTCGTACGCTTAAAAAACGACCCTCGGAGTCCCCTTTCGGTACGGATTTTTAGGGCACATTGCCAGTAGACAGGCGCTAAACCCTTGTGTTACTTTCCCTTGCGTGGCAAGCGGGCTTAATGTTCGCTTGCCATTCGTTTTGTACTGAACTCTTTCAGCATTCCGCACCAAGGACGTTGTTCCCCACTCCGGCTGACTCTTCAAACTCCTAGAGCCGGAGGTCGAGGACGGGAGGTAACTTACCTACTCGCGCGCCGCTGAGAGACTTGAAATCGGTAGGAGGACCGAGAATGAGTAAACCCCTGATTGGGGGGGGCGCGGCCGCGGCCGTTCTCCTCTCATGTTCTATGCTCTTTTTAACTCAGACTTCAGTCGCGGAACCCCTGGGACAAAATCCCCGCGAGGTTCGACAGAAGGGCGCCGTCACGGAGACGAACAACTCCGACGGCGAGATCATGCAGACGACGGACGCCGCTGAGGACGGCGCCGCGGAAGAAAATAAGGCGGAGCCGGCCCCGCTGAACGAGACGAAGGCCGCGTTTGACAAAAGGGAGACGGGAGCCGAGACGGAGGCCACATTACCGGCCTTAACCTACACGGCGACGGCCTACAGCCTCCGCGGGCGCACCGCGAGCGGCTCGGGCGTCAGGCGCGGCATCATCGCCGCCGACCGGAGGGTACTGCCGCTGGGCACGCTCGTCAGGCTCGAAGCCGGCTCCTACAGCGGCGAATACCTCGTCGCTGACACGGGAGGTGCGGTGCGTGGTCGCAAGATCGACATCTGGGTGCCGCACACGTCCGAGGCCATGCGTTTCGGCCGTCGCCCCGTGAAACTGACCGTCCTGACGCGCACGCGTCCGAGGACGACCGCCCCGCAAACGGGGAGATGAGAACAAGCGGGTAAAACTTTCGATTTTGAAGAGTATCGAAAGAGAGCGTGGCCGCCGTCAGAACGTCTGACGGCGGCCACGCCGCTTTTCATCAGGAATTTCCACAGGCGGAAAACCCTTCGGACGCTGCCGCCGGTTGCGGGCTCCCGCCCCCCGCGTTTAAGATTTGTCGCACTTGGAGCCCGAAAATCAAATTCAGCCCGCGCCCAACCCCGCGCCGCTCGTCGAAGTCTGGCGCGGCTCAATCGTCGAGTCGCGCCACCGCGGCCACGTCGCCGCCGTGGACGGTGACGGGCGTCTCGTCGCCTCTCTGGGTGACCCCGAGACGGTCACGTACCTGCGCTCCTCGGCCAAGCCCTTTCAGGCCGTCCCGCTCCTGACGAGCGGCGCGGCCGAACGCTTCCGCCTGACGGAGGCCGAGTTGGCCGTCGCCTGCGGCTCGCACAGCGGCGAAGACCTCCACGTCGAGACGGTCGCGCGCCTGCTCGAAAAGATCGGCGTGGACGCCGCGCTCCTCAAGTGCGGCGTCCACGAGCCCTTCGACCGCGAGACGGCCGAGCGGTTGCGCGCGCGCGGCAAGACGCCGGGCGTTCTGCGGAACAACTGCTCGGGCAAACACGCAGGGATGCTCGCCCTCTCGCTCCACCTCGGCGCCCCGCCCGAGCTCTACGACGACCCCGCAAGTCCCGTCCAGCAGTCCGTCCTCCGCGCCGTCTCGCAATTCTCAGACGTAGACGCCGACGACATCGCCCTCGGCACGGACGGCTGTAGCCTCCCCGTCTTCGGCCTCCCCGTCCGCGCGATGGCGCTCATGTACGCGCGCCTCGTCGCGCCGCCCCGAGGCTTCGACGCCGCGACGCGCGACGCCTGCGCGCGCCTCGCCGGAGCCATGAACGCACGCCCCGAGCTGGTCGGCGGGACGAAAGAGCGTTTCGACACGGAGGTGATGCGCGCAGGGCGGGGCCGTCTGGTCTCGAAAATCGGCGCGGAGGGCATTTACACGGCGGGCGTCCTGCCGTGCGAGCGTTGGCCGAAGGGGCTGGGGCTGGCCTTCAAAATCGAGGACGGCGAAGACCGCCGCGCTCGCTCGACCATCGCCATCGAGGCTCTGCGACAGCTCGATGTACTGGAAGAGGACGCGCATAAGACGCTCTCGCCCTACGCAAAATTCTCCGTACAGAATCACCGTGGTGAAAAAGTTGGGGAAATTCGAGCCTTTTTCCAACTCAAACGGGCTTAAATGTACGGTTGTAGACTATAAAAGCAGATGGCCGTGTAACGGAACCATTCGCACGATATCTGTAGAGTATTATATATGTACAACTTCCGCGGCCGTTTTTCCTGTCTGGTAAGTATTTGAAAAGGCAGGAAATTTTTATTTCAGACAGTTTTACGGGAAAAATCAGCCGCCCGGAGGGTGAAATTAATCGAGAGGGATACTGTTGGCATGGTCGTTGCTCAGCCTAAAAACAGATAAAACGTAAAGGGTAAATAGAGTTATCGGGTCAGGCTCGGAGACGGCTAGTGAGTGAAAACTTTGGGGGAGGTTTTCTCTCACTTCATGCGGGCGGCAACTCTTTGGGGGAACAGAGTCGTTGTCAGCAGAGTCGTTGAAGGCCATCAATTAGCGGGTTACTGATTCCGTTTCTGTAGGGGTTTGGGGGAGCCTCGCAGTAAGATCAGTAACCCGCAAATTTTTGACCGGTTGCTCTATCCACAAGAAAGCGCCGTGAGTTTTGGCTCACGGCGCTTTCTTGATTTGCCGGCGAATGTGCCCGCACTTTCCTCGAAAAGTCCTCACTTCTGGCCGCGACCGAGCAGGCTCGAAGCGGCGGGCGGCGTGTTCAGGTCTTCGATGTTGAGCCGCACCATGCCGCCCGCGTCCGTGTAGACCTCCTGCGCGGCCTGCTGCGACCGGCGGTGGAGGAAGACGAGGCCGCCGATGAGGCCGCCGACGCCGAGGCAGAGCAGAATCGCGAGCCCCGTCGTGATGAGCGTCGAGAGGATGACGCCGCCCATCGTCGAGGTGTAGTGGCGCATCGCGATCTCCTCCGTGTGCGGGTTGCGCCCGAGCCAGCGCACGTCCTTCTCGTACTTCACCTGAGATAAGAGATTCTCCGCCGCCGCCGAGTCGGGCGCGTCGAAGACGAAGACCGAATAGTTGCCGGTGCGCCTGTAGCCGGAAGGCGCGGGCTGGCCCGCGGCCTTGAGTTGCGCGATGCGCTCGTTGATGCGCGCGTCGGCGTCCACCGAGTGCTGCGGCGTCGGGAACTCGACGATGACGAGGCGGCCGGCCGCGTACTTCGCGGTGACGGCCTCCACGCCCGAATCGAAGTCGAAGGCGTCGAGCGCCGGCTGATTCCCGGCGGCCTTCTGCAACTCGGGCAGGCTCCGGGCGTAGCCGAACTCTCCGGCGGCCTTCTTCTCCCATTCGGGCAGGTGCATGACGAGGACGGGGACGCCGCCCGACTCCTGACCCTCCGTTTGAGGCTGGGCCCAGGCCCCGGCCGCGCACAGCGCGAGGAGAAGCAATACAGAGAATAATTTCGTCAACTTCGATGTTCGCACGACTGAACCTTTCCGGCGGACAAAATGGCGCACGGCCGAACGGAAGCCTTTGCGCTCTACGGCAAAACGTTTGGATGAGTTAGACAACGGCGTCGTTGTGCCGGTTCCGCGCGTTCGATGATAAGTCCGCAGGGGCGTTCAGTTCCAGCGGCGCAGCTCGCGTAGGATTTGGTCGGCGTGGCGGCGCGGGTCGGGGATGTTGCGGAGCACGGTCGCGCCGGCACTGTCGCTCGCGTTGTCCACGACGACGTTGCCGAAGCGGAGCAGGCGTTGCGGGATGGTCGTGGTGACGGACACGTCCTGTATGTTGCGCAGGGGGATGTTGCGCGTCGTGCGCGAGATGAAGCCCTCGTCAATCTCGATCTTCGAGTCGGTCAGCGTGTAGCGGACGCTGTTGCGCCTCACGTGCTTGTAGGCGGGGATGAGCAGGAGCGCCAGCGCGAGCGGGAGCGAGACGAAGACGGGCACGCTCACCCAGGGCTGCCACGCGAGGAGCGCGACGAGCAGAATCGCCCCCAGCGCCGCCAGCAGGTAGCCGATTTTCACGAAGAGGAGCGTCGGCCCGACTGTGAAAATCGTCCGCTCCTCCCCCGCGTCGGGCGGCCCTGCGGCGAATCGTTCGGGGGAAGTGGGGAGGGGGCGGACTTGAACGGGCTGTGCGGGGCGCGGGCGCGCGGGCGCGGCGACGCGCGTCTCTTCGTTCGCGAAGTCGGGGGCGAAGCGCGTCTCCTCGGAGCCGGCGGGCGTGCCGCACGAGGCGCAGAAGCGCGCGCCGTCGCTCAGGCGCGTGCCGCAGACGTGACAGTTTTCCATCTACTCTCTCACTCCCTCTCGCAGAGTTCGCGCAGACGTTCGAGCAGCTCGACGCCGTCGTAAGGCATTCGTATCACGCCGCGCGCGCCCGCCGCGAGGGCCTCGGCGCGCAACTCCTCGCGCCCCGACGGCAGCAGCAGCAGCGCGGGCGGCGCCTCAACTCCGCGCGACTGCTTGGCGAGACGCCTGAGCATCTCGACGCCGTCCAGGCCGGGCAGCTCGTAATCGACGACGAGCGCGTCCGGCCGGTCTATGCGCAGCAGGTTGAGCGCGTGCTGGCCGTCGAAGGCCGCGCGCACCTCGTAGGCGGCCGAGCGCATCAGCAGGTTGACCTGCGCCATCCGCTCCGCGTCCGAGACGACGAGCATCACACGGCGCAGCTTCCCGCCGGCACGCGAAACGCCGGCCTGCGATGACGCGGACGGCGCGGGTTCGTTCCCGGCGGCTGTCACCCTCTGCCTCTGCGTCCCGCCGCCGCGCGTGCGCTGCTCGGCGTCGTGCGTTGGTGCGGAGCCCGCTTCCGCGAAGCCGTAAACGACGACGCGCGCCGCAGAGTTCTCGCCGCGCGCGTCGCCCAGCGCGGCCTCCGCCTGCTCGACCAGCCGCTCGACCTCCGAGCCGTGCGCGGGGAACGAGCAGATGCCGACGAAGAGGTCTGCGCCGCGTTGAGACTGCGCGAACTCTTCGCGCAGGCGCGAGAGGGTCGCGCGCGCCGAGGCCGCGTCGGCGCCGTGCAGGTAGACGAGCAGCGTCGCCGGGCCGTAGAAGGCGACCGCGTCGAGCCGCCGCAGGTTGAGCTTCAGGAAGCCGTGCGCGCCCGCGAGCGCCGCGGAGCGTGCGCCGTCGCCGTTCCTCTCGTCTCGAACGGCGTCGCCGCCGCCAGCCTCGACGAGCGCGAGCGAGCCGGTCGCGCCCGCGCGCACGTCCGCGCCGACGGCGTCGAGCAGGAAGAGGAAATTGTCTATCTCGGAGCGCTGATCCGCGACCGCCGGAGCCGAGCGGCGACCCGACTCCGCCCGCCAGAGGAGCGACGCGAGCCGCGCGCGCAACTCCTCCGGCGTCGCGTCTTGCTCGAAGTAGTCGTCCGCGCCGAGGTGACGCGCGGCGCTGCGCAGCGCGCGGCTGTCCGCGCGGAAGAGGAAGACTATCGGCAGCGCGAAGCTCGAAGGCTCTAGGCGCAGGCGCCGCGCGAGCGCGACGAGCCGACCCTCGCTCTCGCGTTCGCCGAAGGGCAGGAGGACTGCGGCCGGCGGTGAGTCTGCGACGCAGGACGGGGCCGATTCCACGTCCGCGGCGTCCGCGGCGTAACCGGCCACGGTGAGCCTGCGACGCAGAGAGTCCACGTCCGCGTCTTCGCCGTGGATGAGCAGCACGCGCTGTAGAGCGTGCTGTGGAACTCCGTCGGTCTTGGCTTCAGACATCTCTCGGTGACTGTCGGTTGAAGGTCTCGACGCCGGTAACTTCGTCTAAGTCGCTCGCCTGCGGCGCAATCATACCGCGCCCGCCCCCGCAGCCAAACAGCGCACGCGCGCAAACGAAGAGGGACGGCCTTTTAAGTCCGTCCCCCAGTCGAATTCTCTTAATTGTTTAAGGCCGTCACTGGCTGACGAGCCGGAGCTTGCCTTCGGGCGTGCGGACAACGGAGATTTCTCTCTCGTAGACGAGCGGCGTCGGCTCGGCGGCCTTCAGTTTGGCGATCTGCGTGTGCGAGACGCTCGGGGCCGTGCGCGCCGTCGAGGGGTCGCGCATCAGCGCGTAGCGCTGCGAGATGCGGCGCACGTACTCCTGCGTCTCGCGGTAGGGCGGCACGCTCCGGCCGTACTTCAGCACCGCGCCCTCGCCCGCGTTGTACCCGGCGAGCGCGAGGCGCACGTCGCCGTCGAACATGTTGAGCAGGATGCGCATGTATTTGACGCCGCCCTCGATGTTCTGCCGCGGGTCGAAGATATCGCGCACGCCGAGGCGCGCGGCCGTCGCCGGCATCAACTGCATCAGGCCGCGCGCGCCCTTGTGCGAGAGCGCGAACTTTTTGAAGGAGGACTCGCGGTGCATGATGGAGTAGATGAGCACGGGGTCTACGCCGTGGCGGTTGCTCGATTCGACGATGAAGCGGTCAACGCCCGCGTCGCCGGTCGAGAAGCCTTCGAGCGCGGTGCCCGCGGCCATCGAGAGCGCGGGCGCGGCGGAAGGACGTGGGGCGGCGGGCTGTGCGGAGGCGACCGCCACCGGCACGGTGCGCGCGGTCAGCTTCAGGTGCTTGTTCGGGCGTGCGGCCGGGGCCGCCGCCTGCGCCGGCTGCGCGACGCGCACGCCGCCGGGCACGTCGAAGTTGTCGTAGCGGTAGGCGCCGGGGACGTTCTGCCGCGCGGAGGCGGTCAGGCACGAGAGGAAGATAAGGACGAAGATGGCGGGGATTTTTTTCATGACCTTGCTTGTTCCGTGTGACGGCGGGGCGTGTTGAAAGTTCGTCTAAGGGCGGTGCGCGCCCGAACGACGCTCAGAAAGAATAACACAGGCGGGAGATGCTGTTCAACGTAATTTTGCCCTCGTTTAACTCGAGCTATTTATCAAATTACGTCGGGAGTCGGAGCATTTTTGTGTTGGGTCGGGTGGTGGAATTGATTGTTCGGGGGATGACTTCGGGCGGGAGTCTTGACAGCGCGTGTATGATGAAAGCCTTCCAAGCGGGTTAATTCTCCGACACTTAACGCGTGCGACCGCCAGCGCACCTCACCCAACAGGAGAACCAGATGAAAAGACTACTGACCGCGATCTGCGCGGCGTTGCTCTGTCTTTCCGCGGGCACCGCCGCCGCCGCTCAGAACGCCAACACGTCTACGGCCGCCGCGAACGCTAACACGAGTAAGAAACGCGGCCCAGTCTTCCGCGCCACGAAGGAGCAGATCAAGCAGGCGCAAGGCATTCTCAAGCAGCGCTCTTTCTACGCGGGCGAGCCCACGGGTAAGCTCGACACGGAGACGCGCGACGGCCTCAGGAAGTATCAGGAAGCCGAAGGGCTCAAGGTGACGGGCACGCTCAACGCGGCGACCCTCCAGAAGATGAACGTCACGCTCACGGACAAGCAGAAGGAGTGGGTGGCCGCGCACAGCCAAACGGGGCAGTAAGCTAAGGCCGTAGCCCGACCGTGAGGGAGGGCGTACGTCTGAAAAAGGAAGGAGGGTTGACGAAAGACACGCTGTCTTTCATCAACCCTCCTTTTGTGTTTCGCCGACGCCCTTCCTCACGGTCGGGCTTCCGCCTCTTAGGCCGCGGCGCCCTGTTGGGTGAGGAGGCGTTCGACGATCTGGTAGCTCGCCTCCAAAGCCTCGCTGAGCTTCTGCGGCTCGGAGCCGCCGCCCTCGGCCATGTCGGGCTTGCCGCCGCCGCGCCCGCCGATGATGGGGGCCAGCTCCTTGATGACCTGACCGGCGGGGACGCGCTTCGAGAGGTCGTGCGAGGTGCGCACGATGAGCGAAGCCTTGCCGTCGGCGCGGCGGCCGAGCACGACGACGCCCGTCTTGATCTGCGCGAGCAAGGTGTCTGAGAGCTGCCTGAGCGCCGAGGCGTCGAGGTCGCTCGCCTCGCGCGCGAGCACGAGGACGCCGCCCTCGACCTCGCGCGCCTCCTGCCC
Source organism: Pyrinomonadaceae bacterium (assembly GCA_040510435.1). Lineage (GTDB taxonomy): Bacteria > Acidobacteriota > Blastocatellia > Pyrinomonadales > Pyrinomonadaceae > QHXN01. The sequence goes on along the minus strand of JBEVJD010000081.1, from coordinate 6,683 downwards.
GTTCTGCGCCTGCGCGCCCGCGCCGAGCGCGAGCTTGAGGCGCAGCTCTTCGGCCTCGCGCCGAGCCTTCTTCAACTCCTCCTGCAAGCGCGCGACGGCCGCGGGCACGTCGCCGCGCGTCGCGCGCAACTCGCCCGAGATTTGGTCAACCAGCGCCTCCGTCTCCTGGAAGCGGTTGAAGGCGTCGCGACCCGTGACGGCGCGGATGCGACGTGTTCCAGACGCGATGGACTCGTCGCTCGTGACCTTGAAGAGGCCGATGTCGCCCGTCGCGCGGACGTGCGTGCCGCCGCACAGCTCTTTGGAGAAGACGCCCTCCGCACCGGGCACGGACAAGACTCTGACCTTGTCGGCGTACTTCTCGCCGAAGAGGGCCATCGCGCCGGACTGCATCGCCTGTTCGAGCGAAAGCAGTTCCGTCCGCACCGGCTCGTTGCGCAGGACGTGGTAGTTGACGAGCCGTTCGATCTCGGCAATCTCGTCGCGCGTCAAGGGCTGGAAGTGCGAGAAGTCGAAGCGCAGGTAGTTGGGCGCGACGACCGAGCCCGCCTGCTTGACGTGCGTCCCGAGCACTTCGCGCAGCGCCGCGTGCATCAGGTGCGTCGCCGTGTGGTTGCGCCGCGTTGCGTCGCGCTTCTCGGTGTCAACCTGCGCCGTCAACGTGTCGCCGACCTTCAAAGAGCCGCGCTCGACCTTGACGCGGTGGACAATCATTCCGCTCGTCGGCGTGGTCGGCGTGTCGTTGACGACGGCGTGCGCCGAGTTGTTGAAGAGCACGCCGGTGTCGCCGACCTGCCCGCCCGACTCGGCGTAGAAGGGCGTGCGGTCGAGGACGACTTCGCCCTCCTCGCCTTCGCCCAACTCTTCCACCTCGCCCTCGCCGCGCAGCAGCGCAACCACCTTCGCGCCTTCGGTGCGCGTCTCGTCATAGCCGGTGAACTGGCTCGCGCCGACGCGCGCGGCGACCTGCGCGTAGACGGGGTTGGCCTTGGACGCGGCCGCGGCGTGACCCTTCCCGCCCACGCCCTGAATCTCGCGCAGGGCGCGGTCGAACTCTTCGTTGTACGTGTCCTCGTCCACGACAAAGCCGCGCTCTTCGAGGCCGACGCGGATGAGGTCGCGCGGCGTGCCGAAGGTGTCGTAGAGGCGCGCAAGCTCGCTGTATTCGGGCATCTCGCCCTCGCTCGTCGTGGAGAAGAGGGCTTCGAGTTTTTGCAGTCCCACGGTCAGCGTCGAGCCGAAGCGCTCCTCTTCGAGCCTGACCATGCGGCCGATGAACTCGCGCGCGGCTTCGAGCTCGGGGTAAGCCTCGCGCATCTGGTCAACCACAAAGTCCGTGACCTCGTGGAAGAACAGACCGTCGAAGCCGAGCGCGTGGCGCCCCTGATAAATGGCGCGGCGCATGATTTTTCTTAGAACATAGTTGCGCCCCTCGTTGCCCGGGAGGATGTTGTCCGTGATGGAGAAGGCCGCGGCGCGCGCGTGGTCGGCGATGACGCGCATGGCGAAGCCCTCGGGCGTGTCGGCCTCGTAGTGGCGGTCGGCGAGCTTCGCCGTGAACTCGACAATGGGGCGGATGAGGTCTGTGTCGTAGTTGGTCTTCACACCCTGAAGCACGGTCGTGATGCGTTCGAGCCCCATCCCTGTATCCACGGAGGGCGCGGGCAGCGGCTCCAAACGGTACGACTCGAACTTGCCGTCGGCCGTCTTCTCGCCGACGCCCTCGCGGTTGAACTGCATGAAGACGAGATTCCAAATCTCCATCGTCGTGTCGCCGGGGCCGTTGACGAACTCGGCGCGATTCTTCGACGGGTCTTCGGGGTCGTCGCCCATGTAGTAATGAATCTCGCTGCAAGGGCCGCAGGGGCCGGTGTCGCCCATCTGCCAGAAGTTGTCCTTGCGGCCGAAGCGCAGGATGCGCTCGCGCGGCGCGCCCACCTTCTCCCAGAGCGCGGCGGCCTCCTCGTCGGCCGGCACCTCCGCATCGCCCTCGAAGATGCTGAACCAGAGGCGGCGCGGGTCGAGGCCGTACTCTTCGACGAGCAGTTCCCACGCGAAGCGGACGGCGTCCTCCTTGAAGTAGTCGCCGAAGGAGAAGTTGCCGAGCATCTCGAAGAAGGTCTGGTGGCGCGCGGTCTTGCCGACCTCGTCGAGGTCGTTGTGCTTGCCGCCCGCGCGCAGGCACTTCTGCGAGGAGACGGCGCGCTTGTAGTCGCGCTGCTCAAGGCCGAGGAAGACATCCTTGAACTGGTTCATCCCGGCGTTGGCGAACAGCAGCGTCGGGTCGTTGGCGGGCAGCAGCGAGCTCGAAGGCACACGGCGGTGGCCGTACCGCTCGAAGTAACTGAAAAACTTTTCGCGTAGTTCGTTTCCGGTAATCATAAAAAAAGTAGTCAGTAGTCAGTTGTCAGTAGTCAGTAGAGGCTGACCCGCGACGGCGTGAATACTTGACGTAATCTCCTTGTCAGGGAGTTTAACATGGGGCCGCGGGGCGGGTGAAACGGGTGAGTAGTAGGCAGTAGGCAGATGGCAGTAGGCAGTTAGGGCCTTTCTGCTTGTAGCCTGTTTTGAGGCGTCATTGCCCCGGAGGGGCGGGATGTTTATAGCTCAGGACGATTATTATTGCGTCAAGCTCCGGAGGAGCGGCATGTACATGTCGCCCCTGACGGGGCTCAGGGTCTTTTAGAACGCCGGGGCTATAAACATCCCGCCCCTCCGGGGCTTCCCGGAAAGTTTTTACTGCCTACTGACCTACTCTTCTTCGGGAGCGTCGGAGGCTTCGCGCACCTTGCGGATGATGAGGTCGTAGGAGAAGCCGAGGCGGAGGAGGTGGTCGTAGAGACTTTTCGTCTCCTGCCGGGTGGTCGGTCGCCCGCGGAGGCGTGTGCGCTTTTCGATGGCGCGCGTGATGAGTTCTTCCTCGGGCGTCTCCTGGTAGACGAGTTCGAGCGCGGCGTCGGCCGTCTCCTTCGAGACCTTCTTGGTCTGCAAGTCGCGCGCGAGGCGCTGGCGGCCGACGGGCTTCTGCCGCACGCGGTAGGAGGCGAAGCCGAAGGCGAACCGCTCGTCGTCGAGGTAGCCGTACTCCTTGAGCTTTGCGAGCGCGTAGTCGGCCGTCTCCTCGTCCGTCCACTGCTTCTCCAACAGGCGCTCGCGCAACTCCTGGACGGAGCGCGGCTTGGCGGCGAGGAGTTTGACGGCCCTTTGCAGCGTCCGCGCGCGCGCCTTCTCGGCGTCGATGACGCGCGGCGGGCGCGCCTTGCGCCGCTCCTCTTCGAGGTCGGCGTTAATCTGCCGCTCGGTCTTCGACGGCCGGGGCTTGTACTTCGGCTTATTCTTCCCGCTCTTCCACGTCACGAGAAATACTCTACCCGCCGGCCTTCGGGTCGGCAAACAGTACCGCGAGCGGGAGCGAGCGGGTGCGTCCTGCGAGGTTAGACCCGCATGACGAAACCAACACCCGCTCGCTACCGCTCGCGATACTGTTTTAAGATTCTCCGCATGAACGGCATTCTCATCATCGACAAGCCCGACGGCTGGACTTCGCACGACGTGGTGGCGCGCGCGCGCCGCGTGCTGAGGGAGAAGCGCATCGGGCACACGGGGACGCTCGACCCCTTCGCGACGGGCGTGCTCGTGCTGCTCGTGGGGCGCGCGACGCGGCTCGCGCAGTTCCTCGCGGGGGCGGAGAAGGAGTACGCGGCGACGATCCGGCTGGGCTTCGCGACGGACACGGGCGACCTGACGGGCGTGCGCCGCGCGGGCGAGGGGACGGCGGACTGTGCGGCTCTCAGGCTCGAAGAGCTTGAGGCGGCGCTCGCGCCGCTGCGCGGAGAGTTCGAGCAGGTGCCGCCGATGTACTCTGCGAAGAAGGTGCAGGGTAAGAAGCTCTACGAACTGGCGCGCAGGGGCGAGGAGGTCGAGCGCAAGGCCGTGCCCGTCCGCGTGCGCGAGTTTGAGATCGTTGCTGACGAGGACGGAAGTTTTTCGCGCCGCAACGAAGACGGGACGTGCGACGTGCGCGCGCGCGTCGTCTGCTCGGCCGGGACTTACGTGCGCGCGCTGGCCGAGTCGGTCGGCGAAAACTTAGGGACGGGCGCGCACCTCGCCGCGCTCCGCCGCACGCGCGCGGGCGAGTTCGGCCTCGGGCGCGCCGTCTCGCTCGAAGAACTGCCCGCACTTATCGAGGAGCGAAGAGAGTTTTTAGTTCCGCTCGAAGCGGCGCTCCCGCACCTGCCTTCGGTGCATCTAACGGCGCAGGAGGCGGGCCGCGTGCGGCACGGCGCGGCGGTCGCGGCCGGCGGCGGTCGCGGCTGGGAGGACGGCGCGCACGTCGCGCTGCTCGACGAGCGGGGCGCGCTCCTCGCGGTCGGCGCGTACGAAGCCGCGGCGTCCCGGTTGCGGCCGCGCGTGATGCTCGCGGTCGAAAAATAAGTGTTGACTGAGGCGGGAGGGCGCTGTGCTATACTTGGCCTCAACGAACGGTTGGTGCCGAAGCGAACCGGACAGCAGCGACCAAGCTGACAGCCTCTTCCCTTTGAAAAACAGCTCGTTGAGGAGTTGAACGGAACTCGACGGCGCGGCGGGCCCGGTCTCGCGCGTCTCGCCCCGCACACGCGCATCGAGCGAAGTTCCTCAGGGCGGCCCGCCACGGTGGGGCCGCCTGACTTTTCAGTTGAGGGCGTGACTCCACACGCCGACCCTGACCGCGCGAAGCCGAGTGTGAGGTTTACAGAAGGCTATGCAAGAGCAGGATGGCAGCGGCGGCAAGTTCGACATTTCGGCGCGGCTCGAAGCGCTGCGCCAGGAGCATGCGGCACTTGCGTGGGAGGGGAGCTTCCGCGACTACTTCGAGCTGGTCACCCAGAACCCACGGCTCGCCGAACTCTCTCACGCCCGCATCAACGACATGATCCACGCGGCCGGCGTGGAGAAGCTGAACGAGGGCACGCGCGACGAGATCGCGCGCTACAAGTTCTTCGCCTCGGAGCTGTTCGGCATTGAGGAGCCCATCGCGCGCATCGTCGAGTACTTCAAGTCAGCGGCGCAGCGGCTCGAAGTCCGCAAGCGCATTCTCCTCCTGATGGGCCCCGTCGGCGGCGGCAAGTCAACCATCGTCACGATGCTCAAGCGCGGGCTTGAGGAGTGGACGCGCGAAGAGGCCGGCGCCGTCTACGCCATCAAGGACTGCCCGATGCACGAGGAGCCGCTGCACCTCATCCCCGCGGAACTGCGCCCCGAAATCGAAAAACATTACGGCATCTACATCGAGGGCGACCTCTGCCCGCAGTGCCGCTACGCCTTAGAGCACACCTACGGCGGCCGCCACGAGGATGTAAGAGTTCACCGCATCATCTTCTCCGAAAAGAACCGCGTCGGCATCGGCACCTTCGCCCCCTCCGACCCGAAGTCGCAGGACATCACGGAGCTGACCGGCTCCATCGACCTCTCGACCATCGGCGAGGTCGGGGTGGAGTCAGACCCGCGCGCATACCGCTTCGACGGCGAGCTGAACATCGCTAACCGCGGCGTGATGGAGTTCATCGAGATGCTGAAGGTGGACGAGAAGTTCCTCTACTCGTTGCTGACGCTCTCGCAGGAGCAGAACATCAAGACCGGCCGCTTCGCGATGCTCTACGCCGACGAGGTCATCCTCTCGCACACGAACGAGAACGAGTACGTCTCGTTCGCCGGCAACAAGAAGTCGGAGGCGCTGCAAGATCGCATCATCCTCGTCAAAGTCCCTTACAACCTCCGCGTCTCGCAGGAGGAGAGAATCTACTACAAGCTCCTCAACCAGTCCGAGATTCTGCGCAACGTCCACATCGCGCCGAACACCCTGCGCGTCGCCGCGATGTTCGCCGTCATGACGCGCCTCGAAGAGCCGAAGCGCGCCAACGTCGATGTCGTCAAGAAGATGAAGCTCTACGACGGCGAGGACGTGGAGGGCTACAAGTCGAAGGACGTGCGCGAACTCAAAGAGGAGGCGGTGCGCGAGGGAATGGACGGCATCTCGCCGCGCTACATCATCAACCGCCTCTCGGGCGCGCTGGTGCGCGACGGCATCACCTGCATCAACCCGATTGACGCGCTGCGCGCCATCAAGGACGGCTTCGAGCAGCACACCGGCATCAACCCCGAGCAGCGCGAGCGTTATCTGAATCTTATCTCTTCGGCGCGCAAGGAGTACGACGAGCTGGCCAAGATCGAGGTGCAGCGCGCCTTCGTCTACTCGTTCGAGGAGATGGCGCGCACCATCTGCAACAACTACCTCGACAATGTCGAGGCGTACTGCAACAAGGAGAAGATCAAAGACCCCATCACCGAAGAGGAGATGGAGCCTGACGAGCAGCTCATGCGTTCCATCGAGGAGCAGATAGGCATCTCCGACAACGCGAAGAACACCTTCCGTCAGGAGATACTCATCCGCATCTCGTCCTACGCGCGCAAGGGGCGCTCGTTCGAGTACACCTCGCACGAGCGTCTGAAGGAGGCGATAGAGAAGAAAATCTTCGCCGACCTCAAGGACGTGGTGAAGATAACGACCTCGGCCAAGACGCCCGACCCCGACCAGCTCCGCCGCATCAACGAGGTCGTCGACCGCCTCGTCCGCGACGGCGGCTACTGCCCCGTCTGCGCCAACGAGCTGCTGACCTACGTCGGCACGCTCCTCTCGCGCTGAC
>JBEVJD010000080.1:0-2765 GCA_040510435.1 Pyrinomonadaceae bacterium | reverse complement strand
TCCGCGACGACGCGGAGCCTGTGCTCGTGCAGGTCACCGGCGACGACGAGGGCGCGGCCTCCGGCGAGCGCCGCGACGTGCGTCGTCTTGCTGCCCGGCGCGGCGCAGGCGTCGAGCACGCGCTCGCCCGGGGCGGCCCCGAGGACGTGCGCGACGAGTTGCGACGCCTCGTCCTGCATGTAGACGAGCCCTTCGGCCGCGAGTCCGCGCAACGCGGCGCTCGCGCCCGGCCCGCCCTCGACGCGAAAGGCGCCGGGCGCGACGCGCGAGGGCGCGACGGAGAGACCTTCGGCCCGAAGTTTTTCGATGAGAGTGTCGGCGTCGGCCTTCAGGGTGTTGACGCGGAAGGCTGCGGGCGCGGAGTCGTTGTTCGCCGCGGCGAAGGCGGCGGCCTCTTCGAGCCCGAAGGCCGCGGCCCAGCGGCGTATGAGTTTGGGCGGGTGCGAAGTCTCTACGGCAATTCGTTCGAGCGGGTCTTCGACGGCCGCGGCCGGGTCGAAGTCGGGCTCGCGCGTGGCGCGGCGCAACACGGCGTTGATGAAGGCGGCGGCCGAGCGGAAGCCCGAGGCGTGCGCGAGTTGCACGGACTCGTTGACGGCCGCGTGCGCCGGCACGCGCGTGAGGAAGCGGAGCTGAAACAGCCCCATCCTCAACGCAAGCCGCACCGGCGCGTCGAGCTTCCACGCCTTCCGCTCCGAAAAGTGCTCGACGGCGCGGTCGAGCCAGAACTGCCGACGCAGGACGCCGAGCGTCAACTCGTACGCGAGCCCGCGGTCTTCCGGCGAGAGCGCGTCCGGCAGGTTCGCGAGCAGCGGCGCGGCGAACGCGCCCTCCTCCTCGACCCTGCGCAGCACCTCGAAGGCCGCACGCCGCGCGGGCGCGACCGTGGGACGGCCGGCCTTCTTCGCCGCACGTTTCACTATGCGTACGCGATCAGCCATAGCTCACAGAACAGCGAGCCAGACAGAACAGCGAGCGGTAGTGAGCGGGTCGGCGTAAAGCCATACGTGCTCCCTATTGGGGCACGCACCCGCTCGCAACCGCTCGCGGTACGGTTCAGGGCTCAATTAAGCCAAGTCGCTCGCCCGCCTGCGCGCGCGAGCCGTTGATGAAGTCGCGCGCGCTCAGGCGCTGCTTGCCCTCGGGCTGCACCTCAAGGAGTTTGAGCGCCGTCTCGCCGCCGCACAAGACGACCAGTTCGTCGCCGCGCGCGGCGATTAAAGTCCCGGCCGCCGTCGTCCCCTCGCCCGCAGGCGCCGCGTCGCCGAGACCCGACTCGCGGCCTCGGGCTTCCGCGCGCCAGACGATGAGGCGGCGGTCGTGGTGCGTGGTGAAGGCGCCCGGCCAGGGCTGAAGGCCGCGGACGCGGTGCTCGATCTGCGCGGCGTCGAGCGACCAGTCGATGAGCCCGTCCTCGCGGCGGAGGATGGGCGCGAGCGTCGCGTGCGCGTCGTCCTGCGGGCGCGGCTCTATCTCTCCGAAGCGGGCCAGCGTCTCGGACAGCAACTCCGCGCCCGTGTGCGACAGTCGTTCGAGCAGTCGGGGCGCGGTCTCGCCCTCTTCGATTTCCGTCGAGCGTTGAAGGAGGATTGGGCCCGTGTCCAGCCCCTCGTCCATGAGCATCGTCGTGACGCCGGTCTCGCGCTCGCCGCGCACGAGCGCCCAGTTGACGGGCGCGGCACCGCGGTACTTCGGGAGCAGAGAGAAGTGAACGTTGACGCAGCCGAGCCGCGGCGCGCGCAGGAACGCGGGCGGCAGAATCCGCCCGTACGCCACCACCACCGCCACGTCGAACTCGCGCTCGTTGAAGAGCGCCAGCGCCTCCTCCGTCTTTATCTTCGAGGGCTGGTGAACAACCAACCCCTGCGAGACGGCGAACTCCTTCACGGGCGGCGCCTTCAACTTATTCCCGCGCCCCGCCGGCCTGTCCGGCTGCGTCCACACGCCCAGGACTTCGTGCCCGTCCTCGACGCAACGCCTCAGCGCCGGCACCGCGGACTCGGGCGTGCCCATGAAGATGATTTTCATAAGTGGTAAGTGAGAGAGGGTGTTGGGTGTGAGGTGCCGGGTGCTGGGGAAGACTCAGACCAACACCCGGCACCTCACACCCAACACCCTCTTCTAGTACGCGCAGCGATAGCTGTAGTTCTCGTACGCCTCGCGCCAGACGCCGCGCCGGCGCTGATAGGCCCTGTAGGTCGTGCCCTCGAAGCTGCGCGAGAAGGTGAACACTTCGCCCACGCCGTCGCCGTCCGCGTCCAACTGCTCGATGTAAAGCTCCGCCCCGAGCCCGTCCTCGCCGACGCTATTAATCAGCGACGGATCCATCATCTCGCGCGCGTTGACGCGGGCGTACTTGGTCAGGGCCGCGCTGTATCCGCGACCCTGCGGCGCGGCGACGAGGAAGAGCGTGTCCCTGACCTGCGGCCCGACCTTGACCACGTAACTGCCGATCAACTCTTCGCGCCCGTCGCCGTCGAGGTCGGTTGCGGTGAGGTTGAGCGTCTTCGTGCCACGCTCAATCGCGGACGCACTCACGCGCCTCCCCGTGAGGAAGCGCTTGGCCACGCCGAGGGCGGCGGCGCGCTCGGCGTCGGTGGGCGCGCGTCTCGAAATCTGCTTGCGCGGCGCATGCGTGCCGTCGGTCGCCAGCGCCATCACGTTGCCGCCGAGTTTTGCCGCCGTCGAGTCGATGTCGGCGCTCGCGGCGTTGGGCGAACACTCGGCGGCGGTGGCCGCGCGAATCGTCAGGGTGCCCGCCTCGG
>JBEVJD010000079.1:0-12076 GCA_040510435.1 Pyrinomonadaceae bacterium | reverse complement strand
GTCGGGGTCAGCGTGGCGATAGACGATTTCGGCACGGGCTATTCCAGCCTCAGCTACCTGAAGCACCTGCCGGCCGACGCATTGAAGATTGACCGCTCGTTCGTCCGCGACGTGACGACCGACCCGACGGGCGAGGCAATCGTCGGCGCCGTCGTCAGGCTCGGCCACAGCCTCGGGCTGAGCGTGAAGGCCGAGGGGGTTGAGGACGAAGCGCAATCGAGGCTCCTCGGCGCGCTCGGGTGCGACCTCGCACAGGGGTATCTGTACAGCCGGCCCGTGCCGCCCGACGCACTCGAAAAACTTTTACGTGAAAGGGGGAAGCAGGCGGAGTGAAACCATCAGTCCTTTATCTTGACGACGAGCAGTGTTGCCTCGATGTGTTCCGCGAGACGTTCGACCGCGAATACGACGTGCGCACGGCGTCCACGCCGGAGGAGGCGCGGCGGATGCTCGCCGCGCGCCCGGCCGACGTAGTCATCAGCGACGAGTCGATGCCCGACATCAGCGGCAAGGCGTTCATTGCCGAAGTCGCCACCGCATACCCTTCTGCTTACCGCGTACTGTTGACCGGGAGCATCACGGTCGGCGATGCCCTCCATGAGATATGCGCGGGCGTCGTTCAGGCATTCGTTACGAAGCCCTGGAACAGGGACGACATCCGGCGCGTGATGGAGCGCGGGCAGGCCGACGAGGAGTGGAGGCGGAGGTCGGTTGCTTTTGACTGAGAGGAAGGGAGTGGTGCGGGCGGGAGAAGAGGCGGCCGGGAACATCAAGCCGGGCGGGGCCGCCGGGAGGTTGCGCGCGCTGGTCGTTGACGACGAGCCGGGCGTGCGCCGCTTCGTGGCCGAGGTGCTCCGCGAGGAGGGCTGGGAAGTCGGCGAGGCCGAGACGGCCGAGCGTGCCTTCGAGATGATGAGCGGGCGCGGGTGGGCGCTCGTCTTCTGCGACGTTGTACTCGGCGGGGCGGACGGCTACGCCGTACTGCGCCGCTTCGCCGAAGAACAGCCGCGCGCGCGGGTGGTGCTGATGACGGGGCAGGGCTCGGCCGCGGGCGCGCTCGACGCGACGGCCGGCGGCGCTTACGAATACCTTTTGAAGCCCTTCGGCGTCGAGCAGATAAGAACGCTCACGACGGCCGTCAGCCGGCGACTTAAACGACAAACTGACCACACGGCTGATGACGATTCGCAGTGGAAACCGCACGCACGGGACGCGGCACTCGTCGGGCGCAGCCCGGCCTTCGTGGAGGTGATGAAACTCGTCGGGCGCGTCGCGGCGACAGACCTGCCGGTACTCATCACGGGCGAGTCGGGCGCGGGCAAAGAGGTCGTGGCCGACCGCATTCACAGGCACAGCCGTCGCGCGGGCCGCCCGCTCGTCGCGGTCAACTGCGGCGCGCTCCCGGCCGAATTAATAGAGTCGGAACTCTTCGGCCACGTGCGCGGCTCCTTTACGGGGGCGGAGCGCGACCGTGTCGGCCTCTTCGAGGAGGCCACCGGCGGCACAATTTTTCTGGACGAGATAACGGAGACTCCGCCAGCTTTTCAGGTCAAGCTGCTCCGCGCTTTGCAGAAGGGCGAAGTCCGCCGCGTCGGCTCGAACCAGGTCATAAGCGTCAACGTGCGCGTCGTCACCGCCTCCAACCGTGACGTGGAGGAGGAGGTGCGCCGGGGGCGCTTCCGGCAGGACTTACTCTACAGATTGAACACGGTGGCAATACACCTTCCGCCGCTCAGGGAGAGGCGCGAAGACATCCTCCCGCTCGCACGTCACTTCTCAGCTTCATTGCGCGCGCCCGGTAGCCCGCCCCTGAGTTTCACGCGCGAGGCCGCTTACCTGCTCGAAACCTACCCGTGGCCCGGCAACGTGCGCGAGTTGGAGAACGTCGTTGCGCGGGCCGCGACCCTCTGCGACCAGGCTGTGCGCCCCGAAGACCTACCCGCGTACGTACGGCAACACGCCGCCGCGCTCCACAGCACAGACCCCGCGCACCCTTGCGCGGGCGATGAAGAGTGGCCTTCGCTCTCCGAGGTGGAGGGGCGCTACGTGGCGCGCGTGCTGGCGCACACGGGCGGCAACAAGCAGTCGGCGTCTCGAATGCTTGGCGTTGACCCGAAGACGCTCGACCGGATGATAAAGCGTCACAACCTCGACGGCGGTCGCGTCAGAAAATAATATGCAGGTTCCGTTTGAAGCTCGGCCCTGCTTCAAGCTCAACGGCGACTTCGCGCGAGTCGTCGCCCGCGCGCACGGCCCGCACGACGACGCGACCCGCCGACAGGTTTCTGAGTAAGTAGTAGCCCTCCGCGTCGGTCAGAGTCTCGGCTCCCGCGGCCCGGACGCGGACGCCCACTAGCACGCTGTCGCGCCGCGGGTCGAAGCTCCCGTCTCTATCTCCGTCAATGAAGACCCGCCCCGCGACGGCACGTTGCGCCGCCAGGGGAATGCCCGCGAAGACGCCGCGTAACGGCGAGACCATCAGCGGCCACGACGCGCCCGCGTGCAGGCGGAAGTCCGCGGGCAGCGTCGCCGGGTCAACCTCAAGCGTGTAGCTGCCCGGCCGGATGTTGCGAAACTCGTATGCGCCGCTGGCCCCGACTGTCTGTGAAAGAACGGGGCCGCCCGAGCCGACCGCGGGCCGCAGCCGGACGAGTACGCCGCCGACGCCGGGCGCGTTGTTCGCGGACGCTTGATCGCCCGCGAGCGACAGGTCGTTGAAGACTCTGCCCGAGACGAAGCCGAAGTCGTTCAAGCCGAAGGCCAGTCGGACGCTCTCGCGCGCGGCGACGTAGACGCGCTGTTCCGTCGGGTTGCCGGCGCGCAGTTGAACGCCGAGCCTGTCGGAGACGAGGGCGATTGTGTGCTCGCCCGCCGCCGCGCCGAAGTCGAAGTTGCCGCCCGCGTCGGTCGTCGCGGTGCGTTTGCCGTCCAACTCGACACGTAGACCAGCGATGCCCGGCTCGCCCGCGTCGTCCTGCCCGTCGGCGTCGAGGTCGAAGAAGACGCGGCCGCGAACGCGCCCCCGGTCGAGGCCGAGGAGCTTCGAGAAGCTCATGCCGCCTCCCGACGCCGCGCCGAAACGGTGAAAGAGAGAGACCGTGAACGTCGTCTGCCCCCCGACGCCTTCGCGCCCGAACAGGCGCGAGCCGCTCAACTGAATCGTGTTCGCCGCGTCGAGCCGCGCGGTCACGCCCGCGCTCACGAACAGGTCGCGCCGTTCCATCGCGTTGAACTCACCGGCGCCATAGCGCGCCTCGACGTTGAAGTCGAAGCGCGAGTATCTAGTCTGGAAGCGCGCGCCGACTTCGCTGCCGCGCGTGAGCGGCAGCTCCGCGCCCGGAAGTAGTTGCGGGAGGAGGTGGCGGTTCGTGATTAAGAATCTGACGGGGTCTGCCTCGAAAGCCTCGCGCGCGGCCTCGGGCAGAAGCGACGGGTTTCGCATGAGGAGTCCCGCGAGCGACGGCGAGTTGTCGAGGTGATTCAAGTAGCCCGTGACCGAGCCGCCGCGCCAGTTGAAGCGTAGCTGCTCGCGTATTTGCAGCCCGCGCCCGACCCGCGCGCCTGCCTCCGTCTCCTCGCTCGACGTGAAACGCGCCTCGAAGTCGTTCGACCAGCGGCGGCCGAGTTGTTGAGAGTACTTGAAGGCGGCGGCCGTAGTTTGAAGATGCCAGGTGAAGTCCGACGCCGCGCGCGCATTCGTTTCGAGCTGCTGTCGTGTGAGGCTGAACGAGAAGCGCGTGCCGCGTGCGGCCCTGAAGGCCGCGCTGGCGAAGAGTGTAGAGCCGTCAAGCGACAAGCGGCGCAGCGCGGAGGGTGACTCGGTCGTAGTGCGTCGGAAGTTTGCGTTAACCGTGAACCGCTGCCAACGCTGCCAACGCAGCCCGAACGAAGTCAGAGAGCGTCCGCCGGGCTGAGCGCCTATCGAGACGTAAGGCGAATCCTTATCAATCTTCAGCGCCTCGCCGTAGAGCTTAAAGTCGGAGACCTCCGCGTCGAAGCGGCCGCGCAGGGATAAACCGCCGGAGGCGTACGCCGCTTCAGCTTCCGCGCTCAACTGTTCGCTCGGCGCGTAGCGCACCTCCGTTTGGAAGACGAGGCCGCCGCGCCCGCCCCGCGACTCGCGACTCGGCGAGACCCACACGACGCCTGCTCTCGCTTGCAACGTACCGCTGTCTACGACAGGCACGAGGACGCCGGCGAGCCTTCCTTCGCCGCCATCGAAGAACGCGGGCGAAGGCCGCGCGACGCCCGCGAAGATTTCCGCGCCTCGGAGCGGCGACGCGCCGCCCGCGACGAGGTGCGGGCCGCGCAGCCGGAAGCCGTTCGGGCCGAGCGGCGAGAGGTTCAGGTCGCTGTCAAGAAGGTCGAGCGTCCCCGCCGCGGAGTCGAGGCCGAGCGTGAGCCGGTTCGCGCCCAGACCTGAGTCGAACGGGCGGCCGACGCCACGCGCGCCGCTCCCGAAGAACTGCGACAGGTCTGCCCCCGCGCGAAGGACGCGCCCGTCCTCGTACTTTCGGCTGAAGTCGAACGTGTGGCGAAGGAGTGACGGCCCGCCGCCGGACGGAGGCGAGAAGGTGAGAGAGTAGGTTCCCGCGTACGGCTCGGGCCGCTCGGCCGGCTGCGGCGTCGGAGGCTTGCGTGCAGCGCCCGCGGGTTGGCGCGCGACTTCTACGGCGTAGGCTGTGCGGCTTTCGCGCGTAGAGACGACGAGGATGGTTTCGCCCGGCGCGAGGCCCGTGACGAATACGGTGTGACCGTCGCGGATTTCGGCGGATGCTGTCTGCGAATCAATGAGCGTGGCGGAGACGACCGGCTCGTAGAAGTAAATTCCGTGCGAGGCGCGCACGGTGAGCCTGATTCGCTGTGCATACATGCCGCGCCGATCTGCCCCCGCGTCGCGCGCGGTTGAAAGCGTCTGCGCGAAGGGGCTTCGCGAGACGACGCCTTTGACGACGGCCGCGGCGAGCGACGCTGCTTCGGAAGGCGAGAGGGCCGCGAGCGTCGGCCACAACAGCGCGGTCAGACAGAGAAGTCGCACGCAGTTGCGGGCCGCGAACAGTCGTCTCGTGGGGCGCTTACTCATCCTCATCCGAAATCGGCCTCCGCCCGTATCAGCTCCGCTTCATCTGCTCGCGGCCGTGGCCGAAGCGTCGCGCGCCTCGAACGGCAGTTCGTAGACGAGCGTGGCCGGCTCCATCCCGGCGCGGTCGTAGCTGAGCGTGACCACGGCCGTGTAGCGCCCCGTTGCCAACGCGCCGGCCCACTCCGCTTTGTAATCGCCGCGCTGCCCCGGCATGAACCTCTTCTCCTGTATGCGACCCCGCCCGGCCGGAGCGCCCGACGAGTCCAGAATGACGAAGGAGCCGCGGACGCGCGCGTGAGTCGTCGAGCGGTTGCGAACGTTCAGGGAGAGTTCGAGCGGCGCGGACGCGGTGGGCGACCGCACGCCGCCGTCCGTGATTTCGACGTTGTACTCGGCCGCGTCTTCCGTCGTCAGCATCATGAGCCCGCGGAAGCGGAAGCCGATTGAGGCGGTGGCCGTCGTCCCGCCGTAGCTGGTCGTGTATACGGCCGTCGCGTCGTCCGGTGTCGCCTCGAAGACGGGCATCGTGTAGTAGCCGCCCGCGGCAGACAGGGGCACGCTGACGACGGCCTTGACGCTCGCCGAGCTGTTAGGCTCGACGACGACCTCTAAGGGCGTGAGCTGCACCCAGGGCGAAGCCGAGCGCGGTAGCGTGCCCGGCCTGTCCGTCACGCGCCGGTTCTGCTCGTCGTACCAGTAGTCGGAGACGGAGCAGCGGAAGCGCAGGCGCGCGGGCGTGTTGTTGGAGAGGGTGTAGGTCTGCGTATACGTCGCGCCGCGCTTCACCTTTGCGTCAACAGAGGCCGGCGTCACGCCCACAGAGTTTTGCTGCGCTCGCGCCACACCAACACTGAACAGCAGAGCGACAAGGAGGCAGGCAAAGTGGTTGAAGAATCTCCGTTGAATCATCTTTGTTCGTCTCGGTGAAAGGTGGCGGGGCGTCCCCTCCGCGACCGGCTGTCCCTCTTACTCATCGTCTCGGGGCTCCTCAGTGGCAAGGAGGACAGACGAGATTGCCTTCATCATCGAAGACGCACGGAATAGAGCACGGAGGGCTGGGCCGCTCTTCATATGTCGGCGGCGGTTCCGGCATGGGGATGGTGTCAACGTCAGCGGATAAATCGGGGATGGTTGCGAAGATCATGATAAATGTCAGCAGAATGGTCATTGAATTTTCTCCGGCGAGCTTGTTTGAACTGTGATGAGGTCACCGCTGCCACGCGCGCTTGCCTATCCGAGCACAATAAAATTCCATTGAGGGAATCCGGCTGTCACAGGCAAGCGCGCGGGCGCGCGGTACCGAAGGGATGGCCTGAGGGCTATTCGACCGTGATGGTGTAGATCAGCGTGGCGCTCTTCGCGCCGGCGGCTTCTGTGCGCGAGACGTAGACGCCGACGTAACGCTCGATTGCCGCGCCGCTCGCGGCTCCAGAGGCGACACTCGCGGGCGTCGAGGTGCTGACGGTAGAGGCAGACGAGATGGACGAGTTGCCTTCGCGTGCGAGCGCAGTGTCGCCCGCGGCGTCCTGCTCGACCTCGATGGTCGCGGTCTCCGTGGTGAAGCCTGAGTAGACGGGCGTCAGGTTGATGGGCGTCTTGTAGAGCGCGCCCGAGGCGTCGGAGACGACGGAGACGCCCGCGGCAGGGGTGCCGAGGCCGAGGCCGTTGACGTTGCCGAACGAGACGCTGAAGAGGCCCGTGGCGTTGCTGCCCGAGACGGTCGCGCCGCCCGCGCCGGTCGAGATGTTGAGCTGCACGGCGGTCTGCACCGTGGCCGACATCTCAAGCTCGGAGGTGGTGGACGAAGCGTCTACGACGGGGCCCTGCGCGTAGGCCGCGCCGCCGAAGACGAAGAGCGCGGCGAGCATGCCGAGCAAACGAAGAGGGGAACGGAAAGTCATTCGAGTGTTTCTCCTGATTGAAAGATTCTTTGGGTGTTGGTTGAAGGTTGACGTGAGTCGGGGCCGTGCGAAAAGTTTCGTGGTGGCCCAGAGGCGTGTGTCGGGTTATTCGCCGTAGGTCGTCGTCGCGGCCGTAACGAAGCGTACGCGGTCGCGGCGCTTGACCGCGCAGCCTCATGGCAACGCGCGTGCCTTGTCGTCCGTCAGCGTTTTTCCTCTATCAAGCGGTCTGAGTCCCGGCGGAGACCGTCATTCCTCCCTGTATTTCTGTCCGTAGACTCCGGCAGTTTGCCGTTCGTCATCGTCGGCCCCGCCGCCTTCGGCGCTTTTTCCCCGGCCGTCTTCACCGAACCGAAATGGCACGGTGAATGCTCAACGCCTTCGCGGCCGGGAGTCGGCTCCGCCGTGTGTAGACCTCAAACGGGTCGGTAGCGGCGCGGCTTCATGCTCAAGACGTGCGTGCGGCGCTCGACTCGTTCGGCCGCCGCTTGACCTTCCCAGACCTTCTCACTTCTTATGGCTTACCCAATCTTCATACAGTCCGGTGCCGTCGGCACACATGGCTCCTCGGAGTTCATGGACGAGAGCGAGCGTCGCGTTCTCGTCGTTGACGACGAGGAGCAGGTGCGGAACCTCCTTTCGAACTACCTGGGCGCGAGCTACCCGTGCTCGAAGGCCGCCTCGGCCGACGAGGCTTTGCAGTTCCTCGCCGCCGAGCCTTACGCGCTCGTCATCGCGGACGTGATGATGCCGGGGCGCAACGGCATCGAACTGCTGCGCGAGATAACAGCGCGCTACCCGGACACGATGGTCGTCATGGTCTCGGGCGTCGCCCGCACGCAGCGCGTGCTGGACGCCGTGCGGCTCGGGGCCTACGACTACATCCTCAAGCCCTGCGACCTCCACGTGCTCTCGATGACGGTCGAGCGCGCGCTGGAGCGGCGCGCGCTGCTGCACGCCGCTCGCTACTACAAAGTAGACCTCGAACGTCGTAACGAGGAGCTGAGGCGAAGTAAGGCCGAGCTGGAAAGTCTCCAGGCGCAGATCATCCAGAGTGAGAAGATGGCCTCACTGGGCCAGCTCGCCGCCGGCGTCGCGCACGAGCTGAACAACCCGGCCGGGTTCCTTTACGGCAACATGGAGATGCTCGGCGAACTCGTGCGCGGGCTCGAACGCCTCCTCGCCTTCTACGAAACGGTGCCGTTAGGAGGCGAGGAGGCGTCGCGCGCGAGTGCAATCAAGGGCGAGATTGACTACGAGCACACCCTCGCAGACCTGCGCTCGATCATCGGGGACTGCCACGACGGGGCCGGGCGCATCCGCGACGTGGTGCAGAACCTGCGCACCTTCTCGCGGCTCGACGAGGCAGAGTTCAAGAAGGTGGACATCCACGAGGGGATAGACTCGACCATCCGCCTGCTCACGCACTTCTACGGCGACGGACGCGTCACGCTCCTGCGCGACTACGGCGAGCTGCCGCCCGTGGACTGTTACGCCGGGCAGCTCAACCAGGTCTGGCTCAACCTGCTCGTCAACGCCGCCTACGCGGTGTGCGACGGCGGCGAGGTGCACATCACCACGCGGGGCGAGGCCGAGCGCGTCGTCGTACGGGTCAGCGACACGGGACGCGGCATCGCGCCCGAACACCTCACGCGCATCTTCGACCCGTTCTTCACCACCAAGCCCGTAGGCGAAGGCACGGGCCTTGGCCTTTCGGTCACCTATTCAATCGTCGAGCGGCACGGCGGCGAGATCACCGTCGAGAGCGAGTTGGGGAAAGGTACGACCTTCACGGTGACGCTGCCTGTAGACGCTCGCCGCGTCGGCGGTGAGGAAGACTTCTAGGCGGAAGGCGTCTGCTGAAGCCGGCGGCGGCGGATATTCGGACTTATGGACTACAAGATCATGGTCGTGGACGACGAGCCGGCCAACCTGCGCCTGCTCGAACGCCTCTTCCGGCGCGACTACCAGGTGCTCACGGCTGCCTCCGGCGCGGAGGCGCTAAAGCTTCTCGAACAGCACGACGTGGCGCTGCTCATCACAGACCAGCGTATGCCCGGCATGACCGGCATCGAGCTGCTCAAGCACACGGCCCCGCTCCGGCCCCACATGGTGCGCATCATCCTGACGGGCTACACGGATGTGACCTCGCTGGTCGAGGCCATCAACTGTGGGCAGGTCTACAAGTATGTCACCAAGCCCTGGAACAACGACGAGCTGCGCCTGACGGTCGCGCGCGCGCTCGAACACTATGAGACTAATCGCTCTCGCCACGAGCTGGCGCTCACCAACCAGCGGCTCGTCGGCCGCATGAAGGAGATGACGCGCGGCTTCGTGCGCGCCATCGCCGACGCGCTCGAAGCGAAGGATGAGCACACGCACGGCCACGCGCGGCGCGTACGCTCTTACGCCGCAGCCATAGGCAGACAGATGGGGCTCGACGAGGAGGCGCTCGAACAGCTCGCGCTCGCCGCATTCCTCCACGACATCGGCAAGATCGGTGTGCCCGACCAAATCCTCCTCAAACCCGGCCCCCTCACGCCCGAGGAGACCGCGCAGGTGCGCCGGCACGCGCGCCGCGGCGCGCGCATGCTGACGGGCATCGTCGGCCTCGAAGGCGCGGCCGACGCCGTGCTCCACCACCACGAGCATTTCGACGGGACGGGCTACCCCGACGGCCTGAGCGGCGAACGCATCCCGCTCCTCTCGCGCATCATCCTCGTGGCCGACGCCTACGACGCCATGACCAGCCCGCGCCCCTTCCGCGAGGCGCTCGCGCACGAGGAGGCAATCGCGCGGCTGTCCGAAGGCGCTGGTACTGGGTTCGACCCTGAAGTCGTGCGTACCTTCGTCGAGTTCGAGCCGCTGGCGCGCATCCGCCGGGCCGTCGCGGCGGGCCCCGCCGTGGCGTTGGCTGTTGACTTCGACGCCTCTGGCCTGAGCTTCGACGAGTTAACGGAGAAGGTTTCGTGCGACCCACTTCTTGCCACGCGCGTCCTACACGCGGCTAAAGAGGCGTGCGGGCAGCGGACGCCGGACCTCGACGCCGCCTGCTCTGCGCTCGGCCTTGCGCGGCTGCGCGAAGTAGTTTCGGGCGAGGGCGCGTGGGTCGAGGGCGGCGCACCCCTCTCGGACGAACTGTGGGAGCATTCACTGCGCGCGGCCGAGGCGGCGCGGCTCATCGCCGAGCAGACCCGCATCCTCGACCCGAAGGCGGCTTACACGCTCGGGTTGCTGCACGACGTGGGGCAGGCACTGCTCGCCTCGCTCTTCCCAACGACCGCGGCCCTGCTGACCAAACTCGACGCCTCGGAGCGTGCCGAGTACGAAGCAGCTTCGTACGGCGTTGACCATGCGCAGGTCGGGCAGTGGATGCTGGAAGCCTGCGGCGTGACGCGCCCGCTCGCCGCGGCCGTGCAGACGCACCATGACGTGGACTGCGCGAACGACCCGGCGGCGCTGCTCCTGCACGTCGCCGACGCGGTCGCGCACGCGGAAGACCCTTACAAGGTCGCCGCGCTCGATTCCATCAGCACCGAACGCCTCTACATGCTCCGCCTCAGCCGCCACGACCTCTTCCGCGTCCACGCCCTGACGGCCGACGCGCTGGAGCGGCGGCTGGACCCGGTTATCTGAGCGGAGGTCGCCGTGTTAGGCTCGTCCGAGGTCGTGTTGAGGGTCGTGCTCACCGCGCCGGATGGCGAAGAGAGTTGGGACGCCGAACTGAAGTTATCGACCGTCCTCCGCGAACCCGGGCAAGACACTCTACCCGCCACGGCCCCGGCAATTATGTGAGAGTATTTCACCGCTGAACCCGGCTTCGCACATCAGGCTATGGAAGAGGTACTCGTCTCGTGGAGCGGCGGCAAGGATAGCTGCCTCGCCCTGTACGAACTACAGCAGGCGGGCCGGCACCGCGTCGCCGCGCTGCTGACGACCGTTACGAAGGATTACGACCGCGTAAGTATGCACGGCGTCCGGCGGGCGCTGCTCGAACGTCAGACCGAGAGCCTCGGGCTGCCGCTGCGCCAAGTGCCCATTCCGAAAGGCGCGTCCAATGAGGAGTACGAAAGGGAGATGGCCGCGGCGTTCTCCGAGTACCGCGAGAGGGGCATCGAGACGGTCGTCTTCGGCGACCTGTTCCTCGAAGACGTGAGGGCCTACCGCGAGCAGTTCCTCGCCCGCCACGGGATGCGCGGGCTCTACCCCGTGTGGATGAGGGACACCGGCGAGTTTGTCCGCGAGTTCATCGCGCTCGGCTTCAGGGCGGTCGTCACCTGCGTCAACTCGGAGGCGCTCGACGGCTCTTTCGCCGGCAGGCTGATCGACGAGGAGTTCCTGGCGTCCCTCCCGGCGGATGTTGACCCATGCGGCGAGAACGGCGAGTTCCACTCCTTCGTCTTCGCCGGGCCGTCATTCAAAGACGAGGTCAGGTTCACCGTCGGTGGACGGGTCTTCAGAGACTCCTTCTGGTTCTGCGACCTGGTTCCTGAGTGGTAAAGCTCGCCGCGACCGATGACATTCACCCCCGCCGGCGGGCGAGGGTAATGTCCTGAATCTGTGTTGCTGACTTGGAAACTCGGCGCGCGAAGGTCATGTGCCCCACTTGCCGACTATGAGGCCGATCACCACTCCGCCCACCGCGCCGAGGATGAGGATGGGGGCGTAAGCCTTCGTGATGATGGCGTCCGGCAGGCTGAGCAGCACGCCGAAGATGAGCCCCTGCGCCCAACCGGGCACGGGCAGCCGGGCCGCGCCGATGACGAACCCGATGGCGAAGCGGTTGAGGAACGCGCCCGCGAGCGCCGCCCGCTTGTCCGTGAAGGTGAGCGGGAGCATGGAGGCGGCCGACAGCGCGCCGTACACCAGACCGCAGACCGCGCCGAGCAGAAGGCGTGACATGGCATGAACTCCCGGAGGGGCGAAAGAGCGGGCAGATTAGAGCATAGCCGTCATCCCGCCGACAAGCAGTTCGGCCGCCGCCACGGCTCTCCCGGCCCGCTCACGGTCACGGCCGAGACATCTTCTAAATCGGTCGTCAGAGGCCAGACTCATCTGCACGGATGCGGTCAATGATTACGCCGGCCTCACC
>JBEVJD010000078.1:0-31413 GCA_040510435.1 Pyrinomonadaceae bacterium | reverse complement strand
TCTTCATCGGGATGGAGTCGATCGACCCGCAGAACATGGCGGATGTCAACAAGAACTTCTCGAAGCCGGGGGAGTACGGGGCGGTGCTGGAGCGGCTCGCGCGGCGGAACATCTTCGCCATCACGTCGTTCATCTTCGGGATGGACAACGACACGGCGGGGGTGGCGGAGCGCACGGTGCGGGAGATCGAGTCGTGGCCGCCGGGGCTGCCGGTGTTCGGGCAGTTGACGCCGTTCCCGGCGACGCCATTGTACGAGCGGCTGGCGAAGGCTGGGCGGCTGGATCGGCCGAAGCACTGGCTGGACTTCGCGCCGTTCGTGATGGCGCACGCGCCTTTGAAGATGACGATTGAGGAGGCGCGGCAGGAGACGCGGCGGGCGTGGGAGGCTTCCTACAGCCCCGAGCGCAACGCCGAGGCCGTCGCCGCTATCGCCGACAGGGCGTTTCAGTATCGCGCGGGTCACCTCGTCGCGCGGCTCTTCTTCCGCGGCATCTACTTCCCGCAGATGACCCGGGGCGCGTGGCTGAAATTGATCGCTGACAACCGCCGTGTTATTTACGGGCTCGTGAAGGAAGCGGCCAGCAAGTGGCGCAAATCGCGGAGACAGAATGCCGACGTTTCAGTTGAAGCCCGCGCGTAGTGAGGCTGGCGGCGATGGGCTAACGTCTCCGCAGGCTGACCTTAGTGGTTAGTAAGTAGACGCCGGGCGGCGGGAGCGTCATAGATTTCGCGGCCGCCTTGTTCAAGCAGGGAAATCCACTGGTGAGGACTGCGGCCTCGTCATGCTTCACCCGGCCCGAATTGATGCCGCCAGTTGTCAATCACGGCCCTGACCGTCTCGTCGAGGATGGCGTCCGGGTGTGAAAGACCTTCGCCGCGGTGAGTCCTGAGAAAATCGATGACCTCTTCTCTGCGTCGCCGCGTGTGAGATTCGCCGAGGGTTTCGGGAGGTACGCGGCGCGCACGAATCCTATCCGCGACCTCTATCCTCCTTCCGATGAACCCTTCGATCCGCGCATGTATCTCGGCTATCACGGCCCCCTCGATGTGATGCACGGGCGTGTCCGCGTCCCAGCCGATGGCCTTGACGTGTTCGGGGTCGGTGTAGACGCGCTTCACCGCGTCGCATAACTCCCCGAAGCTCTGGTCGGTAAATGTATCCATTGTCTATTGAGAAGGTGGCCTCAGCGGATTAAGCCGCCGCCTTGAGTTGCGCCCGTTTGGACGCGGGCGCCTGAGACTGGCCGACGGCGTTGACCAACTTGATGTCCTTCGCCAGCCCGAGCAGCTTGAGCGTGCGGATGCCCCACCAGTTCATGTCCACCTCGTACCACGCGAGGCCGTGCTTCGCGGCTGTCGGGTGCGCGTGGTGGTTGTTGTGCCAGCCCTCGCCCCAGGTGAGCAGCGCCACCCACCAACTGTTGCGCGAGTCGTCCTTCGTCTCGAACCTGCGCCCGCCCCAGAGGTGCGTCGCCGAGTTGACGAGCCACGTCGTGTGTAGGTTGAACGTCACGCGCAGGAAGATGCCCCAGAACAGCATCGACCAGCCGCCGAAGGCCAGGAGCGCCACGCCGAGCACGATGATGGGCACAAAATACAGTCTCTCGAACCAGCGGTGCACGGGGTCTTTCATCAGGTCGGGGGCGTAACGCATGCACACGTCATGGTCGTAACGCTGCGCGGTGCCCGTCAGAATCCAGCCCATGTGCGCCCACCAGCTACCGTCGCGCGGCGTGTGCGGGTCGCCCGGCGCGTCGGTGTGCGCGTGGTGGATGCGGTGCGTGACGACCCACGCGATGGGCCCGGCCTCGAGCGCCAGCAGGCCGCAGAAGGTTAGAAAATACTCGACCGCCTTCGGCGTCTTGAAGCCGCGGTGCGTCAGCAGGCGGTGGAAACCCATGCCGACCCCGAGGCTCCCGCTCACCCACCAGAGCAGGAGAGACACGGCGAGCGCCGGCCAACTGAACATGAAGAGCGCCGCCACCGCGCCGAGGTGGAAAGCGATCATCGTGATGAACGTCGCCCGGTTGACGCCGGTCTTTCGTTGAATGTCGGTAATGGCTTCGTTGAGCATTTCGGAACCCCCTGCTTATGATCGAAAAATGTGCCTCTACTTTGATAACACGTCCGGGCGAGTTGTGCGGGCCCGCTTGTAATAGTTGTGTAATACCGCGACCCGAAGGGTTCGCCCGCCACCGCGGCCACTTAAAAGACACAGAAAGAAAATACCGGCTCCACCACAACCATGCCGGTCGGCGCATCTAACTACTCAAGTTACACCTTCTCTTGCGCGTTCACGGTGAAGCGCCCCACGCCCCGAAGGCGTCGGCGGTTCGGACAGTTCGAGAGCAGGCCGGTTCTAAACCACAGAAGCCGCTCCGACCGAGCACCCGAAAACGATCCTTCGCTGCTACCGTTACGCCGAAGACCCTTCGATTCGAAAGCTTCTCTTGATACTCCAAAAAGGGAGAGGTACACACACATGTCTATGAAACTTTACGTCGGCAACCTCGCGTTCGAGACTTCGGGCGACAACCTCCGTCAGCACTTCGAGCAGGCCGGTACGGTCGAGACGGCCACGGTCGTCGAAGACCGCGACACGGGTCGCTCGCGCGGCTTTGGCTTCGTCGAGATGTCCTCGAAGGAAGAGGGCGAGGCCGCCATCGCGCAGTTTAACGGCAACGACCTCAACGGCCGGAACCTGACCGTCAACGTCGCCAAGCCCCGCGAGGATCGCAACGGCGGCGGCGGCGGCGGGCGCAGGTACTAAGACCGCGCCGAGCGTGACGCGCCAACGCGGGTCACGCGCAGGCTAATCACCCACCAGAAGAAACGGAGCGCCGCCGGGAACGCCTCACGCGAACGGCGGCGCTCCGTCCGTTCGGCGTCATAAGCGCGCGGCGCGGTCTATGTGTGCTGGCGCACGGACGGAGAATCCCTCAAGTGGTATATGTAACGTAGCCGTTCTTAGACAAATTCGACACCGGGATCGGGCCAGCAACCTCCTTCTTGTGCCGTCTGCGACTTACCAAACACGGCGCTTAGTCAGGGAGTAGACCCGGTGTCAGCGTCCGCCGTCCCACAAGCTCCAAGCAAACGCGAATCATTGTTCACACCGCGCGCGCGGCAGCCATTCGTGTGCCTTCTTCGAGGCCCGAAGTCCGCCACGCGCGAGCCGTTTCAAGCATCGAGGAGTTAAGTATGTTTACCCGCCGCGTCATCATGAACATCAAGCCCGGCTCAGCCGCCGAGGTCGGGCGTATTTTCGAGAGTGAAGTTATTCCGCCGCTGCGCGGACAGAAGGGGATGCGCCATGACGACACCTTCGTCAGTCCGCAAATCTCTGAGATCGTGCTCAACAGCTATTGGGATACGCAGGCGTACGCCGAAACCTACAACCGTGTGACGTACCCCGCGGCTTTGAAGGCGCTGGCGGGGGTGTTGGAGGGAACGCCAAAAATCGAGACGTTCAACATCTCAAGCTCAACATTTCATCAGATTACCGCCCCGCGGCGTGCAGCGCACAGGGCTTCTACGTTCGGGAGGGAGCCCGCGCCCCTCGCGCGCCGACCGGAACTCGGGCAAGTGAAGACGCCGACGCCAATGATTAACTGCAAGATTGACGAACGTAGAGTGGGAGCCGTCACCATCCTGGACATAAACGGCGAGTTGAGGACGGGCGGCAGCCGCGTCTCGTTGCGCGACACCGTCAGGCGCTTATCAGAAGAGGGGCAGAACCAGATACTTTTGAACCTCGAAGGGCTCTCCGCCATCGACGCGAGCGGCCTGGGCGAGTTGCTCCAGAGCAGCGTCGTGCTGAACAGGGGCGGCGGGCAGCTCAAACTCCTTCGCCCGACGTTGGCGCTTCGGGAGATGATGTCAATCACAAAACTGGTGACCGTCTTCGACATGTTCGAGAGTGAGGCGGAGGCCGTCGCAGCCTTCTCCACGCCGCTCCTCGACACCGAGGGGCAATTACTTTCCTACAAGTACGCGCGCTATGAAACGCGTTCCTGAAGTCGGCATAGACAAAACTTAGTGCGGCAGAAGGGTCGGAAGAACATCGCGTCCTGAACGGCGCGTCAGGGGGATGAATGAACGGAGAAGTTGGCAGCTACGGCGAGGATAACGCGGAGACGGCGAGGTTCGAGGGCGACGACGTGGGACTGCCCGAGAGCCCGATCTACTCGAACTATTCCAAAAACCTTTGGCGGACGCACACGCAGCACGGGCTGGTGCAGTCGCCCAACCGTTCGCGCGAAGACACGAGCGGCCACAGGCCAACGCAGGACGAGTAGTCGCCCCCGCAACGCGCAAGGCCGTCGGCCGCGCGACAATTACGGTGACCGTCCCGAACATAAATGATGAGTAGTAGTCTGTATGCCATGCGACGTGCCAACGGCGACTGGTTCGCGCTTGACGACCACGGGCGCTACCGCGTGCCCTTGTTCAGCAGCCGGTGGGGCGGGATGCTGGCGCGGGTGAGTCACCGTGGGTTGTGGCTCTTCAAACCGGTGGCCCTCGACGGGCGCGCGCTTGAGGAATTCGTGCCGGCGGGCGGCGTAGGCGAAACGGACTTCTGGCTGGTGGCCGAACCGTTCACCAACCTCAACAGGGGCCGTTTGATAAATCGCGAGCAGCTCTCTCTGCTCGTGCGGGACGCGGCGTGACGCCGTTCGGGGTGAGGTCGAAGATGGCCAGGCAATGTCACCATTGCAAAGCTCTGTTGGGGGTGTGGGAGACGAGGTGCCCTTGTTGCCGCACGTCGGCGATGCGCTGGCTGCACCTCTTCGCCGTCGGCGCTTTCTCGCTGACGGTCGTCTTGTACATGCTCGTGATAGCGCGGTAATTGACCTTTGAATCTGCCGCGCGCCGCGGCGGAAGAAGCAGGAGCAGGATGCCGACCGTCGCCCCGACCCATTCGATCAAGCCGAACGCAACCCGCGTCTACCACAACAACAGCCGCTGCGCCGAGCGTAACAACATCGAGGCGGGGGTCAGCAGGCAGGGCACGGGCGGACGGCCGCTGTGCGTTCACTGCTGCTCGCTCAAGGCGCAGGGGAAGTGAGGGACTGCTGTTGAGTCTATAGCAGTTTGGATGCGGCCTGCGCCGCCGCGGCGGGCGCCGTCACGACCTCAGCCTGACCTCTTTCTCGAACGCTTCGACCTCTTTGAAGTAGACGAGGTCGCGCCCTTCAACCTCGACCGAGCGGAAGCGCCGCTGGCGCACGAGGTCGTTAATCGCCGCCCGCGTCATGCCGCACATCTCGGCCGCCTTCGCCTGGCTAATCAACCCCTGCTCATCCCCGGTCGGCTGCCCCTCAAGTCTCTTTCTCATAAAAAACCTTTCATCCTGTCAGAAGACGACGCGGGGGAGTGTGTCGCCGCTTGAGCCGTTGGTTCAGGTCTGGGGAATTCCAGGAGGGCTGAAGTAGGTTGGCTTAATTCCGTGAGTATCATCCTGCGCGCGCGCGCGGTCGATGTCAACTCAGGCGCGATGAACGTCGTGTTGAGGTCGACCCCGATTTAAACGACTGCCGCACCGGATATAAGAGGGTTAGCGCACAGACGCACACTCTTCGCAGATGATATGCATGTATCGGCCGCCTTTTGGGCACTAAAGTCGTCCGCAGCGCCTACGCCGGGACTCCCGGTCATTGTATTTTTCAGGACGTGTGAAGGGGAGCGCTCAAGGCGAATCGCCATGAGCGGAAACATAAAGCGCCGGTTTACGTGCGCTCGAATGAGGAGTGATTCAATGTACATTTATACGATGCAGGTAATGCCGGGCTGCAAAGCGCAGTTCGACGGGGACACGTCGGTCAGGTACAGAGTCAGAAGGAAGCACACTTCCGCATCGGCCGGTCACAAGAGCACTACTGACGATATTAGAACCGACCTGGGTTACGCCGAAGCGACGGCGCTGGTCGAGAGATTTAATGATAAGGAGCGCGAGTCGCGTTCCATCAAGTTTGAACACAACTCCCGCCCCACACCGAGCGCCTGAGGCGCCGCCACATCCAACAGGTTTTTGCGCCGGGCAGACGGGCGGGCTTTCTTGCTTTCGGAGTGGCAGGCGCTTGGCGCGCCTGCCCGCGGGAACATGCGGGGGAATCGCGGCATGAGAAACAAGGGCGGAGACGAAGAGCGCCGGCGGGGCGGCCTGCACGAGCCGGACGAGTCAACGTTAGAGCGGGGGCGTCTCCGGCGGGAGCTGATAGAGAAGGCGCTGGCCCAGTTTCCAAGGCCCGAGCCGCAGCCGAGTGAGGAAGAAGTCGAGTCCGTCTTCCGAAGCGTGACGGACAGCTATTAAGAAAGTCGGGACGAGGTGAGCGGAGAAGGCGAGTCTCCGTCGCATACGAGAAGTAAGCATTAGTATTGGCGCAATCATCGGTAAGGTACCGGTGGGGCAGAGTCAGCAGAAGCCGGAAAGCCGCCGCGGTCGCTCAAGGGTGAGACGGCCGCGGCGGCTCTTTCATTTGTACACTTCTTAGACCTGCTCATGTTCATTGACACCTCAGTCAATGAAACGCAGGCTCGCAATTCCTCCAGTGGTTGTCGATGAAGTTCATGCCGGTATTCTACGGCAACGCCTTTGGCCGGGCTGGCAGACGCAGGCGCTCAGGGGGCGGCTTGCTCTCGTTCCAGACGCCACAAGTACTCCACCACCTCGGTCGCCTCTTCCTCACTCCTCAGCGGGTGCGTCTCGTCGGCGTCCCTGGCGGCGAGCAGCCTGGCCGTCGAGTTGTGCGGCCTGTGATTGCGCCAGTAGTCGAGGCGCTCCAGGTAGAAGTCTATGTGAGCTTGCTGACGCTCGTTCATCATTGAGAGTTTAGCAGATGCCGGCGGAAGCGGGCGACGAGTGGCCGCCCTGCCCCCTACTCGCTGGGGTGGGATGCGTTGACACTACTACATCCGTGAAAATAACACCATGCGCCGCGCCAGTAGACGCGGGCGCTTGCATAGTGTATGGTGTATGCAACTGGGCGGTTGGTGAACCCTTCCGCTCCATGGTTTGCAGGGGTGAGGACTGTGAGCCATATAGAACGAGGATGCCGCCCCCAAGGCTGGCATCCTCGTTCGCTTTTATCTGCCACCTTAGTTTTTAACTTACAAATCGCGTAGAAATACGCTCCCGCAGCGGAACACGACCGAGCACGAGCCGACCGAACTCTCAATAGATGGACTGATGCCGGCGGCCCAGCCAAACGCTTCACGAGCAGGCGTTCGTGGCACACATGCGAGCAACGTCCGGAGATGGCCCGGTAATGTGAGGCATGAGACGTAACTCCTCGCCCTTGCTCCCTTTTACCTCAGAGTAAGTCCTGCGACGCAACCCCCGCAGGGGGGCTCAATTCAAGAACGTCACGTGCGGCGGCCTCGACCGCCTCGCGTGCGAAGGGCAGGGCGGGCGGCGTGACGTTGAGCCAGTCGGCGAACTGGTCGTCGCGGTGCGGGCTCGACGGCTCGCCCGATTCGCCGAGCGGTATGCAGAGCCGCGTGTGTCCCCAGTCGTTCAAGTCGGCGACGAAGCGCATGGAGACCCTGTCGCCCGCGTTGACCGTGGGCATGGAGCCGCCCGTGTTCTGCGGGAGCGGCGGCACGGCGAAGATCGAGCCCGCGGGGCCGAGTTTTTCGAGCGGGTGCGGGAAGCGTGTAGAGCCGAGCCTGCCCCACGTCCACGCCGCGCGCTCGGGGCCGAGCCTCTTCGTGAGCGACTCAAGCGCCTCGCGGTAGCAGGCCAGCAGGAGCGACTCGTAGGACGTGAACCCTTCGGGCAGCCACGAGTCGGGGCGCTCCGTAATCAGCCTGTCGAGCAATGTCCCCTCGTTCCGCCAGTCGAAAAGCTGCGCCAGTTCGTCGCCGACGACGCCGGCCAGCACGCGGCCGCGGAACGCCCTCCGCATCTCGGTGACGAGCGGCAGGACGGTCGAATCGGGGCCGGAGCGGCCGTCCCATTCCGCGAACGCGCCGGCCATGTCGCGCCACTCGGCGGAGGCCGCGGCCAGCGGCGCGGCGAGCCTGACGACCTCGGCGGCGAAAATCGCGTCCGGGTAAGAATAGGTGTCGCCCTGCACGGCGAGCATGTCGTCGGCGGTCAGCTCGGGTTTGCTCGTCAGCAGTTCGTAGATGCGCCGCGCGCGGTAGGGCGAGCGCCAGTTGTGCGTGAGGTGGTGCTGGTAGTCGAGGCCGACGAGGCGGTTGTTCGCGGTGACGACGACGCCCGAGGGCGGGTCGAAGGCGTGCGGCAGTTCTTCGAACGGGACGAACCCGACCCACTCGCCGTCGTCGGTCGAGCCGTCGTAGGGGAGGCTCCCGTCACCCGTCTGCCTGACGGGGATGCGCCCCGCGCTGTAGTAGCCGATGTGGCCGGCCGTGTCGGCGTAGACGAAGTTCTGCGACGGGCCGCCGAAGCCGCGCAGCGCTTCGACGAACTCGCCCCAGTCGCGCGCGCGGTTGATGTCGAGGAACGTTTCGAGGTCAACCACGTCGGCGTCGAGCGCCGTCCAGCGTAAGGAGAGCGCCACCGGGCCGCTCTCGAAGATGACCGGCCCGTGCCGCGTCACCTTCACGTCCACGGTCAAGACCTTATCGCCCGTGTCGCCGGGCGGACGCCGAACCACTATCTCCTCGTGCCGCACCTCTGCCCGGCGCAGGCCGCCGGGCGTCATGTACGACAGCGGGTCGCCCTCGTCGAACTTCTCGAAGTAGACATCCTGCACGTCGGGGCAGAGGTTCGTGAGCCCCCACGCTATCCAGCGGTTGCGCCCGATCATCACGCCGGGGAGCCCCGGCAGCGAGACGCCCGACACCTCGACCTCGGGCGAGGACAGGTGTGTGATGTGCCAGATCGAGGGCGAAGTGGGAGCCAGGTGCGGGTCGTTGGAGAGCAGGGGGCGGCCCGAGGCGGTCAGCTTGCCGCCGACGACCCAACTGTTGCTGCCCACCTCGCCGTCGCCGCCGTCGGCCGCGCGCGCGCCGCGCATCGAGCGCAGGAGTGCGAGCAGGGCGGCACGCTCCGCCTCGCCCAGATTCGCGCGGGACGCGCCTCCGTCGAGGGCGGGACTGGACGGCCGTTCACGCCCCTCTCCATCGTCGCCCACGACGATAACGTCGAGCGGGGAGGTCTCCGGCAGAAGCTCTCTCAGACGCTCGGGCGGCAGCAGGTCGGCCAGCAGGGCGCGCATGATGTCCGCGTCGGCCGACATCGACAGGCTCTCGGAGAGGAGCTTCCCCACTGAGAGCGAGTCGAGCGCCGTCCACTCCCGCGGCGCGTACCGCAGCACGCGAAATTCCTGAGGCAGCGAGTCCGGCCCGCACTCTTGAATGCGGGCGTTAACGCCGCGCGCGTAGGCTTCGAGCGCCGCCCGCATTCGAGCGGACGCGCGTTCGAGCAGACGCTCGGCGAGCCCCGCGAAGCCGTAGACGCGGTGGAGCCGGTCGCGCTCAACCGCGGCCGGCCCGAAGACCTCCGCCAGCTCGCCGCGCGCCGTGCGCCGCAACAAGTCCATCTGCCACAGGCGGTCGCACGCCGTCGCGTAGCCCTGCCCGAAGTAGAGGTCGTCTTCGTTCGAGGCCCTGACGTACGGGACGCCGCGCCCGTCACGCCGGACGGTGACGCCGTCGCGCAAAGAGGCATGCTCCGCGGGGCCGCCCGCGGCCCGCGAGTTCGGATTCTGTGTGTCTGATGGCATGATTTGAAGGGGTTTGTCGGCGGCACGGCGGCCGTGAGGAGCGTCGCCGAAGTGCGCCAGAAAAATTCGTTGAAATTTTACCCCGGCAGGAGTATTTTGGCTACCGCCCCTCTCTGCACTACGGCTAAGAGAAGACCTCTCAGGCAATCCATACAGTTGACCCGACGACTCAGCCCAAGCGTGCGGCCGGGCCGCGAATCACCGGCCCGTGCGCCTCGGAACAGAAATCCCATGTTTACAACCTCAACGCTCGAAGACGCCCTCCGCGGGCCGGTCGCAGCCCTGACGGCTTTCGACCCGTCCCTCGTCAAAGAACGCCTTAAAGAGAGCGGCGCGGTGCTCGTCCGCGCGCGCGTCGGGCAGGAAGAATTCGAGGCGCTCAGCGACGCGCTGATGACGCCCGTCGTCCACCACAGCACGAGCACGACCATCGAACGGGACGCCGTCAGCGCCGACGCGACCACCTCCACGGTCAACAAAGGGATGGACTACATCCCGCTGCACCGCGAGGCGTCCTACGCCCCGGGCTGCCCCGACCTCTTGATGCTCTACTGCGTCAGGCCGCCCGACGCGGACGGCGAGACTTTCATGTGCGACGGCGTGAGGTTGCTGGAGTCGCTGCCCGCCGACGTGCGCGACTTCGTCTCGAACGCGACGCTGAAGTGGAGCTGGCAGGTCGCGCCGGAGCGCTGGCGGGCCTTCCTCGGCGTGCAGACGAGGGAGGAGGCGACGGCGCGGCTCAAGCTGCTCAGCGCGAGGTTCGCGCCGTGGGAGGCGCTCGAAGCCGAGTTCGACGGCGACACGCTGAACGGCGTGTACCAGACGTTGTGCGCCGTCCCCACGCGCTGGGGCGGCCTGCGCGCCTTCTGCAACTCGCTGCTCATCTATCACTACAGGGAGACCAGCGCCTACTACCCGAAGACGCTCTACACGCCCTCGCTGGGCGACGGTTCGCCGTTCCCGGCCGACGTGCTGGCGCAGATCGCCGGGTACGCCGAGGCGCAGACGCGCGACGTGCAATGGGAGGCGGGCGATGTCCTGCTCATCGACAACTCAAGGTACATGCACGGCCGGCGGGCCTTCACCGACCCGCACCGGCGCATCCTCTTCCGCATGGGGCACGTGAGGCGTGACGCAATATGATCAGGATATCGAAATACGACCCTCGCCTGGTCAACGACATTATCCAGTTCAGGGAGGATGCCTACACGAACAGCGGGAGAGACCCGGGGCAGGTTCACGCCTGGAGCCGCGACGACTTCGACCGCGACGCCACCCACGTCGTCATGTTCGACGAGGACGAGAAGATCATCGGCGTCGTCAGAATTATCGGCGGCGAGAGGTGGACGATAGAGGACTATTTCCACTTCGACTACGACAAGCGGAACGGCGTCGAGTTCGGCCGGCTGGCCATTTCGCAGATGTCCTACAATGGCAAGCGCGTCATCTCCGAACTCATCAAGGCCGCCTGCCGCCACTGCGCCGAGGAGGGTCGCACACACTTCTACGGGTTCGTCATCTCCCGCCTCCGGAGGGAGCTTCAGAGGATGGGCGTGCCCTTCGAGGTGCTCTCGCCGGCGCTGGCCCCGATGGGCGAAGATTCGTACCTGATTCGGTTCAAGATCGACGAGATGATCCATTTCCGAGGGGCGCCCGCCGCGCAGGAATCCGAAAGATAAGAAAGTCGCTTCTGCTCGCGTCGCGCGCCGCCGGCTCGGCCGTCCTGATGCGGCATCCGCCGACGCCGCACACGCCGCCGAAGACGCGTTAAAAGCCCGGACTCAACGGAGCAACTCGCACGCACACGGCCGAGCCGCAAGGGTCTCGGCCGTGTGCGGCGAAGGTGCCCGCGCGCGTCGGCCGGCGCCCCTTGAGTACACCCTCCCGCGCCCTCATTCGGCGCGCGAAAAGCCCTCCTGTTTATTACAAAATCCCGCGCGTTAATCTTTAATTTGCAAGAGGATAATCTTTAATTTGCAACAGGCCGTAAAGTCACCAACGCGCATCATTTATGTGTTGACAATCCGGCCCTCGTGAGCTACCTTGTTCCCTCCAAAGCGCCTCGGTTTTCTCACTTTTTTGGGTTGAGGTTTTCGCGCATTTTGAGGGCGGGCTCACATCCCGTCATTCCAAATTATCTCATTGCCCCATAGTTATTCTGGAACGTTGGTAGTCGGCGGCGGAGTACCCATTCTTTCGCTAGTAGAGGTTTAACCGGATGAGTTTTATATAAGGCTAAGGCTCTCATCAAAGACGGCCGGTAAGAAGTCCGGCCATTCATTCAACATCTCCCGATCCCCAGCACGAAGTCAGGGTTGCGCGGTCTGCCCACCGCGCGGAGCCGCAGAATACGGCCCTCGAAGTCTGCCCTCGTGCCGGGAGTTTGCCCCGCGAACCTCATTCGCAGCGCGCCGCGCTCAATAAGCGGCGCGACGTTCCCCGGCCACGACCGACGTGACGAGCCTCCGGATTGTTCGCCTTCGCCCAGCGGACGGCCGTCGTCGTGGTCTTAAGCGAATCCTAGCTGCCCGCTCGCGCCCCTTGAGCAGGTGCCAAACTCCACTGTCTTGCCGACAGACCCAGTCCCTACCGTAACCTCAACGGTGGGCCGGGCCTTGCCCGTTGGAGGTTCACATGCACGCAGTTAACCAGGAGGGAACTCCGCAATGGTATGCCCTACATACCCACGCCAAGCAGGAGGGACGCGCCGAGAGCAACCTGCTGGCGTGGAACGTCGAAACGTTCTTCCCCAAGTACCAGTCGCGCCGCCGTCAGGAGTTCCGCTCAGCACCCATCTACACGCCCAAGCCGTTGTTCCCCGGCTACATCTTCGCGCGCTTTGACGCGGCGACGATGTCGCACAACATTCGCTACACACGCGGAGTCCACAGCATCGTCGGGATCGGCGACCGGCCCGCGCCGGTGGACGGCGCGGTCATCTCCCTGATCATGTCGCGCCGGGACGAGGCCGGCTTCATCAGGCTCAGCGACGAGATCAACCCGGGCGACGAGGTGGTCGTGCGCGACGGCGCCTTCAGCGGTTTCGAGGGCGTCTTCGAGCGCCGGGTGAAGGACACGGAGCGGGTGATGATTCTGCTGAAGACCGTCACCTACCAGTTCCGCGTCGTGCTGCCCGACATGAGCGTCACGAAGCGCGCGAGCTAGCCGCCGCCCGCAACCCTTTCCGCCGAGCCGCGATGGAGCAAAACCCCGCGATGGCCGACAGCCCCTGGTTCCCGCAGCCGAAGGCGGACGTGCGCGCGGCGCGCGTCCGCCTCTTCTGTTTCCCTTACGCCGGCGGCTCGGCGCTCATCTTCCGGCAGTGGCCCGAACTGCTCTCGCCGGACATCGAGCTCAGGGCCGCGCACCTGCCCGGACGCGGCGTGAGACTTTGGGAGCCGCCGTTCGACAACATGCACCGCCTCGTGGACGAGCTGCTGCCGGCCGTGGCCGAACTGCTCGATGACAAGCCGTTCGCGCTCTTCGGCCACAGCATGGGCGGCTCCATCGCCTTCGAGGTGGCACGGCGGCTGCGCGCCGAACTGGGCGTGGAGCCGCTGCGCCTCATCATCTCGGGGCGCCGCGCGCCGCACCTGCCCGACATGCTGCGCCCCATCTACAACCTGCCCGAGGAAGAGTTCAAGGAGGAGCTGCGCAGGCTCAACGGCACGCCGTCCGAGGTCTTCGAACAACCGGAGTTGATGGAGATGCTGCTCCCCATCCTGCGCGCCGACGTGACGTTGTCGCAGACCTACAATTGCGAGACGCGCCCGTCGCTCTCGTGCCCGCTGACCGTCTTCGGCGGTCTGGGCGACGAATACGACGACCCCGAGGCGCTCGACGGGTGGCGTGAGCACACCGTCGGTTCCTTCAGCCGGAAGATGTTCGAGGGGGATCACTTTTTCATCAACACGGCGCGTCAGCAACTGCTGCGCGAATTGGAGGGCGCGCTCCTCGGCGGGCACGAGGTGGCGCGCGCGGGGGGAGGCGAATGACCCTGGCTCACATCGGCGTATCGGATGGCGTGACGGCGCCGGAGGCGCGGCGCGAGGGGACGGAGGCGCGGGGCGCATTGTGGCTGCTCCTGCTGCTGGCGGCGACGGGGTTCTTCGCCATCTCCACGCAAGGGCCGCCGGCCGCGGCGCCGGCCACGGCCCCGCCGCCGGACTTCTCGGCGGCGCGCGCGGTCAGGCACGTGCGCGCCCTGTCGCAGCGGCCGCGCCCCATCGGTTCTGCGGAGTGCGCGGCCGCGCGCGAATACATCGTCGCGGAGCTGAGTGCGTTGGGCTACGAGCCGCGCGTGCAGACGGCCGCCGCGCTCAATCCCGAACACGGCCCGCCGTACAGGGCCGCGACGGTGCGCAACGTCGTCGCGCGGCTCGGTGCGGGCGGCGCGGGCAAGGCCACGCTCCTCGCCGCGCACTACGACTCGGCGCCGACCGCGCCCGGCGCGAACGACGACGGCGTCGGCGTCGCGGCGCTGCTCGAAACGGCGAGGGCTTTGAAGTCTGGGGCGCCGCCGCGCGGGGACGTGATCTTCCTCTTCACGGAGGGGGAGGAGGTGGGGCTGCTCGGCGCGCGGGCCTTCGTCGCCGGCCACGAGTGGGCGAGGGACGTGGGCGTGGCGCTCAACTTCGAGGCGCGCGGCGCGGGCGGGCCAGCCATCATGTTCGAGGCGAGCGACGGGAACGCGCCGCTGATTGACGGCCTCGCCGCCGCCGCGCCGCACCCCGTGGCCAACTCGCTGTCGCAGGAGGTCTACAGGCGGATGCCCAACGACACAGACCTGACTGTCTTCAAGAAGGCGGGCGTGGCCGGGATGAATTTCGCGCACATCGAGGGGCTGACGCGCTATCACACGGCGGCCGACGACGCGGGGAGCGTGAGCGAGCGCACGCTCCAGCATCACGGCGACTACGCGCTGTCGCTGGCGCGGCGCCTCGACGCCTCGGGGGCGCGTGGGAGCGCCGACGATGTCTACTTCAACCTGCCGGGCGGCCTCTTCGTCAGGTACGGCGCCTGGCTCGCGGTGCCGCTGGCCGTGGCGGCGGCGCTGCTCTGCGCGGTGCTACTATTCGCGGGGCTCAGGCGCGGGAGATTGTCGGCCGCGGGGGTCGCCTTCGGCGTGCTCGCGACGGTCGTGTCGGCGGCCGTGTCGGCGGCCGTCGTCTGGGGCGTCTGGCGGCTCGCGCGCCCGCTGCACAGGGGCTTCGACTCGACGCCCTGGGGCGACCCTTACGGCGGCGGGCTGTATGCGGCGGCGCTGGCGCTGTTGGCGTTGGCGGTCGTCGCGGCGCTCTACAACCTGTTCCGGCGGCGCGCGAGCACGGAGAACCTCGCGGCGGGTGGGATGCTGTTGTGGGCGTTGCTGGCGGTCGTCGTCGCCGTGCTGGTGCCGGGCGGGAGTTATTTGTTGACGTGGCCGCTGCTGTTCGCGCTCGCGGCGTGGGCCGTGCTCTTGTGGGTGGGCGAGGCGAAGTCTGGGTTGAGGTGGGCGGCGCTCGCGGTCGGCGCTGTTCCGGTCGTGGCCCTCTTCGTCCCGCTGCTCAAGCAGGTGGTGGAGGCGTTGACGCTCGACGCGGCGTGGATCGCCGTGCTGCCGCTGGCGCTGGCGGCGGGGCTGCTCGCGCCGCAACTGCAAGAGTTCGCGGGGCAGAGGCCGTGGCTTCTCCCGGCGGCATCGGCGGGATTGGGCGTGGCACTCATCGTCGGCGGGCTCGCGGCGGCGGCTTACGGCGGGCGGCGCAAGATGAACAGCGTCTTCTACGGCCTGAACGCGGACGCGGGGCGGAGCGTGTGGGGGAGCGGCGACGCGGCGCCGGACGGTTGGACTTCGCAGTTCTTCGGCGGGGGCGCCGGGCGCCGTCAGTTGAAGGAGTTCTTCCCGATGGAGGGAGGGGAGTATCTGGCCGCCGACGCCCCGGCGGCACAGCTCGCGGCGCCGGAAGTGACTCTCCTCGAAGAGACGCGCGAAGGCGAGACGCGGCGGCTGCGGCTGCGCGTCACCTCGCCGCGCGGCGCGCCGCTCGTTGCCATCTACGCGGGGGCGGAGGGCGGTTTCCTCGCGGCGTCGGTGGGCGGGGTGGAGGTGCCGGCCGCGTCGAAGGGGGCCGGCGTGTGGGGACTGCGTTACTACGCCTTCCCGCGCGAAGGGGTCGAGTTGACGTTGCGGACGAAGTC
Organism: Pyrinomonadaceae bacterium; assembly: GCA_040510435.1. Taxonomy (GTDB): domain Bacteria; phylum Acidobacteriota; class Blastocatellia; order Pyrinomonadales; family Pyrinomonadaceae; genus QHXN01. Next base: position 15,537 of record JBEVJD010000078.1, on the reverse strand, counting down.
GGCGGGCGCGGTCAGGGTGCGCGTCAACGACGTGAGCTACGGCCTGCCCGAAGGGCTCAACGTCAGGCCGCGGCCGGCGGACATGATGCCCGCGCCTTCGGCCTTCGGCGACGCGACGCTCGTCACCAAATCTTTCACGCTCTGAGAGCCCGCACAGATTGAGCGTCCTCACCCATTGCGCGGGGGGTGGTTAAAGCGCCGCGCAAAAAGGAAACGGGTCGGACTTCGCGTTACCCGAGCGCGAAGTCCGACCCGTTTTGTCGCCCAGTCGCACCCGGGTGGCGCCGGACGCCCACGCCGGCCGGACGCGCAGGTGTGGTCTGCGCGTTCAGTCGGCGAAGCTGAGGAGTCTGCGTGTCTCCTGCGAGAGTACCTGTAAGAGGAGCCAGTCGGAGTCGTGCAGGAAGAAGTGGTCGCCGGGCAGCATCCAGAGGCCGAACGCCGCCGCGGTCTGGGCGCTCCAGGACTCAAGGTCTGACTGCGGAACCAGCCGGTCGTCGGAGCCGCCGAAGGCCGTGATGGGGCAGCTCAGCGGCGGCCGCGCCTTGTAACGATAAGTCTCGGCGAGCGCGAAGTCGGCGCGCAGCGGCTTCATCACCGTGCTCATCAATTCGGGGTTGTCGAGCACCTCGGCCGGCGTGCCCTTGATGCCGCGCACCTCGGCGACGAACTTCTTGTCGGGCAGCCGGTGGATGTCGCGGTAGGTGCGCGGCAGGTGCGGCCCGCGCGCGCCCGAGACGAAGAGGCACCGGGGCGCGACGCCGAACTCCTCGCGCAGCCTGCGCGTCAGCTCGAAGCTGATGAGCGCCCCGAGGCTGTGGCCGAAGAAGGAGAAGGGAAGGTCGAGGAGCGGCCGGATTGCCTCGACGAGGTCGTCGAGCAGCGAGTCCAACGTGACGTGCGGAGCCTCGCCGAAGCGACCGCCGCGCCCCGGGAGCTGCGCCGGCCAGACCTCGACGCCCGACGGCAGACAGTTCGCCCAGCCCTTGAAGACCGAAGCGCCCGCCCCCGCGTAGGGGAAGCAGAACAGGCGCAGCTTCGCCCCCGTCACGGCCTGCGCGTCGGGGAACCAGGCGGGGCCGACTGCCCTCCGCAACGTCATCGCCACGCACCCCCTCAGACCTGCGCCGCCGCCGCGGGCTCGACCCTTTCCAGCCGGCCGCTCCCGCCCATCGTCTCCAGGCTCACGTCGGCCACGCAGCGCACCTTCACGTAATCGAGCGTGAGTCCGCCGACGAGGCGCGCCCGGCCCGCGCCCGCGTCGAGGTCGGCCGCGGCGAAGTCGCACGCCTCGCGGTCGAGCCTGATGCCGAGTTCGGTGCCCGGGTTGGTGCCGGTGAACTTGACGCGCACGTAGCCGCGCTCGACCGCCTCCTTGAAGAGGCGTGCGGAGGGCTCGGGGCGCAGGCACAGCTCGACGGGGTGCTCGCCCGCGCTGAGGCGCGTGACGAGGTCGTCGCCCTGCGCGTCGGCGGGGGCGGTGGCGGGCGGGGGCGGGTTGCGCGCCATCTCCTCCATCTTCTGGCGGAGGCTCAGGGGGCGCATGTCCGTCCAGACCTCCTTGATGTAGTCGAGGCACTCCTGCTTCGCGCCGGACTTGCCGGCGTCGTTCCAGCCGAGCGCGTTCTCGCGGTCGGCCGGCCAGATGGAGTACTGCTCCTCGTGATTGACGACCACCTTGTAGATGGTCTTGTCCTCTTCGTCGCGTTCGTATGAAGACATGCGCGTCTCTCCTTAGGTTCTGTTGAGGGGCGTCGCGCCCCGGCCGTGCGCTCTTAAGCGTAGGCCGGGGCGGCGAAGTGCTGATCCCTGATCTCGGCGGCTATCCGGCGGAGCGAGCTTTCGGCCGCGGCCCTGTCGGTCGGGAGGCGGCCGCCGCGCGGCTCGCCGATCTCCATCGCGAGCAGGTCGTTGCAGGCGCCGACGAAGCCCTTGATCTGTTCGAGCGTCAACCCCTTGCCCTGAAGGTAGGGCAGAATCCAGAAGTCGAAGTCGTACATCGGCAGCCAGTCGGAGTTCGACACCTCGCGGAAGAGTCGGAGTGACATCTCGCACCCCTGCTCCCAGTCCATCGTGTTGTGACGCCAGCGGTAGCCGAGGCCGTCAATGCCGTGCAGGTCTTTGCTCTTGTAGATGGGCGCGCGCGAGTTGTTGTACCAAATCTCGCCGCGGAAGAAGGTCGGGCGCGCCTCCTGCAAGAGGTCGATGGTGTTCTCGACGCTCTGCACGGTCTCGCCGGGGAAGCCGATGATGAGCGAGGCGAAGGTCAGGATGTTGCTCTGGCGCAGCAGTTTCATGCCGTTGATGTACTGGTCGCGCGTGGCCACCTTCTTCATGATCTTGAGCACGCCGGGGTCGCCCGACTCGATGCCGAGGAAGACGCCGCCGCACTTGCTCTCAACCATCAGCTCGCACAACTCCTCGTCCATGATGTTGCAGCGCAGGTAGGAGTACCAGTTGAAGTCGAACTTGTTGCGAATCATCATGCGGAGGATTTGCTTGAAGCGGTCGGCGGGGACGTTAAAGGTGTCGTCGATGAAGACGAGGCTGCGCACGTCGCCGCGCTCCTGAATCTGGAGCAGTTCGCGCTCGACATCGGTGATCTCCTGCGGCACCCACTTGCCGGCGCGGACGGGGTAGTCGCAGAAGGTGCAGCGGAACGGGCAGCTCAGGGCGGTGCGCGTCTGGAGCGTGGGGCCGAGGTCTTTGCCGCGGTAGTTGTCCCAGTTGATGGGCGAGAGCGTGAACTCGGCCTCGGCGCCGGTGTAGACGAACTGACCCTGCCAGGGGACGTAGCAGTTCTTGACCTTCGAGGGGTCGCCGCCGGCGCGCAACTGCTGGACGAGCTTGCCGAGGGTCTGCTCGCCCTGCTGCTGGCGGACGTAAACGTCGGCGCCGATGTCTTCGAGGATGATGCGGAAGTCGGCCTCCTCCAAATGGAACGAGAGGTTGTCGATGAGCGGGCCGCCGACGACGATCTTCGACTCGGGGCTGCGCTCGCGGACGTACTTGACGACCTCCTTGGCGATGAGCGGCGTGAGGTAGAGCGTGGTCGTGACGGCGACGACCAGCGGCCGCGAGGCGAGGAGGTCTTCGAGCTCGCCGCGCTTGGTGGCGAAGAAGCTCCCGAAGTCGGCGTTGATCCCCATCGAGCGCAGCAGGCTGGTCAGATAGACGGGCGCCACCTGCGTCATCTCCGTCCAGTGGAGCTGCTGGCCCGTCAGACTGTTGAGCACGTCGAGGTAGGGCATCTTCTTGTCGTCGAGGGTGATGAAGTCCATCCGCAGGTTGCGGTAGTCGCCCGAGGTCACGCCGCGCGAGCGCACGAGTTTCTCGTGGAAGTCGAAGCCCAGGTCGTAGTGCCCCAGCACCAGGCAATCGAGTGTCGTCTTGTTCGGAAGGGCCGAGCTGTTCATTACATACTCCTTTTTCGCGGGCCGGTTTCGCGTGCCGGCACGGGTGGACTAATAGAAGAAGTGACCGCGGCACAAAGGGCCGCCCCCGTGCGGGCGGGAGGCATCCCCGCAGAAGGGGTGCGCGGCGTGTGACTGAGCGTGGGTCGGAAGTCCGGGAGGGTCGCGGGCGCGCGCCGGCGGCGGGGCGGCGCGCGCCGGGTCAGTGGCCAAAGGCGGGGCGCAGGGCGGCGCGCCCGCACGGGGTTTATTGAGAGCGCAGGACTGACGACGGGTCGGTGCGGGCGGCGCGCCGCGCCGGCAGATAGCAGGCCAGAATCGCCACGAGGACGAGCGCCGCCGGGGTCGCGGTGAAGATGAGGGGGTCGGTCGTGCTGACCCCGAAGAGCTGGCTGGCGATGGCGCGCGTCAGGGCCCACGAGCCGAGCAGCCCCAGTGCCACGCCGACGGCCGCGAGCAGCACTCCCTGCCGCAGCACCGAGAGCAGGAGGTTGCGCGGCTGCGCGCCGAGCGCGAGCCGGATGGCGAACTCCGGCGAGCGGCTGCTGACGAAGACCGACATCACGCCGTAAGTCCCGATGGCCGCCAGCAGCAGCGCCATCGCCGCGAAGGCGGTCAGCAGGAAGCTGATGAGCCGCTGCGTGTTGAGCCGGCGGGCCACGAGGTCGGACATCGTGCTGACGGCGTGCATCGGCACGTCCGGGTCGAGCCCCTGAATCCGCTGGCGCAGGAGCGGGACGACCGCGTCGGGCGAGTCGGTGTTAACGACCAGGAACATCCGCCGCTGCGCGCCCTGGCCGTAGGCGAAGAAGAGCTGCTCGAACGGGAAGTAGATGTGCGGCCGCATGTCGGCCGAGAGGCTGCTGTCCTTCACGGGCGAGACGACGCCGACGATGGTGTACCACTCGGGGTCGAGCGTGCGGATGCGCTTGCCGATGGCGTCGCCGTTGGGCCAGTACTGGTTCGCCAGCGTCGCGTCCACGATGGCGACGAGCGGCGCGTCCTCAACGTCGGAGTTCTGGAAGTCGCGCCCCCGCTGGAGCTGCATCCCGAGCGCCTGGAAGTAGCCGGGGCTGACGACTTTAATCTGCGCCTGCGGGGCGTCGCCCTGCGGCGGCTCCTGCCCCTCGACGACGTGGCCGTCCGAGACGTTGCGGCCGCTGAAGGGGACGTTCGAGGCCGCGGCCGCGCCCCTCACGCCGGGGAGCGCGCGCGCCTCTTCGAGCAGGCTCTTGAAGAAGTTGAGCGACTGCCCGGGGCTCGCGTACTTCTTGCTCGACACCGGCAGCACCATCGTCAGCACCTTGCCGGCCTCGAAGCCCGGGTCTACCGTCAAAAGCTGCTGGAAGCTCTTGAGCATCAGGCCGGCGCCGATGAGCAGCATCAGCGAGACGGCGAGCTGGACGGCGACGAGCGCCGAGTTCATCCGGCGGTTGGAGATGCCGGCGCTCGACTTCTGCCCCTCGCCCAAGCCCCGCTTGACGCCCATCCAGTAGGCCCGCACCGCCGGCATGAGGCCGAAGAGGACGCCCGTCCCGATGGTCACCGCGGCCGTGAACGCCAGCACGCCCCAACTGAGCCCCGACTCGTCGATGCGCGGGACGCCCTCGACCGAGAGGCCGCCGAGCGCGCTCAGGCACCAGGCCGCGAAGGCGACGCCCGCCACCGCCCCGACCGTCGCGAGCAGCAGACTCTCGGTGATGAGCTGGCGGATGATGCGCGAGGACGTGGCGCCGAGGGCGAGGCGCAGGGCGATCTCCTGCGTGCGCCGCGTGGCGCGGCTGAGCAGCAGGTTGGCGACGTTGGCGCAGGCGATGAGCAGCACGAGCGCGACCGCGATCTGGAGGATGACGAGCGGCTGCTGGATGTCGCCGACGATGGCCGTCTTGAGCGGCACGAGCTGCGTCTTGAGCCCCGCGCCCGGCGGCGGCGGGCTCTTGCGCGAGACCATCTCGGGGTTCTCCTGCGCGGCGTTGCGCAGGATGGCGGTGGTGTCGGCGGCGGCCGACTCGGGCGACGTGCCCGGCTTCAGCCGCGCGACCCCGGTCAGCAGGAACGGGTGGAACGCCTGCGGGTTCAGCGCCAGCGGCGCCCACACCTCAATCTCCGGGCCGGGGTACTTGAAGTCCGGCGGCATCACGCCGACGACCTCGGTCGGGGTGTCGTTGAGGAGGAGCGACTTGCCGACTATCTGCGGGTCGGAGCCGAAGCGGCGCTGCCAGAAGCTGTGGCTGAGGACGCAGATGCCGTTCTTGCCCGCGGCGTCCTCGCCCGGGAGGAAAGTGCGCCCGAGTGTGGGGCTGACGCCGAAGACCTTGAAGAAGTCGGCCGTGACCCTCGCGGCCTGCAAATACTCGGGCCGCCCCTCGCCCGTCAGCGTCGCGCCCGACGCGCTGAAGGCGGCCAGCGCCTCGAACGACCGGTTCTGGTCGCGGTAGGCGGCGAAGTTCGCGGGCGAGAGACCCCAGCGGTCGAGCCCGTTCTCGGGGTACGCCTGGAGCAGCCTGACGAGGCGGTCGGGCTCTGGGAAGGGGAGCGCGCGCAACAGGATGCGGTCAACGAGGCTGAAGACGACCGCGTTGGCCCCGATGCCGACCGCCAGCGTCACGACTGCGACCAGCGTGAAGAGGCGGTTTCTGAGCATCGTGCGCAGGCCGTAGCGTATGTCGCGCCCGAAGTCTGTAATCATCTTCGTCCTCCCTTATGCTCTCCGAGGGCCGGAACTTCCTGTCACGCCCGCCGGCCGTGGACGGCGGCCGGGCGGTCTGCGACGGTCTGACGTAAGGCGTCGGCTGTTTACATGCGCGAGGGGTGCGCCCGGTTCCGAAATCTGCCGCCGGCCGCGGGGCCGCAGCATATCGTAGGCGCGCGCGCGGGCACAACGCCTGCGCGCGGCGCCCGTCAGAGAGGGAGAGTCTCCGGCTCGAACTCCGGCTTGAGGTTCATGATGGGGTCGGGCTCCGACTTGATGTAGTCGTCGAACCAGCCGGCCGTCGGGTCGCTGTCGCAGACGACGACGCGGCCGCAGTCGCGCGGGTCGGGCGCGCGGTGGTAGCGGAAGACGACCTTGCCGTCCATCTTCCCGACGACCTCGATCTTGCCCGACTTGTGCGACATACAGAGGCGCGCGTGCTTGGCGAGGCCGGCCAGCGCCAGCCGCGACTGCTCGAAGATGGACAGCGCCTCCTCGACCGGGACGACGTAGGGCTCGTTGCCGGCCGTCGGGCGGCAGAGGAAGATGTAGTAGGGCGGGACGCCGTTGTAGGAGAGCTTGCTGAACAGCTCGGTGATGACCTCGGGCCGGTCGTTGACGCCGCGGATCATGGGCGACTGGTTGACGGTGATGGCGCCCGCGCGCTGGAGGAGCGATAGGCCGCGCAGCGCCGGCTCGGTCAACTCGCGCGGGTGGTTGAAGTGGCACATCACGTAGATGCGGCGGTCGGGCAGGCTGTAGCGGCCGAGCATGTCGAGCAGCGCCGGGTCGTTGATGACGCGGTAGGGGTCGAAGGCCGGCATCTTGCTGCCGATGCGGATGATGCGGACGTGCTCTATCTCGCGGAGCTGGCGGATGATCTTCTCCAGCTTCGGCGTGGACATGATGAGCGGGTCACCGCCCGAGAGCAGCACGTTGTTGATCTCGGGGTGGGCGGCGATGTACTTGACCGCGTCGGTCACGTCGCTCGTCACCTCGTCGTTGTCGTCGGTGAAGAGGCGCTTGCGGAAGCAGAAGCGGCAGTAGGCCCCGCAGACGTTGTTGACGAGCAGCAGCGCCGTGTCGCGGTACTTGTGCTCCAGCCCCTTCAGCACCGTGTAGGACGACTCGTCCGAGGCGTCCATCTCGCCGAACTCGCGCATCTCCTTGAGGTCGGGCATGACGATGCGGCGGATGGGGTCGGCCGGGTCAGACCAGTCGATGAGTGACTGATAATACTCGTTAGTGCGGAAGGCGAACTTCTCGGCCACGGGCTGAAGCGCCTGCCTCTCCCCCTCGCCGAGCGGCGTGACCTGTTCGAGCTTATTGATATATCTCGGTCTTATTTGTACATAATCCATGAGGTTGCCTCCTTTAAGGCTCGGAGTCGGGGCGCCGCCTGTGGCGACGCGTCCGCCTCCGCTCATTGGTAAAAGAACCGGCGCCAATGTGACGCCGCGGCGCCGTTGCTGTCGTAGGTGCGAGAGGGCGGGGATTGCCACGGGCGCGGGCGTGAGTGCCGCGACCGCCGGAGCGAAGGGGCAATGCGTTCGGGAGATTTCGGGCGCGCCCGGCCCTCAGGCGAGCGGCGCCTGCGCGAGCCGAAGCTCTTCGTCGGGCGCGACGGTCGGGCGGTCGTACTCGATGCGGCCCGATTCGAGCTTGATGAGTCGGTCGCCGAGGCCGTAGTACCGGTCGTCGTGCGAGATGATGACGACCGCCTTGCCCCGCGCCTTCAACTCGGGCAGGAGTTGGTAGTAGAAGACCTGCTTGAAGGCCGGGTCTTGATCCGACGCCCACTCGTCGAAGACGTAGACGGGGCGGTCTTCGAGGTAGGCGGCCAGCAGGGCGAGCCGCTTGCGCTGCCCCTGCGAAAGCTCGATGGTCGAGAGCGCGCCGTCCTTGATTTGCAGCTTGTGGCCGAGCTGCAAGAGGTCGAGGTAGCGCTGGCCGCGCGTGTCGAGGTCGGCGGCTTCGAGCCCGAAGAGCCGCTCGAAGAGGTAGAAGTCGTAGAAGACGACCGAGAAGCGCTGGCGGTATTCGTCGCGCTCCTCGGGCGTGACGGGGCGGCCGTCCACGCGAATCTCGCCCGACTCGGGCTCGTAGAGGCCGGTCAGCAGCTTGGCGAGCGTGGTCTTGCCGCTGCCGTTGCCGCCGGTGATGAAGACCAGCTCGCCGGGGCTCAGCGTCAGGCTGACGGGGCCGAGGCGGAACTCCTCGCCCGACTCCTGCCGGTAGGTGTGCGTCACGTCCGCGAGTTCGAGCCGCCGCCAGTCGGGGTCGGCGACCGGGGCCGCGCCGAGGCTCTCGGGCGGGCGGGCGCTGAGCGAGAGGCCGAGGCTCTTGATCTTCTCGGCCGCGACGTAGGCGCGTTCGAGCGCGGGAATCTGGTTGAGGATCATCGTCAGCGGCGTGATGAGGAAGAGCACGACCAGCGTGTAGCCGATGAAGGTCTTCGGCTCGGCCGCCACGAAGAGCGGCGTGACGAAGAGCAGCAGCCCGATGAAGATGAAAAAGAGTATCTGCCCCCAGTTCGAGACGGCCATCGCGATGCCGTTGCCGCGCATGCCGTAGCGCCAGATGCCGCGCGCGGCCGGCTCAAGCTGCTGCGCGAGGAACGCCTCGCGGCGGCGCGCGTTGAGCTTCAACTCCTTCGTCCCCTCGATGAGCCCGCGGATGGCCTTGTGCATCGAGTCCCACTGCTCGCGCAGCAGGCGGAAGTAGCGGAAGGCGCGCATCAGCGGGAGCTGGTGGCTGAGGAGCCCGAGCGTCATGTAGCCGAGCAGGATGAGCAGCAGCTTCCACGACAGCCACCCGAGGTAGAAGAGGCAGCCGGCCATCATGGCGAGCTGCGTGAGCATCTGCGGGACGAGGGTGACGACCTCGATGACGGTCGGGATGTCCTGGTTGATGGTGGCGAGCAGGCGGTGCGCGCCGAGCCGTTCGAGCAGACGCAGCGGCGCGGACAGAATCTGGCGCGAGAGCTGAACGCGCAGGTGGTAGGTGGCGCGCGCCGTCAGGTTCATCAGCAGGAGCTGCGAGGCGAACCCGCAGACCGGGATGATGATGCAGAGGGCGAAGAACGTCCACATCGTCCGCGGCTCGGAGGTCAGGCCGTCGGAGAGGATAGTCTTCACGAGCGCGATGAGCCCCGTGTAGCCGATGCCCGCTAGCAGGCTGGAGACGGTGGCGAGGGCGACCACGGCCCGCGCGCGCGGAATCTCCCTCGACCAGCCGAGGACGACCGAAAGGAGTTGCAGAAGGTTCTTCATCGACGGAGCCTTTCGAGCGTCTCGGAGACGCAGGCGCTCAGCCCGGCGGCCAGCGCGCGGACGTGCGGCTCGCGCAGCACGGTGTAGTGGTCGCCGGGCACGGCGCGGGAGTCCACGCCGCCCGTCACGAGCTTGCCCCAGCCCTTGAGCGGGTCGCGCGGGTCAACGACGTTCTCCCAGTATTCGGTGTTCTCGAAGCGGTCGGCCGGGAACTCCGCGCCGAAGAGGAAGCCCTGCGACTGCTCGGCGCGGAAGAGGGCGACGCGCCCCGTGTAGTTCCGCCCGACGTAGCCGTGCACCGTGTTGACGTTGACCTTGTAGACATCGAAGAGCCGGCGGAACTCGACCAGCGTCGTCGAGGAGGGCACGAGGCCGGCCGCCTTCGCATCTGTCCAAACGTGCCGGAGCTGCCCCATCGGCGGGAGCGCCGCCAGCTCGTCCCAACTCTTCGAGAGATTCTCGTAGGTGAGCCCGATGTCGCGCGAGAAGGTGGCGAGCAAAATCGTCCGGTTCTGCTCGAACTTCTTGACGAGCGGCGCCTCGGCGTCGATGAGCGCGAGGAGCGCCACCTCCTCGCCCTGCTCGCGCAGTCGCCGCGCCATCTCGAAGGCGATGACGCCGCCCATCGACCACCCGCCGAGCATGTACGGCCCCGAGGGCTGCGCGGCTCTCACCGCCTCGACGTACTCGGCCGCCATCGCCTCGATGTCGGTGTGGAAGACAAGCCCCGACTCGGGCGGGCGCGCCTGGATGCCGATGACGCGGCCGGCCGGCATGTGGCGCGCCAGTTCGGCGTAACACATGACGTGGCCGCCGCCCGCGTGCGGGAGGAAGAGCGCCGGGCCGTCGCCCTCGTCGCGCAGCGGCGCCAGCAGCGCCAAAGACGGGTGCTCGCCGCCCTGGCCGATGAGCTGCGACATGTGCTCGACGGTCGGCTCGCGGAAGAGTGCGGCCATCGGCACGCGCTTGCCGAGCCGCTCCTCGACGCGCGTGATGAGCATCACCATCAGCAGCGAGTGGCCGCCCAGCTCGAAGAAGTTGTCCGAGACGCTGATGGGATGGACTTTGAACAGCTCCTCCCAAATTTCGATGAGGTCGCGCTGGAGGTCGTCGCGCGGCGCGACGTACTGGCGCTCCATCCTGACGAGCGAGAGCTGCGGGACGGGGAGCGCACGGCGGTCGATCTTGCCGTGCGTCGTCAGCGGCATCGCTTCGAGCGTGACGCAGACGGCCGGGAGCATGTAGTCGGGCAGCAGTCCGCGCAGGTGCGACTTCAACTCGTCGCCGCCCGGCGCGGGCTGTTGGCGCGGGACGACGTAGGCGACGAGCCGCTTGTTGCCGGGCGAGACCTCGGCCGCCAGCACCAGCGCCTCCCTCACGTTCGGGTGCGTGACCAGCGCGGCCTCGACCTCGCCGGGCTCGATGCGGAAGCCGTTGAGCTTGACCTGCGTGTCGGCGCGCCCGAGGAATTGCAGCTCCCCGTCAACGCCGTGACGCGCCAGGTCGCCAGTCCGGTAGAGCCGCGCCCCCGGCACCGTCGAGAACGGATCGGGCACGAAGCGGTCGGCCGTCAGGTCGGGGCGGTCGAGGTACCCGCGCGAGACGCCCGCCCCGCCCACGTAGAGTTCCCCGCGCTCGCCCACGCCCGCCGGCTCCAGCGCGTTGAGCACGTAGACGCGCGTGTTCGAGACGGGGCGCCCGATGGGGACGGAGGCGCCGAGGCTGTCGGGCTTCACCTGATGGCAGCAGGCCATGACGGTGATCTCGGTCGGGCCGTAACAGTTGACGAGGCGGCAGCCGGGGAACTTCTCCAGCGCCCTGGCGGCGTGCGGCGGCGAGAGCGCCTCGCCGCCGGTGAGCAACTGGCGGACGGCTCCGAGGGGTCGGGCGGCGGCGTCGGCCAGTTGGTGGAAGAGGCCGGTGGTCAGGAAGAGTGTGGTGACCTGCGCCGTTGTGACGAAGTCGGCCAACTCGCCGAGCGACGGCATCTGGGGCGGATAGAGGACGAGGCGTGCTCCGTTGAGGAGTGCGGCCCAGACCTCGAAAGTAGAGGCGTCGAAGGAGGTGGTCGAGAGCTGGAGGAAGGTGTCGTCGGGGCCGAGGTCGGCGTAGTTGGCGCCGCGGACGAGGGCGACGATGCCGCGGTGCGTGACCATCACTCCCTTGGGCTTGCCGGTCGAGCCCGACGTGTACATCAGGTAGGCCAGCCCCTCGGGCGAGGGCGCGGCGTAAGTCACGGCTTCCGCTTCGGCCGCGGGCTCGGTGCCCTCCACCTCTTCGACGCAGACCACGGTCATCCCGTTCTCGGGCATCATCGCGGCGATGCGCCCGCACGTGAGGACGATGGAGACGCCCGCGTCTTCGAGGATGAAGCGGCTGCGCTCCGCCGGGTCGTTGAGGTTGATGGGGACGTACGCCGCGCCGGCCTTCGAGATGGCGAGCAGCGCGACGACCAGCTCGACCGAGCGTTCCAGCATCACGCCGACGAACGACTCGGCCACGACGCCGCGCCTGTGCAGACGCAGAGCCAATGCCTCGGCGCGTCGGCTCAGCTCGCGGTAGGTGACGTGCTCGCCCTCGAACTCAAGCGCCACGGCGTCGGGCCGCTCGGCGGCGTGCGCTGCCACCAGCTCGTGGAGGCAGGAGTCTGAGGGGAAGGGGACGGCCGTGTCGTTCCACTCCTCGACGAGGCGGCGGCGCTCCTCCTCGCCGACGAGCGAGATGTGCGAGAGCGGCGCGTCGGGCTCGGCCAGCGCCTCCTCCAGTAGCCGCTGGAAGCGCTGGGCCATCCGCTCGACGGTGGACGGCTCGAACAGCTCGGGGCTGTAGACGAAGGCGCCGGTGACGCCGCCGGGGCCGTCCCAGAGGTGAACCTCAAGGTCGAACTTGGTGTCGGCGCTCGGCGGGACGCCCGAGGGCAGGCTCACGCCCTCCATCTGCATGCGCGGGCCCGGCGTGTTCTGGTAGGTGAGCACCACCTGGAAGAGCGGGTTGCGGCCGGGCGAACGCTGGGGCTCCAACTCCTCGACCAGTTTGTCGAACGGCGCGTCACCGTGCGCGTACGCCCCGAGCGCAGCCTCCCTGACCTGCCCGAGCAGCGTGCGGAAACTCGGGTCATCGCCGAAGCCGGCCCTGACGGCGACCATGTTGACGAAGAAGCCGATGAGCGGTTCGAGTTCGAGCCGGCCGCGCCCGGCCACGGGCGTCCCAACGAGTACATCTTCCTGACCCGTTGAGCGATGGAGGAGCGCGTGGAATGCGGCCATATAGGCCATGAAGGGCGTCGCGCCCTCGCCGCGGCTGAACTCGCGTACGGCGCGCGCCAGCCCCTCGGGGAAGGCGACGGCGTGCTGCGCGCCGCGCGGCGTCCGCAGGGTCGGGCGCGGGTGGTCGGTCTCCAGTTCGAGCAGAGTGGGCGCGCCGTCGAGCTGAGCGCGCCAGTACTCGACCTCGCGCCGCAGCGTCTCGCCTTGCAGCCACTCCCTCTGCCAGTCGGCGTAGTCGGCGTACTGCACGGGCAGCTCTTCGAGCGGCGTCGGCAGCCCGCCCGAGAAAGAGCCGTAGAGCGTCTCGACCTCCTGCATCAGGACGCCCATCGACCAGCCGTCCGAGACGATGTGGTGCATGCACGCGAGCAGGAGATAGCTGCGCGGCGAGAGGCGGACGAGCGTGACGCGCAGCAGCGGCCCGGCCGCGAGGTCGAACGGGCGCAACGCGTCGTCGGCGCGTAGCCGTTCGGCCTCCGCCTCGCGCAGCGACTCGGGCAGGCGACTGAGATCGACCAGCCGCGTCTTCAAAGCACCGGCGGGGCGCACCTTCTGCACGGGCTGCCCGCCCGCGACGGCGAAGACCGTGCGCAAAGCCTCGTGTCGGCGCACGACCTCTGCGAACGCCTGCGCGAGCGCCTCGGGGTTCAACTCGGTGTCGAGGCGCATGGCCGCCGGCAGGTTGTAGGCGTTCGAGCCCGGCGTCAGTTGGTCGATTAACCAGAGCCGCTGCTGCGCGAAAGAGAGTCCCGACTGCTCGGCCCGCGCGCGCGGCAGCAGCGGCAGCGCCGCGTGACTGTCGCCCGAGCGCATCAGCGCCGAGACCCGCTCGGAGAGCGAGCCGAGCGTCGGCGCCTCGAAGACGGCGCGCACGGGCAGCTCCACCTGGAAGCTCTCGCGGATGCGCGAGGCGACGCGCGTGGCGAGCAGGCTGTGGCCGCCCAGCTCGAAGAAGTCGTCGTCGCGGCCGACGCGCTCGACGCCGAGCAACTGCTGCCAGAGTGCGGCCAGCACATCCTCGACCATCGTCCGCGGGGCCACGAAGCTCTGCCCCGTGTCGAGCCGCGCGAGCCCGGGGTCGGGCAGCGCACGGCGGTCAACCTTGCCGCTCGGCGTCAGCGGCACCTCGTCGAGGAAGACCCAGCCCGCGGGCGTCATGTAGTCGGGCAGCAGCCCCTTCGTCCAGCGCTGTAGCTCGACGACCGACAGGGCCGAACCCGGCGCGGGGACGACGTAGGCAACCAGCCGCCGGCCGCCCGCGCGGTCGTCGCCGTCAACGACGACGGCGCGGAGCACCTGCGGGTGTCTGGCGAGCGCGGCCTCGACCTCGCCCGGTTCGACGCGGTGGCCGCGCACCTTCACCTGGTAGTCGAGCCGCCCGAGGAAGTCGATGCGGCCGTCGGCGCGGTAGCGGGTCAGGTCGCCGGTGCGGTAGAGGCGCGCGCCGGGTCGTGCCGCGAACTCGTCGGGCACGAACCGCTCGGCCGTCAGGTCGGGCCGGCCGAGGTAGCCGCGCCCGAGCCCTTCGCCGCCGACGCACAGTTCGGCGAGCACGCCGAGGGGCGTGGGGCGCCCGCGGCCGTCGAGCACGTAGACCTGCACGTTGTCGAGCGGGCGACCGATGGAAGGCTCCGGCGACTGCGAACCGACGCGGCAGACGGTCGTGTCCACGGTGCACTCGGTCGGGCCGTAAACGTTGTAGAAGACCGTCCGCCCGTTCTCGACGAGCAGCCCCCACGTCTCCGCGTCGATGGCCTCGCCGCCGACGAGCGCGAGCGCGGGGACGTGCCCGCGGCGGCGCGTGGCGACGGCGGCCAGCAGCAGTCTCAACTGCGACGGCGTGCAGTCGAAGACATCAACCTCGTGCAAACGGAGGAAGGCGAGCAGCGCGTCGCCGTCCCGGCGCACCTCTTCAGGGACGACGCAGAGCGCGTGGCCGTAGAGCAGTTGGACGAGCTGCTTGACCGACGAGTCGAAGACCAACGGCGCGTTGACGCTGACGCGCAGCGGGCGTTCGCCCTCGGGGTAGACGCGCGCGCGCAGCGAGGCCGCGAGGTTGACGACCGAGCGGTGCGTGACCATCACGCCCTTGGCGCCGCCGGTCGAACCCGAGGTGTAGATGACGTAGGCGAGGTTATCGGGCGAGGCCGCGGCGTCGGGGCTCGCGGTGCTCGCGCGCGCGATAACGTCGGCGTCGGCGTCGAGGCGCACGACGGCCGCCTCGCCCGCGGGGAGCTTCGTCGCCAGCCGCCCGCTCGTCAGGACGACGCGCGCCTGCGCGTCCTCAAGCATGTGGCGCACGCGACCGGCGGGCGTCGCCGGGTCAACCGGCACGTAGGCCGCGCCGGCCTTCAACGCGCCGAGCACGGCGACGATCATCTCGGTCGAGCGTTCGAGGAAGACGGCGACGCGCGACTCGGGGCCGACGCCCAGACTGATGAGATGATGCGCCAGCCGGTTGGCGCGGCGCGAAAGCTCCGCGTAGGTGAGCTGCTCGTCCTCGTAGACGACGGCGACGGCGTCCGGCGTGCGCGTGGCCTGCGCCTCGAACATTTCGTGGACGCAGACGGCCGCGGGGAACTCCGTCGCGGTCACGTTCCAGTCGCGGAGCAGCAGGCGGCGCTCGTCATCTGCGAGCAGTTCGACTTCATGCAGGCGGCGGTCGGGCTCGACGGCGAAGGCTTCGAGTGCACGGCGCCAGTGGCGTGCCATGCGCTCGGCCGTCGCGCGCTCGAAGAGGTCTGTGCTGTAGCTGAGCGCGCACTCAAGCCCGCGCGCGCCTTCCGCGACCAAGAGGGTGAGGCCGAATTTCTCGGTCTGGTGGCTGGAGCCGAGCGGGGAGAGTTTCAGGTCGCCCACCTCGATGGAGGCGGGGTGGGCGGCGCTCTGGAAGA
>JBEVJD010000077.1:0-2582 GCA_040510435.1 Pyrinomonadaceae bacterium | reverse complement strand
GTGCGCTGCGCGACCGCGTAGGCCGTCACGCCGAAGATGCCCACGCCTGCGAGCAGCAGCGCCATCAACGCCAGCCAGTTCAGAAGCACCGCCGTGAAGCGCGGGCGCGCGAGCCGCACGGCCACCTGCTCCTCCATCGTCACGACGCGGCTCACGGCCAACTGCGCGTCGAGCGCGGCCACCTCGCGCCGCACGAGCGCGTCGGAGGCGCCCGTCGTCGTGCGCACGGCGAAGTGGTTGAGGTTGACCGTGCCCTGCGCGTGCGGGACGTAGATGTCGAGCCGCGTGCTCTGCAACTCGCGGTAGCGCACGTCGCCCGCGACGCCGACGACCACGCGCCAGGGCTCTTCGGCGTCGCCGGGGTCGAGCTTGATTCGCTTGCCCACGGCGGCGGCGGCCGAGCCATAGAAGCGCTCGGCCAGCGTCTCGCTGATGACGACGACCGGCTCGACGCCCGCGCGGTCGCGCTCGTCGAACTCGCGCCCGGCCTTGAGGGGGATGCCGAAGGTGCGGAAGTAGTGCGGGTTGATGGACTCGAAGTTGGCGTCCGGGTTGCGGCGCGCGTCGTCGGCCGCCTGCCCCTCGGCGGCGAAGGGGTAGTCCCAGCCGACGGTGCCTTCGAGCGGGCGCGTCAGCACGCCGCTGGCCGCGACGACGCCGGGCTGCGCTTCGAGCCGTTCGATCAGTTGGCGGAAGAACTCGCGCCGCGCCTCGGGCGTGGCGTACTTCGCCCCCGTCGGGCGCAACTGCATCGTCAGCACCCCGCGCGGGTCGAAGCCGAGCGGGACGCTGCTCAAATTCAGGAAGCTCCGCAGGATGAGCGACGCGCCGGCCACCAGCACCAGCGTCAGCGCGACCTCGCCCACGACCAAAGCCCCGCGCAGCCTGTTGCCCGTGCGCGCGTTCGTGAGCTTGCCGCCGGCCTCTGCGAGCGTCTCGGTCAGGTTAAAGCGCGAGGCCGAGAGCGCGGGCAGCAGCCCGAAGACCGCCGTCGTCACCAACGTAAAGGCCACGCTCGCGAGCAGCGCCGCGCCGCTCAAATGCACGTCTTCGAGGCGCGGGATGTCAGAGGGCGCGAGCGCCGCGAGCAATTCGACCAGCCACGACGCCAGCAGCAGCCCGGCCGCGCCGCCCACGAGCGCGAGCAGCAGACTCTCGACCAGCAGTTGCAGCGCGAGCCGCCTGCGCGACGCGCCGAGCGCCACGCGCACGGCCAACTCCCTGCGACGGGACGTGGCGCGCGCCAGCATCAGGTTCGCGATGTTGGCCGCGCCGACCAGCAGCAGCAGCGCCGTCGCCGCGAAGAGCGCCCACAGCGCGGGCTTCGCGTCGCCGAAGAGGTGGTCGGCCAAAGGCGTCAGCACGACGCGCTGCCCCGCGGCCTGTGTCTCGGGGTACTGTGCGGCGAGGCGCGCGATGATCGTGTCCAGCTCGGCCGCGGCCTGCTCGCGCGTGACGCCGTCCTTCAGGCGCCCGACGGCCTGCAAGTAGACGACGCCGCGGTTCTCGATGCTGCGCGGGCTCATCGCGGTCAGCAGGGGCACCCAGAGGTCAACGCCCGAGGGGAAGTTGAACGCGGGCGGCATCACGCCAATGACGTTGAAGGCGTTCTGGTTGAGCGCGACCGTCTGGCCGACGATGCCCGGGTCTGCGCCGAAGCGTTCGCGCCACAGGCGGTCGCTGATGACGACGACGCTCGGGCCGCCCACGCGGTCGTCTGCTTCGTCGAAGACGCGGCCGTGCGCCGCGCGCGCGCCGAGGAGCGCGAAGAAGCGACCCGTCACCTTCGCGCTCTCCAACAGCACGGGCTCGCCCCGCCCCGTGAGCACGTAGCCGTAGCCGTAGACGGTCGTCGGCATCGCGGCTAAGCCGTCGAAGCTCTGCGCCTGCGCCTGCCAGTCGCGGACATCGGCGACGGAGAGTTCGACGAAGGGGTTGCTGGTCGTCGTGTCGCGCTTCCACGCGACGACCAGACGCTCCTGCTCCGGGAAAGGCAGAGGGCGCAGCAGGACGGCGTGGACGACGCTGAAGGCGGCCGTGCTCGCGCCGATGCCGAGCGCCAAAGTCAGCACGGCCACCGCCGTGAACCCCGGCCTCTTCCGGAGCATCCGCGCCCCGAAGCGTACGTCCTGCCAGAGAGTCATCTACTCACTCCGTTCGTTCGTGATGAGTGATAAGTGATGAGTGATAAGAATCCGTTTGAGCGTATGGCGCTCCGGAGGAGCGCGATGTTTATAGCTCAAGGTTCTTAATTAACCGGCCAAGCTCCGGAGGAGCGACATGTGACATGCCGCCCCTGACGGGGCTCGACTTCATTCAGAACGCCGGGGCTATAAACATGCCGTCCCTCCGGGACTTCAAGCTGACTTTCATCTCTCATCTCTCATCTCTCATCACTTATCACTCATCACTCATCACTCATCTCTCATCACTTATCACTTATCACTCGTATCGAAGAGCCACCATCGGGTCTACTTTCGTCGCGCGGCGCGCGGGGACGAGGACGGCGAGGAGCGCGGCGGCGACGAGCACGGCGGTCGTGCCGAGGAACGTCAGCGGGTCGGTCGTCGAGACGCCGTAGA
>JBEVJD010000076.1:0-13317 GCA_040510435.1 Pyrinomonadaceae bacterium | reverse complement strand
CGTACTCGACCAGAAGCCGCAAGTTCTCGGCCGCCTCGCCCGCCGCGATGTGCCTGACGACGGGCGCCACGTTCTTGCCCGAGAGCCTCAACGTTAAAGCCCCTTCGGGGACGGCGAGCCGGAAGCCGCCCTCTGCGTCGCTCACGGTGCTGACCTCGCCCGCGGGCGTGGTGACGTTGACGTTGACGCCCGCGGCCAACTCGTCGCGCGCCGTCACGACGACGCCGGACAGGACGCGCGCGCCGGCCGCCTGCGCCGAGACGACTTGGGCCGCGCCCAGCAGGCAGAGAAGCACCACGCCGAACTTGCCGGCGATAAAGTTCATCTTTCGGAGAGACATGCCAGCAGGCGCTCACACACGTAGTTCAGGTCGTCGTGACTCAACCCCGCCCAGGTGGGGAGGCTGAGGCCGCGGCGCGCCAACGCTTCAGCCGCGGGAAACTCCTCACCCCGCGCGGCCTCGCGGTACGGGGGCAGGCTGTGGACGGGGTAGAAGACCGGCCGCGTCTCGATGCCCTCCTCGTGGAGTCGCGCCATGAGGCGGTCGCGGTCGTCCGACTCCGCGCCGCTCAGGATGACGGTGAACATCCAGTAGGCGTGCCACGCCCATTCATGCTCCGTCTGCCATTCCAGACCCGGGACGCCGTTGAGCGCCCGCCTGTAGTCGGCCGCGACCTCGCGGCGGCGGTTCAGGTGCCACTCCGCGCGCTCAAGCTGCGCCAGCCCGATGGCGGCGGGGATGTTCATCATGCGGTAGTTGTAGCCGACGACGTGGAACCAGTAACGCCGCTCCGGGGCCATTCCCTGCCCCCGCAGCAGACGCACGCGCGCGGCCAGCGCGTCGTCGTCGGTCGTGACCATCCCGCCCTCGCCCGTGGCGATGATCTTGTTGCCGTAAAAACTGAACGCGGCGAGGTCGCCGAGCGAGCCCGCGCGCCGCCCCCGGTAGAGCGCGCCGTGCGCCTCGGCCGCGTCTTCGAGGAGGAACAGGCCGTGGCGGCTCGCCAGCGCACGCAGCGCGTCCACGTCAACGGGGTTCCCGTAAAGGTGGACGGCGATGATGCCCTTCGTGCGCGGCGTGATCTTCGCCGCGACCTGCGCCGGGTCGAGGTTCCACGTCTCCGGCTCCGAGTCTACAAAGACCGGGCGCGCGCCGCAGTAGGTCACGGCGTTGGCCGTGGCGACGAAGGTGAGCGTCGGCACAATCACCTCGTCGCCGGGGCCCACGCCGAGCGCGGCCAGCGAGAGATGCAGCGCGGCCGTGCCGTTGCAGCACGAGACCGCGTGCCGGACGCCGCAGAACTTGGCGAACTCCGCCTCGAACAGCTCGACGTACTTGCCGGCCGACGAAATCCAGCCGGACTCCATGCAGTCGGCGACGTACTCCTTCTCGCGCCCCGCGAGCACGGGCGCGGCCACGGGGATGTACGGCCTCCCCGCCGCTTTCGGCGTGACGGGCACCCCTTCCGTGTCGAGGTCAAGCTCCAGCTCGGTGGCCATACGCTCCCTTCGCAACGATGACGGCCTGACTGTACGGGCCTTTGCAGTACGTGTTAGAAGTCCGGGGGTAATACTTGAGGCGGTATCGGGACTATACCCTAAAAACCTTCCCGCGTCCCTCGACACACCCTCAGAAGAGATTCAGAAAACGTCCCAGCAGCAACAGGAGGGCGCCGGCCGTCAACGCGAAGAGCGCCAGACGCGCCCGGCTGGGCAAGCGACTCCCGCAATAGCCGCACTTGCCGGCCGACCTGCCGACGCGCGTGTGGCAGCGCCGGCAGTACCTCTTTTGCTTCACTGTCGCGCTGCGGCCGTCGCGGCCGTAACGGGCGGCGTCAGGTGTCCGCGCCTTCACGTTCACGGCAGTCAACCCCTTCCGCCGCCGAGCGTCCGCCGCGCCACGTCCGCCTGTAGAACGTCGAACGAGGGGTTGATGGCGAGCGCCTCGCGCAGGTACTTCGCGCCGCGCGCGCGGTCGCCGAGGGCGTGGGCGATCATCCCCGCGTGGTAGAGCAGGCGCGCGTCGCGCGTGCCGAGGCGCAGCGCCTCGTCCGAGGCCGCCTTCGCCTCGGCGTGCAGCCCCTTCTTGTAGAGCGCCCAGGCCAGCGTGTCGCAGGTGTAGATGTCCTGGCGGCGCGCCCTCTCTTTGCGCGCGAGCGCGAGCGCCTCGTCGAGGTTCTTGTCGTGGTCTGTCCAGTAGACGACGAGGTGGTGCATGTCGTTCTCGGCGGCGGCGTTCTCGGGCTCAAGCGCCTCGAAGGAGGCGTAATGCCGGTCGGCCTCTTCCCGGCGCCCGAGCTTCGCGTAGAGGTCGCCGAGCGCGAGCGCCGTGTCGGCCGAGGGCTCGGCCTCGTACTCGCGCCGGTAGATGTCGAGCGCGCCTTCGAGGTCGCCCGTGGCGATGCGCGCGCGCGCCTTCGCGCCGAGCGCTTCGCCGTAGCCGGGGAAGACGTAGAGGGCGCGCTCGAACTCGCGCTCGGCCTCGTCCCGCTTGCCCGACTGCATCAGCGCGTCGCCGAGCTGGACGTGACACCAGGCCACCCGCTCGGGGTCTTGCGGGCTGGCCGACTGCGCGGCGACGCGCATGGCTTCGACGGCGCCCGCGGCGTCGCCGTGCAGCCAGCGGAGGTAGGAGACGCGCGCGTAAGAGGCCGTGTCGGGGCGGAGGTCAACCATCCGCTGCGCGGCCTCGACCGCCGCCGGGTACTCGCCGAGTTCGACGAGCGCGTCGGTCATCGCGCCGTAGTTGTCGTGATCCTGCGGGTTGAGCGCCTGCGCGCGCCGCGCAACTTCGAGCCCTTCCTCGAAGCGGTGGAAGGTCAGCAGGAGCTTGGCGCGCAGCTTCAAAGCGTCGTAGTTGTCCGGCGCGATTTGCAGCGAACGGTCGAGCGCCTCCATCGCCTTCTTGTTGACCTCGAAGTCACCCGCCTCGCGCGCCTTCTGCATGTAGGCGGCGGCCAGCAGGTTGTAACCCTTCGGCTCCGACGCACGGCTCTCGACGTAAGTGCGCGCCGCACGGAGCTGCCGGTCGGCGAGGCTCTGCGGCCCCTGCGCGTCGGAGGCGGGGGGAAGCAGCGAGTCTAAATTCGCGCGGTAGGCGTCCTCCGGGGTCGCACGCGCGCAGGCCGAAGCGAGCGCGCAGAGCGTGACGGCGACGACGAGGAAGTATTTTCTGTCCATGATGTACCCGGCTCGTAGTGTCGTGACGGGGGCGCGTGAGAAAACCACGCGCCCCCGTCGGAGGCTTGTCTGGTTTCGTTCAGTTCCGGCCACGAACGGCCCCGCGCGTTACGGCCTCGGGGTCGGGCTCGGCGACGGGCACGGCGCGTCCGGCGTGCTGGAGCACTCGCGCCCGCGGAACGGGTTCGAGTAGCCATCAACCGGCGACGCCAGATACGGGAACGTGGTGCGGAACGGCCTGTCGTTCTGCGTCACGCCGTCGCCGAGCTGGTTGTTCGGCGCCTGGTTGCAGTTCGCCGTGCCGCCCGCGCACGCGTTGCCCGGCAGCAGGACGCCCGCCGCCACGCGGAAGGTGATGTCAACCACGTCGTCGCCCACGCGACGGCCGTTCGGGTAGCCGCCGAGGTCGCCGCCGATGACGCCGAGCCGGTTAACGCTCCCGGGCGCGGTCGCGGGCACGGCGACGTTCAGGCGCATTAACTCGGAAGGCACCGCGCCCGGCCCCGCCGACGGGTCGGCCGGGTCGTTCTGCACGGGCGGGCGGGTCGCGCCGGGCACGCCCGTCAGGAAGACGCGGACGAGGTCGTTGCGGCCGGAGGTCGGCGCGTCGAGCACGGGCGGGTAGAGCAGGTTGATAAGCCTGACGGGCTCGACGCCGCGCGCCGCCGTGCCGCGGACGTAGTCGATGCGATTCACGTCAGTCGCCGGGAGTTGCGCGTTGTAAAGGTCTTTGTCGTTCTCGGAGACGGTGGGCGAAGTGCCCATCGGGATGAACAGCTCGTTGAAGAGCGGGTTGGCGAGACGCGAGATTTGAACGCACGAAGCGTCCGCCGTCGGGATGCCCTGCCCGTTGGCGCAGTTACCGGTCTGCGTCTGCGTGCCGTTCGTGTTGAGCACGCGTGTCGAGGGGCGGCTGGCCGTCGAGTAGACGCCGATGATCGCGTTCGGGTCGGTCGGCCCCGTCGGGAGCGCGCCCGACGCCGTCAGGAGCTGCGTCGGAATCTGGATGGCGATGGTGTGGACGTTGGAGCCGGCCAGCGCGTCAACGCCGTTAGAGGTCGGCAGCGGCGCGAGGTGCGCCGGGTTGAAGGGGCGCAGGCCCAACAAATCGAAGGCCGAGCCGAGGTCAACGTAGAAGCCCTCGTCGCGCTGGCCGGCGAAGAGCTTGATGTCGCCCGCGCCCGTGGGCACGGTGCTGATGGAAGGCTCGGCGAGGTTCGTCTCGTAGTTGGGCGTCGAGCGCGGGCCGATGTTGACGGGCGGCGTCGGCAGGTTGGTGCCGAGCGCGAAGGTCGTGAAGGTCGGGTTGTTAGGGTCGCCCTGGCGGATGCGCGCCGTCACGTCCATGAACTGCTTGACGTTCCAGTCCGGGTCGGAGAGGTTGTCAATTGTGTTCGTGTTGTAGAGGAACGTGTCGCCGTTGCCGACGACGGTGCGGAAGCGGAACTCGATGGTGAGGTCGAGCCGCGCGTCGCCGTTGTTGTCAAACCGGATTTGATAGAGCACGTTGTCGTCGAACTTGAAGAAGTTCGGGCCGCCGGCCGGATTCTGATCCGGGATGAAATTGGCGAGGACGGTGACGGTGTTCGCCCGGTCGGGGCTGACGAAGGCGTAGAGATCGGTGTTGTCGGCCAAAGGGTCGGCCGAGATGAGCGGAGCCTCGCGGTGGCTCGACGCATGGGCGGCGGGCAGCAGACCCGGGACGGCGCTAAAAGCCGCGGCTAGAATGCCCAGCGCGGCGACGAGTGACAGCGTTCTTCTGAATCTTCGCATGACTTTCCTTCTTCTCCCTGTGATGTCCCGGTTGATTCACCGCGCCCGCGAAGGCCGGGAGCCTATGGTTCCACTCGGCGCGGTCATCCTTGTTCGAGGCGCGGGGTGCGCTCTCCTGCGGAAGGGGCACGCGGCCGGCGCCTGACGACGCCGGAGGGCAAGCCCACCGCATAAGTTGTCTGTGGCTGGGTGAGGTACGGATGTCGCCGCGGACTCGGATTGCCCCGCCGCCGGCCGAAACCATTGCCCCTCCCCGGTTCGCATGTGTCCGCCGGCCGCCCGGCGCAGACACTTCGCACGGGGGTTAAGCGGACGAAAACTCGCAGGGGGAAGAGCGAATTTACTTTGGGAACGTAGACACTTTAATGCCCCACGGATGCCTGCCGCTATCGGGAAAGTCGGAAGGCGTGTCAGGAAAATCCCGACACGTATGTGCGCCGCAGCACAGAATGGTGAAGACTCCGCGCAGTTCCCGGGCCGGGATTTTGTGTGCGTTAAGACGCGGAGGGGTGTCATTCCTCCTGAAGCAGACCTTGACGCAGGGCGTAGCGGACGATGTCTGTGCGGCTGCGGAGGTTGAGTTTCTCCTTCAGGCGGAGCTTGTAGGTGTCCACCGTCTTGGCGCTGATGCTGAGCTTCCAGCCGATCTCCTTGTTGCTGTAGCCCCAGGCGATGAGGCGCAGGACTTGCGATTCGCGCTCGCTCAGCTCGCCGGCCGGCGCGCGCCCCTCGGCCGTATCCTGGTTGAAGTAGCTGCTGACGAGGCTGCCGGCCAACGTCGGGTCTACGTAGGAGCCGCCCGCGGCCACCGTGCGGATGGCGCGCACTAACTCGTCCGTCACGGCGCGTTTGAGGATGTAGCCCGAGGCCCCCGCGTCGAGCATCCGGCGCAGGTAGCCCTTGTCCTCGTAGACGGTGAGCGCCAGCACCCTGACCTGCGGGCACTCACTCTTCAGGCGCTCGGTCGCCTCCGCCCCGCCCATGTCCGGCATGGACACGTCCATCACCACCACATCGGGGCCGAGTTCGCACGCCGCGCGCCACGCCGCCTCGCCGCCCGCCGCCTCGCCGACGACGTGCATGTCCGGCTGTGCGTTGACTAAAGACTTCAGCCCCTCGCGCACGACCATGTGGTCGTCGGCGAGGAAGACGCGAAGTTTATCCACGCCGCCCCCTTCCCTCTTCGCCGCCCGCGCCGAAGGGTATGCGGACAAAGATGGTCGTGCCGGCGCCGGGCGCCGACTCGACGTTGATCGTCCCGCCGAGCAGCGCCGCTCGCTCGCGCATGCCCAGCAGCCCCAGCCTCCGCCCCCTGCACGCAGGCGACAGCGCCGCCTCCACGTCGAACCCGCCGCCGTTGTCCTCGATGACGGCGAGGACGTGGTCGCCGCGCCGCTCAAGGATGAAGCTCACGCGGTCGGCGCCCGAGTGCCTGGCGACGTTCGTCAGCGCCTCCTGCGCGATGCGGTAGACGGCCGTCTCGTGCGTGAGCGGGAGGCGTCCGCCCCCGAAGCCCGCGCTGTGAAAGTCCACCGGCACGCGCGAACGCTCCGCCCACTCCTCGACGTAGTTGCAGAGCGCCGTCTCCAACCCGAGGTCGTCGAGCGCGGGCGGGCGCAGCCCCCACGCGAGCGTGTGCACCTCGCGCGAAAGCTCGTCGGTGATCCCCTCCAACTGCCGCAGCGTGTCGAGCGCAGAGCGGCGCCCGTAGGATTCGACGCCCAGCGTCTTGAGCCCCATCAGCAGCGCGGCGAGCTGCTGCCCCATCTGGTCGTGCAGCTCGTGCGAGATGCGGCGGCGCTCCTCCTCCTGCGCCGTCACGAGGCGCCCCAACAGCTCGCGGCGCGCCTCCTCGACCCGCAGGCGCTCGGCGACCTCTGCCTTCAGCGTCTGGTTGGCGCGCGCGAGTTGGGCGGTGCGCTCCTCGACGCGCCACTCCAACTCGTCGTAAGCCTGGCGCAGCTCCTCCTCGGCGCGCTTGCGCTCGCTGATGTCGCGGACGATGGATTGCAGCACCCCGTCGCTTACCATCCGGCCGCTGATCTCCACGGACAGGAGCACGCCGTCTTTGCGACGCAGACGCCGCTCGGTCAACAGCGTCATGCCGGCCTTCAACTCGTCGAAGCGGATGGGGGCGGCGGCGAGGTCTTCGGGCGGGATGAGGTCGCCGACGTTAAGCAGCAGGAGTTCGCCGCGCGTGTAGCCGAGCATCTCGCAGAACTTGGAGTTGGTGTCGATGATCCGGCCGCCCAGGTCGTAAGTGTGGATGCCGTCGGAGGCGTGCTCCAGCAACAGCCGGTACTCGGCCTCGCTCCGCCGCAGCGCCTCGTCCGCGCACTTGCGCTCGATGGCGAGCGCCGCCGTGCGCGAGAGGACTTCAACCACCTCCCGCTCCAAGTCCTCGGGCCCGCGCCGCTCGCGGAAGTACGTCCCGAACGTCCCGAGCACGCGCCCGTCGCGCGCGTAGATGGGCATGCTCCACGCAGCGCACAGACCCAACCCGAGGGGCAGATGTTCGAGCCCGCGCCACTTCGGGTCGGCGGCGATGTCCGGGGTGATGACGACCGCGCCCCGCGCGGCGGCCGCGGCGCACGTGCCCACCTCGGGGTCGGCCCTGATGCCGTCAATCGCGTTGACGTAGTCGTCCGGCAGCCCGGGCGAGGCGCCGTTGTGCAGACGCCCCTGCTCGTCGAGCAGCAGGATGGAGGCGACCGCACGACCTTCGGATTGCACCTCGACCATCCGCGCGAGGTAGGTCAACACTTCGTCGAGCGGAGAGCCGCCGACCAACATCTCCAGCGAATGCTTCTGCGCGTCGAGCGTGGCGTAGGCGAGCTGCTCCGCGTCGCCCCGCCCCACCCCGCGCTCAGTCGGTTGATGTGTCAACGTCATACTTCTCTCGAACGCTCGCGGCCTCCCGCTCGAACCGCCGCGACAAAAATAGCACCGAATGGATGTCGGAATAGTGTTATAAACGCACCGAAAAGTTAACTCTAATGACGCGCGCGCACGGAACAGCGCCGGAGGGTTCGGCCGACCCGACGGAGTTCATCATACGCCCGCTCGGGGTCGAGGACGCCGCGGCGGTGTCGGGACTTCTGCGCGCGCAGCCGCCCGAATACGTGCGCTTCTTCTACGCGTTCGGCTTCGACGAGGGGGCGGTGACGCGCGTGCTCGCCGCGCGCGGGAAGGATGTCTACTCCGGCATGTTCTGGCGCGGTGAGCTGGCCGGCCTCTTCATGCTGCGCGGCTGGGACGCCGGCTACGAGGTGCCTTCGTTCGGCGTGCTCGTGGACGTGAAGCACCGCGGGCGCGCCTTCATGAGAATCGCGCTCGACGTGTCGAAGCTCATCTGCCGCCTAGCGGGCGCGCCCCGCCTGATGGCTAAGATTCATCCGGACAACGTCTCGCCGCGCGGCGCGCGCCGCCTCGGCCTCGTGCAGACCGGAGTCGAGGCCGCGACCGGGAACGTCATCTATCACATCGACCTGTGAACCGCGCACCCGCGGGCGACCCGACGCCATGAGACTGCTGAAAATCGGGGTCTACCACACGGTTTACCTGAAAGAATTTTACGCGCGGCGACCCGGCCTCGCGGCAGAGTCATACGCCGCGCAGCACGAAGCGCTCATCGACGACTGCTTCGGCTCTTCAGATTTTTGGACGCGCGAGCTGTCGCGCCTCGGCTACGAGACGTGCGACCTCGTCATCAACGCCGAGCCGTTGCAGAGGGCCTGGGCGGCCGAGCGCGGAACGGCGTTCGACGAGGAGGGTTGGCTCTTCGGAATCACCGAGGCGCAGGTCAGGGACTTCCGCCCCGACGTGCTCGTCGTCGCCGACTACTCGAACGTGACCGCCTCGTTCCTCCGCCGACTGCGTGAGGTGTGCCCCTCCATCCGGCTCGTGCTGGGCTGGTGCGGCGCGCCTTACAGCGACGGCTCGGTCTTCGCGGAGTGGGACGTGGTGCTCTCGTGCGTGCCCGAGCTGGTCGCGCACTTTCGCGAGGCCGGCCACCACAGCCGCCACGTCAACCACGCGTTCGAGCCCCGCGTGCTCGACAAACTCGACGCGCGGGGAGAGGCGC
This sequence comes from Pyrinomonadaceae bacterium, assembly GCA_040510435.1. GTDB lineage: Bacteria > Acidobacteriota > Blastocatellia > Pyrinomonadales > Pyrinomonadaceae > QHXN01. The sequence goes on along the minus strand of JBEVJD010000076.1, from coordinate 4,280 downwards.
CGGCCGTCGATTTCGTCTTCGTCGGCTCGCTCGTCAAGGCGGAACGTTTTCACCTCGGGCGCGAGAAGTTGCTCTCGCGACTCGTCGAGGCGACCGGTTTGCAAATCTGGGCCGAAGTCGGGCCGCCGCCGCCGACGCGCCTGCAACGCGCGGCGCGACTCCTGCGCGGCACGTGGAAGTCACCACAGACTTCCGTGGACGCACGCATCGCGCGGCACGCGCGCCCACCCGTCTTCGGCCTCGACATGTTCCGGCAACTGCGCGCGGGGCGCGTCGCGCTGAACACGCACATCGACATCTCGATTCACAGCGCCTCGAACATGCGGCTCTTCGAGGCCACCGGCGTCGGCGCCTGTCTGCTGACGGACTCGAAAGAGAACATGCGCGAACTCTTCGAGCCGGACGCAGAGGTCGTCGCCTACCGCGACGCGGAGGAGTGCGTCGAGCAGGTGAAGTATCTGCTCGGGCACGAGTCCCGGCGCCGCGACATCGCCGCGGCCGGTCAGCGTCGCACCCTGCGCGAACACACCTTCGCGTCGCGCGCGGCGCTGATTGACGCCGCCATCCGCGAAAGGTTATCTAGTGGCCGTGCCGCCCGGCCGCGCCCGTCGCACCGATGAGCCCGATCATCCGAGTCGAAAGCGTCAGCAAGAAGTACCGCCTCGGCGAGCGGCGCGGGGCGCCGACGACTCTGCGCGAGACAATCGCGGGCGCCGCGCGCTCGCCTCTCGCCGCCCTCAGGCGCCGACGGGGCGCGGGCGACGACACGACGCTGTGGGCCTTGCGCGACGTGAGCTTCGAGGTTGAGATGGGCGAGGTCGTCGGCGTCATCGGCCGCAACGGCGCGGGCAAGTCCACGCTCTTGAAAATCCTCTCGCGCATCACCAGACCCACGGCCGGGCGCGTGGAGATGTACGGGCGCACGAGCAGCCTGCTCGAAGTGGGCACGGGCTTCCACCCGGAACTGTCCGGGCGCGAGAACGTCTTCCTCAACGGCGCGATCCTCGGCATGAAGCGGGCGGACATTAAACGACGGTTCGACGAGATCGTCGCCTTCTCCGAGTTGGAGAGATTCCTCGACACGCCGGTCAAGCACTATTCGAGCGGCATGTACATGCGGCTCGCCTTCGCCGTGGCCGCGCACCTTGAGCCCGAGATTCTGATCGTGGACGAGGTGCTGGCCGTCGGCGACGCGCAGTTCCAGAAGAAGTGCCTCGGCAAGATGGGCAGCGCGGCCAAGGAGGGGCGCACCGTCCTCTTCGTCAGTCACAACATGGCGGCGGTCACCAACCTCTGCCGGCGCGGGCTCGTGCTCGACGGCGGGCGCGTCTCCTACGCCGGCACGCAGACAGAGGCCGTCGCGCGCTACCTGACGAGTGTCGGCGCGCGCGGGCGCTCGCTGCGCGAACGGACTGATCGCGCGGGCAGCGGCGAGGTGCGCGTCGTCGCCGTCGAGGTGCGGGACTCCGCGGGCCGGGCGCTCGACGTGGCCGCCTCCGGGCAGGACGTGGAGATATGCCTCCGCTACGAGGCCGCGCCTGGGTTTCATTCCCCGAAAGTCATCGCCGGAATCAGTGTCAGGACGCAGTTCGACACCCCGGTCTTCCTGCAACACAACCGGCTGACGCGCGACGAGTGGGGAGCGCTCCCGTCGCGCGGGGTCTTCGTCTGCCGCATCCCACGACTCCCGCTCCCGGCGGCAGCTTACCGCATCACGTACAGCCTGATGCTCAACGGCGAGTACCTCGACGCGATGGAGGACGCGTACGAGTTGACGGTCACGGACGGCGACTTCTTCGGCTCCGGCGAAGTCCCGCCCGCGACGCACGGCTGCTGCCTCGTGGACGCGACTTGGAGGCTCGAAGAGGAGACGCCGTCCGGTGAAGTCGCACAGGTTGACGCGCCCGAAGCAGGGCTGTTGACCGGGGAGAGTCGCCCTTGAGAGACCGCGCCGCTTCAGTCTTAAGGCGGCTGCGCCGTAACCTCGGCGCGGCGCCTGCCGGTGTCTCGCCCGCCTCCTTCGAAGAGGTCGAGCGCGCGGAGAGAATCTTCTATCTCGAAACCCTGCGCGAAGGAATGACGGTCTTCGACGTGGGCGCGAACGTGGGCGAGCTGACGCTGCTCTTCTCGCGCTTCGTCGGCGCGGGCGGCGTCGTGCACGCCTTCGAGCCGTGCGGGGAGACCTTCGGGCGGCTTGAGTTAATCTGCCGCGCGGCGTCGCTCCGCAACGTGCGCCTGAACCGCCTCGCCCTCGCCGAAGACGAGAGCCCCGTGAGCCTGCACGTCTACGACGAAGCCCACATGAGTTGGAACACGCGCGCGCGCCGGCCGCTCGAAGATTACGGCATCGACGTTAAACCGCTGGCGGTCGAGCAGGCGCCGGCCACGACCCTCGACCTCTACTGCGAGCGCAACGGCGTCACGGGGATAGACCTGCTGAAGTTGGACGTGGAGGGCGCGGAGTTTCAGGTGATGCTCGGTGCGCGGCGTATGCTGCGTGAGAAACGCGTCCGCCGCGTGACCTTCGAGTTCGGCCAGACCACCTTCGACATGGGGAACAGCCCCGCACGCATCGAGACATACCTGCGAGACGCGGGTTACGAGCTGCGCAATCTCGTCGCGGGCGACCCGGCCTTTCCCGGCGGGGCGAGCGCGCAAACGGCCTGCTACTCAATGCACCTGGCGACGCCCGCCGGCACGAAAGACTTATGAGGGCCACGGGGCTGCACCCGGTCACAGACGCCGGCCACGAATGCCCGCACTGTCGCGCGCACCTCGACGTGAAGGGGTGGCACATCCCCGGCATGCGCAACCTCGCGGCGCTGCTGTGCGAACGTTGCGGGCGCGAGTTCTACGGCGACCTCGCGGCGGGGCAGGCGCTCTACACGCCGATGCTGCTGGAGAAGGCGACGGGCGCGGTGCACGATTCGCACGGCGTCGAGTGGTTCGCCGGCTGGCTGCGCGACTCGTACGCACGGCGCGCGGACGTGCCCGTCCCGTTCGACGTAGAGGAGCGGCGGGACATCACGCGCCCGGTCGTGCTCCTCAACTGCCTCGACACGCTCTACGGTCACTCGCTCCTCAAACTGCTCAACGCGCAATACTATCTCGACCGCCGCGCGGACGTTGACCTCGTCGTGATGGTGCCGTCGCTCCTCGCGTGGATGGTGCCGGACGGGGTCGCACAGGTCTGGAGCGTCGGGCTGCCGCTGCGGCGCGGGACGGAGTGGAACGAATGGCTCGCACGCGAAATCCGCCGCCGCGTCGAGACGTTCGGCGACGTGAGCCTCGGCCACGCGCTCTCGCACCCGCGGCCGGAGGAGTTCGACATCGAACGCTTCACGCGCGTCAGACCCTTCCCCCTCGACGAGTGGGACGTGCGCTTGAGGCGTCCGTCGGTCACGTTCATCTGGCGCGACGACCGGCCGTGGCGGGCCCCGACCGTCGCGGCTTCGACACCCGGCCGGGAACGACTCAAACGTTTGATTGTCTCTCAGACAAGGCCGAGGGTGGGACAGTCCGATCTCGTATCCGAACTGGCGGAGGCGCTGCGGCGCGACCTGCCCGCGCTCGATTTCGCCGTGGCGGGGCTGGCAGAGGATGAAGGACGCGGGGCACTGCCGGAGTGGGTCACAGACTTGCGGCGCACGGCGTTAGACGCAGGGGCCGAACGCGAGTGGTGCGAACGCTACGCCGCGAGCCACTTGGTCGTCGGCGTCCACGGCTCGAACATGCTGCTGCCCTCGGCCCACGCCGGGGGCGTCGTCGAACTCATCGGGCCCGAGCGCTGGGGCAACTTCACACAGGACGTTCTCTTCCGCGACGCGGGCGACTGCCGCGAGACGCTCTTCCGCTACCGCTTCGTGGACGACGCGACTCCGCCGCACACACTCGCGCGCCTCATCAACATCATCCTGACGGGGCGCACGAGTTTCCGACGCCTGATGAACGTCTACTAAAACGGCGTGAGCTTTCAACACGGAGACACGGAGACACAGCTTTTAAGATATAACTCAACAAGCCGTGCCTCCGTGCCTCTGTGTCTCTGTGTTAAATCTCTCTCGGCTGCACTCAATTGCTAGTTGCAATAAGCTGTGCCTCTCATGAAGCGCTTAGCGGATGACACGGATGTCCCGCTCGCTGTATATCTTCCAGCCCCGGTCGCTCTTCCGCCAACGCAACTCTTGTATCACTTCGCCCCGGCCGCTCTGCGGGCCGCCCCTGACCTCGTAGCGCTTGCGGAAACGCATCACGGCGGCGCTCCCTCCCTCCAGGAAGAC
>JBEVJD010000075.1:0-21385 GCA_040510435.1 Pyrinomonadaceae bacterium | reverse complement strand
GCCTCGACCCGGAACTTCCGATTCTCACCACGACGGTCGAGCGGATCGTCCAGTGGGCGCGCCGGTCGGCGATCTGGCCCGCGCAGTTCGGGCTGGCATGCTGCGCGATCGAAATGATGGCGATGGCCGCGAGCCGCTACGACATCGCGCGCTTCGGTGCTGAAGTATTCCGCGGCTCGCCGCGCCAATCGGATTTGATGATCGTTGCGGGCCGGCTGTCGCGGAAGATGGCCCCGGCGATGCGCCGCGTCTACGACCAGATGCCCGAGCCGAAGTGGGTCATCTCGATGGGCGCGTGCGCCACCTCGGGCGGCGTCTTCGACAACTACGCTATCGTCCAGGGCGTGGACAAGATCGTGCCCGTGGACGTGTACATCCCCCGCTGCCCCCCCCGCCCGGAAATGCTCATCCACGCCATCCTGATGCTCCAGCAGAAAGTGATGGGTGAGTCTCTGCGCGACCGCGACGACGTGCCGCCCGAAGAGGCTTACGAGGCCGTCCCGCCGGGCACGCTCCCCGCCGTCGGCGTCTCGGCCACCAACGAGGCGGCGGCGCAGGCGTCGCCCTCGCGCCCCTACACCATCGCCTCGCGCCACGAGCGCCGCAGGTCGAGCTAGACCCGTGATAAGTGATAAGTGATAAGAAAAGACAAGGCGCTTCTCTTCCTTCTTATCACTTATCACTCATCACTTATCACCTAGTCACTATATATGTCTCAAGACATCGAGCGAGAGAAGGAGATCGCCGCCGGGAGGCGCGCGGCCAAGTCGTACCCGGTTCCGCCGGCCGACATGATTACGGCGCTCGGCGGCGAGCACGAGGGCTGGGTCTCGGAAGTCGTCGAGGCTTTCGGCGAGTTGACGCTCGTCGTGCCGCGCGAGCAGATCGCGGCCCTGTGCGCGCACCTGAAGACGGCGCCGGGCTTCGAGTTCGACATGCTCGCGGACATCGCGGGCGCAGACCGCGGGCCCGAGGAGGAGCCGCGCTTCGAGGTCAACTACCACCTCTTCTCGACGAAGCGCTACCACCGCCTGCGCCTGAAGGTGCTGCTCAACCAGGAGGACACGCACGTCCCGACGGTGACGACCGTCTGGCGCACGGCCAACTGGCACGAGCGCGAGACCTTCGACATGTTCGGCGTCATCTTCGACGGCCACCCAGACCTGCGCCGCATCCTCCTGCCCGACGACTGGCAGGGGCACGCGCTCAGGAAAGACTTCCCGCTGCGCGGCTACGAGCCGTACAGCCTGACTTAACGCGAGGGCTTGCTGAAGCCTTGATGAACCCGAATCCAGCGCAGTTCGGCGGCTCGTTCCAGCCGCCCCAACAGCCGCAGCAGAAGGGCTGTCTGGGGCGGAACTGGAAGTGGATGCTGCCCGTGGGCTGCCTCGGGTTGCTGATCGGGGTGGTCGCGCTCGTCGGCGGCATCGTCTTCGTCGCGATGTCGGCGATTAAGTCCTCCGAGGTCTATCAGGGCGCGCTCAAGGCCGCGCAGGCGCACCCGGCCGCCGTCGAGCGGCTCGGCCAGCCCATCAAGGACGGCTGGTTCGTCAAGGGCAACGTCAAGTTCGAGGGCGGCAGCGGCAGCGCGAACTTCGAAGTTCCGGTCTCGGGCCCGACCAACGCGGGGACGCTCTACGTCAGGGCCGTCAACGAGGGCGGCGCGTGGATGTACGAGAGGCTCGACCTCGTCGTCGGCGCCGAGACGATTTCGCTGCTCGACAGTAATGTCGCGCAGCCGCCGCCCGACTCCTCCGTTGACGTGGAGGAGGACGCCGACGACGCCATCGAAGACACCCCCGCGGATGCTTCAGACGCCGCGGGCGAGGAAGCGCAGACCGCCGTCCCCGCCGACGGGCAGACGATTTCAGGCGGCGTGCTCAACGGCAAGGCCGTCAGCAGGCCGGAGCCGCCGTACCCCCCGGCGGCGAGGGCCGCGCGCGCACAGGGCGCCGTCGTCGTGCAGGTGGTTGTTGACGAGACGGGGGGCGTGACTTCGGCGAAGGCCATCTCGGGTCACCCGCTCCTGCAACCGGCGGCCGTCGCGGCCGCCCGTCAGGCGAAGTTCGCGCCGACACTTTCAGGCGGGAAGCCCGTGAAGGTCTCCGGCATGCTGATTTACAACTTCCTGCTCGAACAGTAGGGACGCGAGGCGGCCCGCGCGGGGCGGGCCGCCGAAGAGAAGACCGAAGCATGAGCGCATCAACGACAAACCTGCCGCCGTCGTTCGAGGTCGTAGACCGGCCGCTCGACACGCAGATGACCATCTCGTTCGGGCCGCAGCACCCGTCCACGCACGGCGTGCTCCGGCTCGAACTCGTCCTCGACGGCGAGATGGTCGTCAAGTGCGTGCCCGACATCGGCTACCTGCACACGGGGATGGAGAAGCTCTTCGAGTACAAGAAGTACCAGCAGGGCATCGTCATCACCGACCGCATGGACTACCTCAATCCGCTGGGCAACAACCTCGCCTACTGCATGGCGGTCGAGAAGCTGCTCGGGCTTGAGATTCCCGAGCGCGCGCAGGTCATCCGCGTGCTGATGTGCGAGTTGCAGCGCATCGCCTCGCACATGGTCTGGCTGGGGACGCACGCCTTAGACATTGGCGCGATGACGGTCTTCTTCTACTGCTTCCGCCAGCGCGAGCGCATCCTCAACCTGATCGAGGCCGCCTCCGGCGAGCGCATGACGCCCTCTTACTTCCGCATCGGCGGCCTGATGATGGACTTGCCCGCGGGCTTCGACCAGCGCTGCAAGCAGTTCACTGAAGACTTCCCCGCGGCCGTCGAAGAGTGGCACGACCTCCTCTCGGGCAACCGCATCTTCCAGAACCGCACGAAGGGCGTCGGGGTCATTTCGGCCGAGGACGCCATCGACTGGGGGCTGACCGGGCCGTCCTTGCGCGGCAGCGGCGTCCCGCTCGACCTGCGCCGCGCCAACCCCTACACGGGTTACGAGGCGTACGACTTCGAGGTGCCAGTCGAGCAGGGCTGCGACGTGTGGTCGCGCTACATGGTGCGCATGCGCGAGATGATCGAGTCGAACAAGATCGTCAAGCAGGCGCTCGCGCGCCTCCGCCCCGGCCCCATCAAGGCCGACGCGCCGAAGGTGGTGCTGCCCGAGCGCGAGGCGATGAAGACGCACATGGACGCGCTCATCCACCACTTCCTGATCGTCGCCGAGGGCTTCAACGTGCCGGCGGGCGAGGTCTACCAGCCCATCGAGGGCTCGAAGGGCGAACTGGGCGTCTACGTCAAGTCCGACGGCGGCCCCAAGCCCTCGCGCGTCCACGTCCGCGGCCCTTCATTCATCAACCTCTCGGCCCTGCCCGACATGGTCAGGGGCGAGATGGTCGCCGACGTGGTCGCCGTCATCGGCTCGATTGACATCGTGCTCGGGGAGATAGATCGATGAAGTAGTCAGGAGACAGTAGTCAGGAGACAGTAGGTTAAGAGGGCGGGCTTAGACGCTTTCATCCTACGACCCGGCCGGGTTTTTCTACTGACTACTGACTACTGACTACTGACTACTCAAAATCATGAGTCAGCAGTTCACACCGAACAACCCGCTGCCGCAGGAGGCGAAGGTGCCGCAGGAGATCGCGGTCTTCTCGCCGGAGGTCGAGGCGGAGATGGACTGGCATTTGGCGAAGTACCCCGTCAAGCGCTCGGCCATCCTGCCGCTGATGTTCATCGTGCAGCGCGAGCGCGGCGGTTGGCTCGACCCTCCGGGCGTGGCCTATCTGGCCGACCGGCTGGGCGTGCGCATCACCGACATTTGGGAGGTCGCGACCTTCTACTCGATGATCAATACCGAGCCGGTCGGCAAGTATCATCTACAGGTCTGCAAGACGCTCTCGTGCAAGATCATGGGCGCGGGCAAACTCACGGCGAAGTGCAAAGAGCGGCTCGGCATCAAGGCCGGGCAGACGACCGAGGACGGGCAGTTCTCGCTCTCGGAGGTCGAGTGCCTCGGCTCCTGCGGCACCGCGCCGATGATGCAGATCGGCTTCGACTACTACGAGAACCTGACGGCCGAGAAGGTTGACGAGATCATCGACAAGTGTCAGAGCGGCGAACTGTCGAACGGCGTCCGGTAGTAAAAGACAGGTGTTGGGTGTTGGATTTTAGGTGCTGGTTAAAACCAAAACCTAAAACCCAGAACCCAAAAACCAAAACCTAAAACCTATGTTTATCGGAGCGATTGGCTGCGAGCCTTTACAACTGCGGCGGGTGTTGTTGGACAACTCCGCGTCGCTCGACGTGTACCGCGCCAACGGCGGCTACGAGGCGCTGCGCAAAGTCCTCAACGGCATGTCGCCGGACGACGTGATCGGGGAGGTCAAGAAGTCGGCGCTTCGCGGGCGCGGCGGCGCGGGCTTCCCCACGGGGATGAAGTGGGGCTTCGTCCCCAAAGACTCGCCGAAGCCGAAGTACGTCGTCTGCAACGCCGACGAGTCGGAGCCGGGCACTTTCAAAGACCGCTACCTGATGGAGCGCGACCCGCACATGCTCATCGAGGGCATGCTCATCGCGGCCTACGCCCTCGGCGCGCGCGTCAACTACATCTACACGCGCGGCGAGTACCGCTACCTCATCGAGATAATGGATCGTGCGCTCGAAGAGGCGCGCGCCGCGGGCTTCCTCGGCGAGAAGATTCTCGGCACAGACTTCAACTGCGAAATCTACACGCACACCGGCGCGGGCGCCTACATCTGCGGCGAGGAGACGGCGCTCCTCAACTCGCTCGAAGGCTTGCGCGGGCACCCGCGCATGAAGCCTCCCTTCCCCGCCGTCGCCGGCCTCTACGGCTGCCCGACCGTCGTCAACAACGTCGAGACGCTGACAGCCGTGCCCGACATCATCAAGATGGGCGGCGAGGCGTGGCAGAAGCTCGGCACGGAGAAGAGCGGCGGGACGAAGGTTTGGAGCGTGTCGGGTCACGTCAACCGCCCCGGCGTCTACGAGCTGCCGATGGGCTACGCCCACATGGAGAAGTTTATCCACGAGGACTGTCAGGGGATGCTCGACGGCCGGAAGCTGAAGGCCGTCATCCCCGGCGGCTCAAGCGTCTACATCATGCCCGCCTCGGACATCGAGGGTAAGAACGTGCTGATGGACTACGAGGGCTTGGTCGCGGCCGGCTCGATGGTGGGCTCGGGCGGCTTCATCGTGATGGACGAGACCGTTGACGTGTTCGAGTCCACGAAGAACCTGACCGAGTTTTACAAGCACGAATCCTGCGGCTGGTGCACGCCCTGCCGCGAGGGCACCGACTGGCTCGTCAAGGTCTTCAAGCGCATCGAGGCCGGCGAGGGCCGCCCCGACGACGCGCAACTCCTCCTGGACATCGTGGACAACATCGAGGGCAAGAGCTTCTGCCCGCTCGGCGACGCCGCTGCGTGGCCCATCCAGTCGGCCATCAAGAAGTTCCCCGAAGACTTCCGCCGCAAGGTCTTGAACGGCAACGGCGCGGGTCACACGAAGGAAGGACTGCCGACGGCCTGAGCGCGCGGCGTGGTTGACCGGCAATCAAATTTTTGCAGATGACAAGATTCTTTCTAATCATCGCGGCGGTCGGCTGCGTCAGCATTTCGTCGGGCGCGTCGCCGGCCGCGCGCGCGGCGTCGGCCCCGGCGCAATGCCGCAGCGCCGACCGGCTCATTCAGAAGCAGATCAGGTTCGCCCGAGGCCGCACGACCGCCGTCATCAAAGACACGGTTCGACTCTGCACGATGCACGAGTACCACTTCCGCGCCCGCGCGGGACAGAAGCTCACGGCGCACCTCGCCACGGGCAACCGCACCTCCATGACGCTCTTCACGCAGAACGGCGAAACCGTCTTCGACGGCACGAAAGACTTCGAGGGCGAGTTGCCGGAGGACGGGGACTATTCGCTTCAAATCGGCACGGACGCGACGGCCGCGTACACGCTCGAAGTTACGATCAGGTGAACTGAATTTGAGGGCATCACCGGTTTAATCAAATGGCAGCAGAATTAATAAAGGTAACAGTCAACGGCCAGGAGTTGCAGGTCGAGAAGGGCGCGCGCCTCATCGACGTGTGCCGGGAGAACGATTTCTCGATCCCGTCCTTCTGCTACTACGCCGACCTCGCGCTCCAGGCTTCGTGCCGGATGTGCCTGGTGCGCATCGAGAAGATGCCGAAGCTCCAGACCTCGTGCACGATCACCTGCACGGACGGGATGGTGGTGACGACGCAGTCGGAGGAGATCGAGAAGGCGCAGCGCGGGATGGTCGAGTTCCTGCTCGCCAACCACCCGCTCGACTGCCCTGTCTGCGACCGCGGCGGCGAGTGCGAGTTGCAGGAGATGGTCTTCGACTGGGGCAACCTCGAAGAGCGTTTCACGGAGCGGAAGAACTACGCGCCCGAAAAATTCCTCTCGCCCATCGTCGCCAACGACCCGCAGCGCTGCATCCTCTGCAAGCGCTGCACGCGCGTCTGTGACGAGTGGATGGGCGAGGACGCCATCGAGGCGGGCGGGCGCGGCGCGCACACCGTCATCGGCACCTACGGCGGCTGGCTCAACTGCTCGCAGTGCGGCAACTGCATCGAGGTCTGCCCGACCGGGACGCTGCTCGACGCGACCTACCGTCACCAGACGAGGCCGTGGGAGTTGAACCGCACCACGTCCACCTGCTCATTCTGCTCCGACGGCTGCCAGATGTCGGTCGGCTCGCGCCGCGGCGAGGTCATGCGCGTGGTCGCGCGCGACCGCTACGTCAACGGGCACAACGGCGAGTTCCTTTGCATCAAGGGGCGCTTCGCGCACCCGTTCGTCAACCACGAAGAGCGCCTGCGCACGCCGCTCGTCCGTTACAAGAAGGGCGGCCGGCTCGTGCCCGCGACGTGGGAGGAGGCCGTCCGCTTCGCCTCCGAGAAACTGAAAGAGGTCATCGCCGCGCACGGCGGCGGCTCGGTCGGCGTGGTGGGGAGCCCGCGCCTGACGAACGAGTCGAACTGGGCGCTTCTCAAGTTCGCGCGCGAGGTCTTGGGCACGGACAAGTACACGGCGACCGAGGCGTTCTCGCTCGTCCCCTTCTTCGAGAACCTGTCCGCTCCCCTTGCGACGCACCGCGACATACGCCACGCCAAGACGATCCTGCTCATCGGCGGCGAGCCCGAGGAGTTGCAACCACTGACGGGGCGCGCCGTCCGGCAGGCCGTCCGCAACGGCGGCGCCAAACTCGTCATCGTCAACAGCACGCCCATCCGCCTGAAGCAGCAGGCCGCGCAGTTCATACATGTCCGCCCCGGCTCGGAGGACGCGGCCGTGCTCGCGCTCGCCTCGCCCGGTGACGCGGAGGCCGCGGCGCTTAAGCTCGGCGTCGAGGCCGACGAGATTGCGAAAGCCAGTCAACTCATCAGCGAGACGGCGGGCGACGTGGTCGTCCTGTTCGGCGGCGAGCTGAGCGCGGAGGCGCAGGCGGTGCTCGCGCGCATCCCCTCGGCCTTTGGCGAGAAGGAGGGGCGGCGCTTCCTCCTGCACCCGCTGCCGATCTTCAACAACAGCGTCGGTGTCCACGACCTCGGCCTGATGTCGGGCCCCTACAACCCGCTCGAAGTCCTCGACGCCGCGGGCGGCGAAGTGCGCGCGCTCTACGTGGCCGGCGGCTTCCTGCCCGCGCACCTCGAAGGGCGCGAGGAGGCTCTCGCGCGGCTCGACCTGCTCGTCGTGCAGGAGCTTTTCCTGACCGAGACGGCGCTGGCCGCGGACGTGGTCTTCCCCGCCGCCTCGTTCGCCGAGGTTGACGGGACGTTCACGAACAACGGCGGGCTCGTCCAGCGCGTGCGCCAGTCCATCTCGCCCGTGCACCAGTCGAAGCCCGACTGGGCCATCACGTCGCAGTTGGCCGCGGCGCTCGGGCACGACCTCGGCTTCCAGATGTCTTCGAGCAACATCTTCCTTGAGATCGCGCGCAACGTCGCGCCCTACGACGGTCTGCGCTACCCGCTGCTCAAAGACGAGTCGAAGCCCGTCCAGGTCAAGCACGCGCTCTCGACGGGTGGCGACGGCACGTCGCTCATCGGCTCTTTGCGCGACGCGGTTTCCGCGCTCGACGAGACCGGCGAGAAGACGACGGAGACGCCCCCGGTCGGCCACGAACTCTTCAAGCTCGGCGTGCTGACGAGCAAGGTGCCGCAGTTCCACCTGCTCGCCGCCGGCAACCCCGAGCCCGAGAGCGTCCTGATTTCCCCCCTCTACCAGATCACGGTTGACCCCACGCTGCGGCGCGCGTCGGCCGCGGGAGACTGAAAAGGGAGTGATAAGTGATGAGTGATAAGTGATAAGAAAAACAGGTTGCTCGTTTCTCTTATCAGCTCTTATCACTCATCACTCATCACTCATCACTACGCTTATGGACTGGCTTTCAAACCAAATCGGTGCGGAATGGGCGCGCGCCGTCGGGCAATTCGTCGGCATCAACGTCGGGTTCGTCGTCGTGCTGATGATCGTGGCCTACACGGTGCTGGCCGAGCGGCGCGTGCTGGGGTTCATACAGGGGCGGCTGGGGCCGAACCGCGTGGGGCCGGGCGGGCTCTTCCAGCCGTTCGCCGACCTCCTCAAGTTCATCTTCAAAGAGGAGATCACGCCCTCGGCCTCGACGCGCTTCGTCTACTTCCTCGCGCCCATCATCGCCATCACGGCGGCGCTGATGCCGATCATCGTCTACCCGTTCGGGCCGGAGATAAACGTCCCCGGCATCGGCAAGTTCTCGCTCGTCATCGCGCGCTTCGACATCGCGCTGCTCTACGTGCTGGGCATCACCTCAGTCGGCGTCTACGGCGTGACGCTCGCCGGCTGGGCTTCGAACTCCAAGTACAGCCTGATGGGCAGCCTGCGCGCCGCGGCGCAGATGATCTCGTACGAGTTGAGCCTCGGGCTCTCGCTCGTCGGCGTCGTCCTGATGTCGGGGACGCTCGACCTCTACTCCATCGTCGAGCAGCAGGGCGGGTGGTACGGCCTGCGCTGGAACCTGTGGGACATCAACCGCATGCCGCAGGTCATCGGGTTCATCACGTACCTCATCTCGGCCATCGCCGAGACGAACCGCGTGCCGTTCGACCTGCCCGAGGCGGAGACGGAACTGGTCGCGGGCTTCCACACCGAGTACTCGGCGCTGAAGTTCGCGCTCTTCTTCATGGCCGAGTACGTCAACATGTTCACGGTCTCGATGCTCGCCACGACGCTCTTCTTAGGCGGCTGGCAGGGGCCGTTCGTGGACGTGTTCCCGCTGCTCGGCATCGTCTGGTTCCTGCTGAAGGTCGTCTTCTTCCTCTTCCTCTACATCTGGCTGCGCGGGACGCTGCCGCGCTTCCGCTTCGACCAGTTGATGAGCTTCGGCTGGAAGTTCCTGCTCCCCGTCGCCATCTTCAACGTCATCCTGACGGCGACCGTCCTGTTCTTCCGTTGGAGCAACTGATTAGCGATGTGGAATCTGCTACCGAGTATTTCGCAACTACTCTTCGTGCTGTTCGGCGCGATGGCGCTCGGGTGCGCCGTGGCGATGGTGGCGCACCGCAACCCGCTCTACAGCGCCATCTCGCTCGTCGGCGTCTTCGTCTCGCTCGCCTGCCTCTACCTGACGCTGCAAGCGCCGTTCATCGCGGCCATCCAGATCATCGTCTACGCGGGCGCGATCATGGTGCTCGTCGTCTTCGTCATCATGCTGCTGAACGTCGAGGAGGAGGTCAGGCGGCCCTTGCGGCTGACCTACCTCATCCCCATCGGGGTGCTGCTGGCGGCGGTGCTCGTCGGCGAGGCGGCCTTCATGCTTCAGCTCGGCAACTACGCCGCCGCCTCGCCCGCGATGCCCGCCACCTCCGACGTGGGGCTGACGGCCTCCATCGGGGCGGGCATGTTCACGAAATACCTCCTACCGTTCGAGGTCACTTCGGTGCTCATCCTGATGGCGCTCGTCGGCGCCATCACGCTGGCGCGGCAGGGGCGCACGCCGTTTCTGGCCGCGCCCGGTAACGTGACCGAGGAGCCAGCGGTGCTGACACCCGCGGGCGAGTTGGCACTGAAGCCCGGCGACACGGCGGCGACGGGGCGCGCCTACGCGCGCGAGCAGATCAAGAGCGGCGACGCGGCAGCGCCCTCGGCGCCCGCGAGAGAGGAGGAGAAGCGATGATCCCTTTGACGTGGTATCTCGCGCTCTCGGCCGTGCTGTTCACCATCGGGGTGGTCGGCGTCATCATCAAGCGCAACGCCATCCAGATGTTCATGTGCATCGAGCTGATGCTCAACGCCGTGAACCTGACCTTCGTCGCCTTCTCCAGCTACTTCGGCGACGTGACGGGTCAGCTCTTCGTCTTCATCGTGATGACGGTCGCAGCCGCCGAGGCCGCCGTCGGCTTAGGCATCATCATCGCCATCTTCCGCAACCGCGAGTCGCTCGACGTAGACGACGCGAGCATTCTCAGACTTTAAGGACGTGATAAGTGATGAGTGATAAGTGATAAGTTATAAGAAAATACGGGTCTGGCTTCTCTTCTTATCACTCATCACTCATCACTTATCACTCGTAACTTATGACAAATCATTTGCTCTCCGTCGTCGTGTTCGCGCCGCTCGTGGGCGCGCTGGTGTGCTGGCTGGTCGGGCGGAAGGCGCGCAGCGAGGCCCTCATCGGCGCGGTGGCGTGCGGGTCGGTGGCGGTCTCGGCAATCTGCGCTTTTCTCATCGCGTTCACGTCGTGGGGCGGCGCGGCGCTGACGGCAGAGCCGGCGCGGCCGGTCTTGAGCCACCTCTGGACGTGGATTCAGGTCGGCAGTTTCCGCGCCGACTACGGCTTCGCGATGGACAGGCTCTCGGGCGTCTACGCCTGCTTCATCACCTTCGTCGGCTTCCTCATACACGTCTTCGCGACCGGGTACATGCACGGCGACAAGGGCTTTTACCGCTTCTTCGCCTACCTGAATCTGTTCATGTTCATGATGCTGACGCTCGTGCTCGGCGACAACCTCCTGTTGATGTTCGTCGGGTGGGAGGGCGTCGGGCTCTGCTCGTACCTGCTCATCGGCTACTACACGGACAGGAAGGAGGCGGGCGACGCGGCGAAGAAGGCTTTCGTCGCCAACCGCATCGGCGACTGGGGCGTCGTCCTCGGCATCATGCTCGTCTTCTGGCTGACGGCCGGGGCCGGCAGCCCCTCAATCAGCTTCTTCGACAAGCCGCTCGACGTGCTCGGCACGAGCGGCGGCCCGGCCGTCGTCAGCGCGCTCACGACCATCGGCAACATGGGCGTCGAGCCCTTCGGCTGGCACTGGATTTTCGCGGGCGGCATCACCTCGGCGGCCGTGCTCCTCTTCATCGGCGCGACGGGCAAGTCAGCGCAGATACCTTTGTACGTGTGGCTGCCGGACGCGATGGCGGGCCCGACGCCCGTCTCCGCCCTCATCCACGCGGCGACGATGGTGACGGCGGGCGTCTACATGGTCGTCCGCTGCTCGTTCATCTTCAAGAATGCCCCGACGGCGCTCTTCATCATGGCCGTCATCGGCGCGGCCACGGCCATCTTCGCGGCCACCATCGCCATCGCGCAGAACGACATCAAGAAGGTGCTGGCCTACTCGACGATCTCGCAGTTGGGCTACATGTTCCTCGCCTGCGGTGTGGGCGCGTTCGTCGGGGCCATCTTCCACGTGATGACGCACGCCTTCTTCAAGGCGCTCCTCTTCCTCGGCTCCGGCTCGGTCATCCACGGCATGCACCACGAGCAGGACATGCGGCGGATGGGCGGCCTGAAGAAGTACATGCCCGTCACCTTCGCGACGATGGCCACGGGGTGGCTCGCCATCAGCGGCTTCCCTCTGCTCTCGGGCTTCTGGTCGAAGGACGAGATTCTGTGGAAGACGTGGAGCACGCACACGTTGGGCACGGCCGGCATCGGCAAGATTTTGTGGGTCGTCGGCATCATCACGGCTGGGCTGACGGCCGTCTACATGACGCGCCTGATGGTGATGACCTTCTGGGGCTCCGAGCGCTTCCGCGAGGCGCACGCGGGCGGCCAGGGCGACGAGGCGCACGCACACGCGCACGACGAGGGCCAGAAGCCACACGACGCGCGCAAGCCTTCGGAAGGCGACCGCCCGCACCACGCGCCCGGCGAGAAGGTTGACAGTCACGCGCACGACGTAGGCACGCACGGCGTCGCGCACCACGCAGACCACCACGGCTCACACAACGCCGCGGCGGACTTCGAGGACGAAGACGAAGAGCACGAAGAGCACCACCACGGCCCGGTCGAGCCGCACGAGTCGCCCCGGGTGATGACGGTGCCGCTGATCGCCCTCGCAGTCCTGTCGGTCGTCGGCGGCTGGGTCGGCATCCCTTACGCACTGAGCGGCGGGGCGGTCGCGAACTACTTCGAGCAGACGCTTGAGCCGGTCGTCGCGCACGCGCCCAAAGAGGGCGAGGCGGCGACGGCGCACGGCGGCGGCGCGGCCACGCACGCGGCCGGCGCGACCGTGCAGCCGCCCTCCGCGCACGGCAACGAGGGCTCCGTGCCGCAGTCGGTCGGCGAGGGCGAGGCCGCGCACGGCGGCCCCGCGGGTCACGGCGCGGCGGCAGGGCCGGCCGCGCACGCGCACGACCCGGAGGAGATTTTTTACGAGCGGGTCTTCTCGGGCATCTCGGTCGTCGTCGGACTGCTCGGCATCGGGCTCGGCTGGGTGATGTTCCGCAGGAGGCCGCTGCTTGAGATGCCGAGTCTGCTTGAGAATAAGTACTACGTGGACGAGGTCTACGACGCGGCGCTCATCAATCCCATCAAGGCCGGCTCGCGCGAGGGGCTGTGGCGCTTCTTCGACGTGGGGGTCATCGACGGCGTCGTCAACGGGCTCGGGCGCGGGACGGCCGCGCTCGGCGGGTTGCTGCGCTACCTACAGCCCGGCTTCGTCCGCTCTTACGCGGCCATCATCCTGCTGGGCGCGCTGGCCGTCGTCGGCTACTTCGCCTACAACGCCTGGCTCATACGGTAAAAGTTCATGCAGACATACCTGCTCACCATACTCATCCTGCTGCCCTTTGTCGGCGCGCTGGCCGTCGCGGCGCACGGGCTCTTCGCGCCGTACGCCGACCAGAAGCACTACCGCTGGATCGCGCTCGGCTTCTCGCTCGTGACGTTCGCGGCCTCGCTGCTTTTGCTGCGCGAGCCGGTGGGCTTAGGGCCGGGCGGCGCGTTCCACTTCGTGTTGGATGTGCCGTGGGTCGAGTCCATCGGCGCGCACTACCACGTCGGCGTGGACGGCATCAGCCTGTGGCTCGTCATCCTGACGACGCTGCTGGTGCCCATCTCAATCCTCTCGTCGTGGACCTCGGTCGAGAAGCGGCCGCTGGCCTTCTTCGCCTTCCTGCTGCTGCTGGAGTCGGCGATGATCGGCGTCTTCGTCTCGCTCGACCTGCTCCTCTTCTACCTCTTCTTCGAGGCGTCGCTCGTCCCGATGTTCTTCCTCATCGGCGCGTGGGGCGGCGAGCGCCGGCTCTACGCGGCGGTTAAGTTCTTCATCTACACGGCGGTGGGGAGCCTCCTGATGCTCGCGGGCATCATCTGGCTCTGGTACCTCTACTCGGGCATCCCCGGCGTGACCGGGGGCACGTTCGACTACGTGCTGCTGCTCGACGCCATCCAGCAGGGCAAGATTTCGCTCGTCAGCGGCAACATCGCCACGCGCGAGCAGGCGATTCTCTTCGGCCTCTTCGCGCTCGCCTTCAGCGTCAAGGTGCCGCTCTTCCCGTTCCACACGTGGCTGCCCGACGCGCACACCGAGGCGCCGACGGCCGGCTCCGTCATCCTCGCGGGCGTCTTGCTGAAGATGGGCACCTACGGGCTGATGCGCTTCAACTTCACGCTCTTCCCCGAGGCGACGCGCGAGTTCGCGCCGGTCTTCATCGTGCTCGCCGTCATCGGCATCATCTACGGCGCGCTGGTGGCGATGGTGCAGCCGGACGTGAAAAGGCTCGTGGCCTATTCGTCGGTGAGCCACATGGGGTTCGTCGTGCTCGGCATGTTCAGCTTCACCGAGTGGGGCATGCAGGGCGCGCTCTACCAGATGCTCAACCACGGCGTCTCGACCGGCGCCCTCTTCCTGCTGGTCGGCATGATCTACGAGCGCAGGCACACGCGCATGATCGCGGAGTTCGGGGGGCTGTCGAAGCCGATGCCGCTCTTCGCCACGCTCCTCGTCTTCACGTCGCTCTCTTCGGTGGGTCTGCCGCTTTTGAACGGGTTCGTGGGCGAGTTCCTCATCATGTTCGGCTTCTGGAATTCCGACCCGGCCGTCACCAACGTCACGCGCTCGTGGGTGGTGACGATGCTGGCGGCGACGGGCGTCATCTGGGCGGCCGTCTACATGCTCTGGATGTTGCAGCGCGTGCTGTTCGGGCGCCTGACGAACCCCGAGAACCGCAGGCTCGCCGACCTCAACTGGCGCGAGATTGGGTTGCTCGCGCCGCTGCTCGTGCTGATGCTCTACATGGGCGCCTACCCGCGCCCGTTCCTTGCGCGGTCGCGCGCGAGCGTCGAGGCGGTGCGCGCGCGCGTCGTCTCGGGCGGCTCGCAGGGCGTCTTCCACGCCGAGGCGCGGGAGACGAGATAGACGTGATGCGTTATTTAACGAGAACCATCTTCGCGCTCGCATTCCTGCTCGCCGCCGTCGGCGCGCAGGCGCAGGAGACGAGCGCGCCCGCCCCGGCCGCGGGCGGCGACGGCTTCAGACTCAAGGGGCTGGACGGGAAGTTCTACGACACTTCGGAGATGCGCGGCGACGTGCTCGTCGTCTCGTTCGGCGCGACGTGGTGCGTGCCCTGCACCTGGGAGCAGGTCGCCGTCGAGGAGTTGAAGGTCGAGTACAAGGGCAAGCCCGTCCGCTTCCTCTGGGTCAGCATCGAGGACACGAAGCGCGTGTCGAACAACATCCTGCGCCACTACGCGAAGGAGCGGCGGATGACCGTGCCCGTCCTGCGCGACCCGGGCGGCGTGGCGCTCGCACAGTACGAGAAGGCGAGCGCGCGCATCCCCGTCGTCGTCTTCTTCGACGCCGACGGGCGCCAAAGCGGCGACGCGCACCGCGGGATGCCGCAGGACATAACCGTCTACAAACAGTTGGTGCGCGAGCGCGTCAACGCGCTCCTCGCCGCGCGCCCCGGCACGGCCGCGGGCAGATAACTTTCGCCGCCGCCCAGCCGGTCTTTCAACGCGCGGCGGCCAGAAGAGCTGGACACGATGAACCTGAGCTTAGCAGCCATAAACCCGTCCCCGCCCGACGTGAACTTCGGGATACTCCTGCCCGAGTTGATTCTCGTCGTCGCGGGCGTCGCCGTCATGCTTGTGGACGCCTTCACGCGGCGATTGGGTCAGCGTTGGATTACCGGGGCCATCTCGCTCGCGGGGCTCGCCGGCTCGACCGCGGCCACCATCTGGCTGTGGGGCGCCGCGGACGGGAGCGTGCCGGCCTCGGCGTGGGACGGCATGATCGTCCTCGACCCGCTGCGGCTCTCCTTCACTTTGGTCTTCATCGTCGTCACCGCGCTGACGGTGCTCGTCTCGATGATCTGGGTCGAGTGGGAGGGCTTGCCCGCGGGCGAGTTCCACACGCTGCTCCTGTTCGCCACGGTCGGGATGATGCTGATGGCGGCGGGCAACGACCTCGTGATGCTCTTCCTCGGGCTGGAAATCCTCTCCATCGCGACCTACGTGATGGCGGGCTTCCGCCGCACCGACGTGCGCTCGAACGAGTCCTCGCTCAAGTACTTCATCCTCGGCTCGTTCTCGTCGGCCTTCCTGCTCTTCGGCATCGCGCTCGTCTACGGCGCGACGGCGAAGGCCATCCCGGGCGGCGTCATGGCCGGCACGACCAACCTGGGCGTCATCGCCGAGCGCATCAACGACAGCCTCTACCCGCCGCTCCTCTTCGCGGGCGCGGCGATGCTTCTGATCGGCTTCAGCTTCAAGGTCGCGCTCGCGCCGTTCCACGTCTGGACGCCCGACGTTTACGAGGGTGCGCCCACGCCCGTCACGGCCTTCATGGCCGCCGGGCCGAAGGCCGCGGGCTTCGCCGCCTTCATGCGCGTCTTCCTCTTCGCCTTCCCGCTGGTCGCGGCCGCCTCGCAGTCGAGGGGCACGGGCGTCCAACTCCACTCGGCGTGGCTCGACGCGCTGTGGCTGCTCGCGATTCTGACGATGACCGTCGGCAACGTCGTCGCGCTCGTGCAGACGAACGTCAAGCGGATGCTGGCCTACTCGTCCATCGCGCACGCGGGCTACGCTCTGGTCGGGTTCGTGGCGGCGGGCGCGGCGCCCGACCCGGCGCGGCGCGACGACGCGGTGGCCGCGGTCGTCTTCTATCTGCTCGTCTACGCCGTGATGAACCTCGGCGCCTTCGCCGTCGTCACGCTCATGGCGCGCAGCGGCGACCGGCGCACCGACGTGGAGGACTACCGCGGCATCGGCTTCCAGTCGCCCGCGCTCTCGCTCACGCTCTCGCTCTTCCTTTTGAGCCTGTTGGGCGTGCCGCTGACGGGCGGTTTCATGGGCAAGGTCGTGGTCTTCAGCGAGGCTCTGTCGCAGGGGTACAGGTGGCTCGTCATCATCGGCGTGCTACACACGGCGATTTCTGTATACTATTACCTGCGGCTGGTCGTCGTGATGTTCTTCCGCGAGCGCACGACGCAGTGGCACTCGCCGCGCATACCGGCGAGCGTGGCGCTGGTGTTGGTCTTGACCGTGGGCGGCGTGCTCTACCTCGGACTCTTCCCCGGCCGCGTCATCAGCGCCTTCCGCGCCGCACAGTGGAGCGTCGTCACGAGCCTGCGCTGACCTCGTACCTGGAACCCCGGAGGGGCGGCCCGGGTCGTGCGGGCCGCCCCTCCGGGGTTTTTGCTTTTTTATGAGCGCGAGTCGGATGAGAGCCGCGACCGAGACCACCCCAGACTACGCCGCGCACGGCGCCGGCGCGGTCGCCCCGCCGCGCCCCGGCTCGGCCGAGGCTCTGGTGTCGGAAGTCCGCGAGCGGCTCGGCGACGAGTGGCCGCCGCGCATCTACCGCGAGCGCATCCTCCCCCTGCGCACGCGCGCGCACGCCGTCCCCGCCGCCGCCAAGAACGCCCCGGTCGAGGTGCAGCACACGCTGCTCGGCATCGAGCTGAAGGTCGGCCGGCGCCGCATCTCGTGCCCAGACTTCGCCACGGCGCGCTACCTCTCGGTCTTCGCGCGCGCGGGCGTCGCGAGCGTCGCGGTGCCCTACGACATCACCAAAATTTCCCGGCTCGCCGACGACCTCGAATCCGCCTGGCAGCGCACGCTGCTGCTGGCCGACCACCTGACCGAGGGGCGCGCCGCCACGTTCCGCGCCCGCGTGCGCTCGGCGGCGCTCAAAGAGGTTAAGCGGGAGATCGAGGAGGCGGGTGCCGGCACGGCCGTCCCCGCCTTCAACCAGAACACCCGGCAGCGCACTCCGCGCATCTAAAGTGACGGACAAGGGGGTTTGAAAATTTTTTCAAGATGACTTCACAGATGACACAGCCGACGCCGGAGGAGCCGCTCGACTCGCTCCCCTTCCCATACAGCCAGCGCCCCTACTGCCCCTACGAGCCGTTCGAGAAGCGGATTAAGGACATTCGCGTCCTCATCGTCAACAACCTCCTGCGCGAAGAGTCAGACCTGTCCGACACGGCGCGCCGCGAGTGGGGCGGGTCGGCCGCCGGGAAGCTCGAACGCGAGCGCTACATCTCGGGGCTCGCCCTCGACAACATCGTCAACAACATCAAGCGCCTCGTCGAGGAGCCCGAAGTGTGCGTCGCGCACATCTCGGAGGCGGTCGAGGCCGCCGAGGGTTTCAAGCCCGAGGCCATCGTGCTCTCGGGAACGCTCTCGGACTTCGACTACTACGACCCCGGCATGCTGCGCCGCTTCGCCGCCTTCGCGGTGGAGACGACGACGCCGATTCTCGGCATCTGCGGCGGCCACCAGCTCATCGGCCTCGCGTTCGGGGTGCCGTGCGTCACGCTCGACAACTCCGACCCCGCCGAGCGGCGCGACGGGCGCAACTACGAGTACCAGTATCGCTTCATTCGCATCACCGAGCCCGAAGACCCCATCTTCCGCGGCATCCGCAACCGCGATGAGGGCGTGTGGCAGGACTACACGACCGAGGGCGCCAACCTCCGCGTCTGGCAGAACCACGGCCTCCAGCTCCCGCGACTGCCCGAGGGCTTCAAGCTCCTCGCGACCTCGTACCTGTGCCGCAACCAGATGATGGTCAAGCGCACGGACGGGCAGCTCATCTACACCGTGCAATTCCACCTGGAGAAGTCTTTCCAGGACTTAACGCGCAACCTCCAGCGCGTCAACCCGAACCTCGCCCCCGAGGAGCGCAGGCGACTGCTGCGCGAGGAGGCGAGCGCGCGCACGCTCTGGGCGCACCCCAACGAGTCGCGCGACGGACGCCTGCTCTTCGAGAACTTCATGATACTCGCGCAGGAACACAACCGGCGGGCCGCCTGAGCGGCCCGCCGCTCACCTCTTCGGCGGCGCGTCGTAACCGAATCCTTTCAGCACCGTCTGACCCTCTTCACCCAACACGAACTCCGCAAAGCTCTTCGCCGCCGACTGCTTCGCCGACGCGCGCACGACGCCGAGCGCCTGGTCGAGCGGCGCGTGCAGACTCGCGTCAACTTCGACGGCCGTCCCCTCGCCCTCCATGACGAGCGAACGCGGGAGGAAGGCCGCATCGGCGTTCCCCGAGGCGGCAAACTGCTTAGCCTGCGCCACCGACTGTGAGTAGACGACCTTCGGCTCGACCGCCGCCCACAGCCTCAAAGCCTGTAACGATTCGACCGCCGCGCGGCCGTACGGCGCCGCCTCCGGCTTCGCCAGCGCGATTCTCGTCACGCCCGCGCCCGCCAGGTCTTCCATGCGCGCGACCGGCGCGCGACCGGCCGGCGGCGCCCACAGCACGAGGCGACCGCGCGCGTAGATGGCGCGGCTCTCTTCCGTCAGCATCCCCTTGCGAACCAGCTCGTCCACGCGCGCCACGTCGGCCGAGGCGAACACGTCGAACGGCGCGCCGTTCTCGATCTGCTTCGCCAGGTCTGCGGTCGCCCCGAAGCTGAATGTGACGCGCACGCCCGTCCGCGCCGTGAACCTCCGCCCGACCTCGCCGAACGCGTCCGTCAGGTTTGCGGCCGCGGCGACGATAATCTCTTCGCCGTCCTTGCGCTCGCCCCCATCGCCGCACGCGGCCGCCGTCAACAACAACGCCGACAGCAGCGCGAACCTCATCAAAACCGCGACCGCCCTGTTCGTCTTTCTCATGTTCCTCCCTAAATTGCCGGGGCCGACGGCCGGTGATATCTTCGTCCACCGATGAGAGAGATTGACCTGTTCCCGCTCTGGCTCTCGCTCCGCGTGGCGGCGCTGTCAACGGTCGTGGTGGTCGTCGCGGGCGTCGGGCTCGGCTGGCTCCTCGCGCGCAAGAAGTTCTTTGGCCGCGAGGCGCTCGACGCGCTCGTCACGCTCCCGCTCGTCATGCCGCCGACCGTCCTCGGCTACTACCTCCTCGTGCTGCTCGGCCGCACGGGCCCCGTCGGCCGGCTGTTCGAGTCGCTGACCGGGCAACAGCTCGTCTTCACGTGGCGTGGCGCGGTGGTCGCCGCCGCGGCCGGCGCGCTGCCGCTGGTGGTGAAGACTGCGCGCGCGTCGTTCGCCGCCGTGGACACGCAGTACGAGGAGGCGGCGCGCACGCTGGGGAAGTCCGAGTGGGAGGTCTTCCGCCGCGTGACGCTGCCGCTCGCGTCGCGCGGCATCCTCGCCGCGGCGATGCTCGCGTTCGCGCGCGCGCTCGGCGACTTCGGCGCGACGCTGATGGTGGCGGGCAACATCCCCGGCCGGACGCAGACCGCCGCCATCGCCATCTACGACGCCGCGCAGGCCGGGCGCGACGCGGACGCGCTGACCCTCGTCATCATCCTCTCCGTCGTCGCCTTCACGTTCCTTTACGCCACCAACCGTCTGACCGCGGCGGGCTCGCGGTGACGCTCGACGCGCGCATCAGAATGGAGTTTCCCGCCGCAGGCGGCGAGGGCTTCACGCTCGACGTGGAGTTCGCGGCACCGGCCGGCGTGACGATTCTCTTCGGCGCATCGGGCGCCGGCAAGTCGCAGACGCTGCGCGCCGTCGCGGGTCTGGCGCGCCCGGACGAAGGGCGCATCAGTGTCGGCGGCGAAGTCTACTTCGACTCCGCGCGCGGCGTAGACCTGCCCGTCCGCCGCAGGCGCGCCGGCTACCTCTTCCAGCACCTCGCGCTCTTCCCGCACATGACGGCGCTCGAAAACGTCGAGTTCGGCGTGGCCGCGGCCGGCCGGCGCGAGCGCCGCGCGAAGGCTCTGGACTTGCTGGAACGTTTCGGCGTCGCGCACGCCGCGGGGCGCCGGCCGCGCGCGGTCTCGGGCGGCGAGGCGCAACGCGTGGCGCTCGCGCGCGCGCTCGCCGGGGAGCCGCGCCTGCTGCTGTTGGACGAACCGCTCTCGGCGCTCGACGAGCCGGTCAAGCTCGACATCATCGCCGCGCTCAAGAGTCTCAACCGCGACCTGCGCCTGCCCATCCTCTACGTGACGCACAGCCGCGACGAGGCGCTCATCCTGGGCGAGCGCGCGCTGGTCTTCGAGCGCGGGCGTATCGTCGCCAGCGGCGAGCCGCACGAGGTCTTCGGCTCGCCGCGGAGGGCCGGCGTCGCGCGACTGGCCGGCGTCGAGAACGTGTTCGAGGGCACGGTTCTGTCGCGGAGCGAGTCGGCGGGGACGATGCTCGTCGAGCTGTCGGGCGGGGACGCGGAGACGTGCCGCGTGGAGGTGCCGCTCGGCCGCGCGGACGCGGACGGGCGCGTCCGCCTCGCCGTGCGCTCGGGCGACATCCTGCTGGCGACCCGGGAGCCGCGCGGGCTCTCGGCGCGCAACGTGCTCGCGGGTCGCGTCGAGCGCGTCGAGCGCCGCGCCGAGCAGACGCTCGTACACGTCCGCAGCGGCGTCGTCTGGGCGGCGGGCGTCACGCACCAGTCGGTTCAGGAACTCGACCTGCGAACCGGCGCGCAGGTCTGGCTGGCGTTGAAGACGCTCTCGTTCAGCGTCCTCGACGCGGAGTGAGGCGGCTCCTGCCCGCCGCACAACTGCTCGTTGATGAGAGAAGGGGGACGAGAGGCGTCGTGTCTCTCGTCCCCCTCTTTCGGTTTCGGCGTGCCGGGCTAGTCCTTCCACTCGTCGGGGACGTTCTCGATGGTGAGTTCGATGAGGCGGTCTACGACGGCCTTGAGGTCGCCGGTCTCGTTGAAGACGCGGCGCTGCTCGTCGGCGGAGGTGCCGCGTT
>JBEVJD010000074.1:0-46800 GCA_040510435.1 Pyrinomonadaceae bacterium | reverse complement strand
GGAGGGTTCTTTCGCGTCTCATAAATCCTCTTTCCTTCTGAATTACTTCTGGCGGGTACTGCCGACCTTCACTAATAACGTCCAAATTTATGAAATGTTCACACCGGAATTGAATCGTTTGGTGTGCGCCTTCTTGGGGAGCACTACTCATTCCAGACAGTGAAACGAGCGCCGGAAGGTGTTGAGGCTCTACAGATGATGAGGAAGAGGCAGGTTAAGAGGTTAGAGCGCTTTTCATCCGAGAGCATACGGCGTGGGCTTTCAACACAGAGGCACAGAGGCACGGAGACACGGCCTGTTGAGTTATATTTCTTGAAGCCGTACCTCTGTGTCTCTGTGTTGAATCTTTCTCGATTACACTCAATTGCTAATTGCAACTTACCGTCCGCGGCGGATCGAGTACAGCCGGCTCTCCGTCCGTATCAGCAGGCGTTCATCGACCAGTGCCGGCGACGCAAGGGCCAT
Organism: Pyrinomonadaceae bacterium; assembly: GCA_040510435.1. Lineage (GTDB taxonomy): Bacteria > Acidobacteriota > Blastocatellia > Pyrinomonadales > Pyrinomonadaceae > QHXN01. The sequence continues at coordinate 46,335 of JBEVJD010000074.1, read as the reverse complement.
CTCGTCCAGCCCGTTCACGTGCAGGAGCTGGAACTTTTCGCCAGCCGCGATCACGAACGTCTGCCCCTCTTCGCTCAGGCAGAAGAGCTTGCCGTTGTAGGCCCACGGCGAGGTCGTGAAGGCCGCCGCCGCCGGGTCGATCCGCGTCCGGTAAGTCATCTCCCCGGTCTTGGCGTCGAAGCGGCTGAGGATGCCCGTCTCGGTCAGCGCGTAGATGGCGCCCTCGTAAGCCACGGGCGTCGGCAGGTAGGTCCCGCCGCGCGGCTGCGACCAGGCGACGAACTCGTTCGAGGTCTGACCCTCCTTGAGCGAGATGTCGCCCGCGGCGCCGGGGCGTAGCGCGAACAGCGGCTTCCCGCGCCCGCCGTCAACGTACAGCAGCCCGCCGTAGGCGAAGGGCATCGGCACCGGCGTGACCGCCATCCCCGACAGGCGCCACAGTTCCTTGCCCGCGAGGTCATAACTGACCGCCACGTCCGGCCCTACCGTCACGATCTCCGTGCGCGAGGCGTTGCGCCAGACGAACGGCGTGGCCCACCCCGAACGCTGTATCGGCTGCGTCTTGCCGCCGATGTCCCGGTTCGTGCGCCAGACCTGCTTGCCCGTCCGTCTGTCGAAAGCGGCGATGTGCTGCTGCTGCTGGTTGTCGTTCACAATCACCAGCAACTCCCCGGCGAGCGCGGGCGAGCTGCCCGTCCCGAAGTCGAGATAGATCGGGTGCGCTGCTTGCGGCGTCGCCCACAACTGCTTCCCCTTCAGGTCGAACGCCCACAGCCCCAGGTTCGCTATGTAGACGTAGACGGACTTGCCGTCGGTCACGGGGCTCTCCGAGGTGAAACTGTTCTTGCGGTGGCGACCGCCGGGGGGCCGCCCCGTGTGAAACTCCTTCCGCCACTCCACCTCGCCGGTCTTCAGGTTCAGGCAGTAGAGGAAGTAGTGCAGCGTCACCTCCTCGGGCATCTCGATGTCCCGCGCCTTCAGCTTCTCAAGCACCTGCTCCATCGGGAGCCCCTGCTTCATCAGCTCCGCGGCGTACTCGTTGCTGTACTCCGTCCCCGTCTGCGGCGGCTTCGACTTGCCCTCCGTCGTGACGGTGGTCAGGTACACTCTGCCGCCCGTCACGATGGGCGAAGACCAACCGCGCCCCGGCACCTCACGCGACCACTCCACGTTCTCGGTCTTCGACCAGCGGTCGGCCAGACGCGCGTCCGCACCCACGGGGTTCGAGTCCGGCCCGCGGAACTGTGGCCAGACGGCGTCCTTGCCCTGAGCCGCGGCCGGCGCAAGGAGCAGCAGACACGCCAGACCGGCCCGGCGCAAGCTGAGGTAAGAGTTACAAATACTTTTTAGAGCGAGACAGCGCATACTCATCATTCCCCCTACGTTTATAGCAGTTTGCATTAGGATGCAGTCTGCGTCTCGGGTGGCACGAATAGAACCGCGAGCGGTAGCGAGCGGGTCGGCCTGACGCCGTGCAGCCTCTCTGTCGTTGCCCGTACCCGCTCGCTACCGCTCGCGGTTCTGTGCCGGCGCATCCCGTCACAGATGTCTTTTCCAGAAGTCCAGCATCGTCCGGTGCAGGTGCATCGCGCCGGCACGGTCGCTGACGCTGTGCTTGCGCATCGGGTAGATCATCTGCTCGAAGAGCTTGCCGGATTGGATGAGCGCGTCGGCGAACGCCTGCGTGTTCTGCGGGTGCACGTTGTCATCGTAGGTGCCGTGGACGAGCAGGAGGCGGCCGTGCAGCTCGCCCGCGCGCCTGACCAGGGAGGCTCGTTCGTAGCCTTCGGGGTTCTCGGCCGGCATGCCGGCGAGCGCCTCGGCCCACTTGGTGTCGTAGTAGCGCCAGTCTGTGACGGGCGCGCCCGAGATGCCGGCCTTGAACTCCTTCGAGCGAGTCATCAAGCTGAGCGTCATCGTGCCGCCGCCGCTCCAGCCCCAGACCCCGACCCGGCCGCCATCAACCCACGGCTGCGCCTTGAGCCAGCGCACGGCGTCGAGCAGGTCGGCCGTCTCCGGCTCGAACGCCTTCCCGACAATCGTGTTCTCCAACTTCTTGCTGACGCCCGTCGCCGCGCGGTTGTCCACGGTCAGCAGGACGAAGCCTTCGGCGATGAAGAGTTGTTCCTGAAGCAATCCGCCCTGCCACGAGTTGGCGACCGACGGGGCCGACGGCCCCCCGTAGACGTAGACGATGACCGGGTAGCGGCGGTCGGGCCGGAAGTCTTTCGGCTTCAACAGTCGCGCCGGCATGGGAAAGCCGTCGGCCGCAGGGATGGTCAGCAGCTCCGGGTATTGCACGTCGAAGCGCGCGACCAGCTCCGGCCGCGGGGCCGCGAGCACCATTTGGCTCGCGCCGTCGGGGCGGCGCAGAGTGAGCGAAGGCAGCGTGCGGATGTCCGAGAAGTTGTCGAGGTAGAAGCGCGCGTCCGCACGCATCGAGATGCGGTGTACGCCCGGCTCCGCCGAGAGGCGCGTCATGCCGGTGCCGTCGAGCCTGATGCGGTACAGGTGGCGCTCGACCGCAGAGCGCTCCTGTGCCGTGAAGTAGAGCCACCCTCCGGCCTCGTCAATCCCGACGACGGCCTGCCTGACCCAGAAGACCCCGGCCCCCGACGACGCCAGCGCCCAGGGCCCGCGCGTGACTTGATTAACTAACCGGCCGTCCAACGTGTAGCGGTAGAGGTGATAGTAGCCGTCGCGCTCCGACGCCCAGAGGAAGTGGCGTCCGTCGGCGAGGAAGTGCAGGTCGTCGTGGATGTTGACCCAGCCCGGGTCGGTCTCGGTCAGAATTCTTGTGGCCGCGCCCGTCTCGCGCGACGCGAAGTAGAGCCCCGAGTCATGCTGGTCGCGCGAAAGCGTCTGGACACTTAAGCGGCGCCCGTCCGGCAGCCACTTCACGCGCAGGACGTACTCGACGGGGCGGTCGTTGATGCTCACCCAGGTCGTCGTGTCCCGCCCGACCTCCGCGACGCCGACGCGGACGCGCGGGTTGGGCATCCCGGCCTTCGGGTATCGCTGCCTGATGAGGCGCGGCGCGTTGTCGGGGCTGAAGTCTACGAAGGCGCTCACCCCCACGGCCGACTCGTCCGTTTGCAGGTAGGCCAGCGCACGCGAATCCGGCGACCACCAGTAACCGATGTCGCGCCGCCCGAAGATTTCCTCCCAGTAGACCCACGAGAGGCTGCCGTTCAAAGTCGTCTCCGAGCCGTCGCGCGTCACGCGCGCCTCCGACAGCGAGTCGAGTTCCAACACGTAGAGGTCGTTGGCGCGGACGAACGCGAGCCGCCGCCCGTTGGGCGAGAAGCCGGGCGAACGCTCTTCCGCCTCGGTCTTCGTGAGCCGCGTGAAGCGCGATGACGCGAGGTCGAGCAGGAAGAGGTCGCCCTTGAAGACGTAAAGCGCGCGCCGCCCCGCCGGGTCGAACGCCTCCGGCCAGTCGAGTGAGCGCGCGACGCCCGAGTCCGGGAGCAGCGCGCCGAGGCTCGCGACCGCCGCGGCCATGTCGAGCGCGGGCCGCCGCGCGCCCGTCGCCGGATCGACGAACTCGAAGGCGCGCTCCTCCGGCGGCCGTCTCACGTCGAGCATCAACAGCCTGCCGTCCGACAACCATGTGTGCGTCGGGAGGCGGGCGACGCTGCGGCCTTCGTCGCTGAAGACCCACTCCGTCGTCAGGCCGTTGGCCGCCGTGGTCTGGGGCCGTGCGGACGCCGCCCCGAACGCCGAGACGGCGAGGACGACGGCGAGGCAGAAGGCGCGTGCGATCATCAATGACACTCCTCTTGAACTCAAAAGACGACGTAGGGCGCGGGGAAGGATATTAGCGGAGCGGCGAGGTGTCAACGGGGGAGGCGTTATTAGGGCGGCGCCCGCGCCGTTGTTAAGCTCGACGCAGAACAATTATGATGCAACCCTCCATTCCAGGTTCCGGAGGTGATTTTCGGATGCCGTCACACAGTGTCATCTTCCTCTTCGACGTGGACAACACCCTGCTCGACAACGACAGGGTCACCGGCGACCTCCGCCGCTATCTGGAGCGTGAAGTCGGGCCCGAGCGCGGCGACCGCTACTGGGCGATTTTCGAAGAGCTGCGCGCCGAACTCGGCTACGCCGACTACCTCGGCGCCTTGCAGCGCTACCGCGTCGAGTGCCCATACGACTCGCACCTGCTCGCGGTCTCGACCTACCTCGTCAACTACCCCTTTGCGAACCGCCTCTACCCGAACTCGCTCGACGTGATAGAGCACTGCCGGCGTTGGGGGCCGGTCGTCATCCTCTCGGACGGCGACGTGGTCTTCCAGCCGCGCAAGGTCGAGTGCTCCGGCCTCTTCGAAGCCGTCGAGGGGAACATCCTCATCTACATCCACAAGGAGTTGGAGCTGGCCGACGTGGAGCGCCGCTACCCGTCCGAGCATTACGTGATGGTTGACGATAAGCTGAGAATCCTGGCGGCGATGAAACAGACGTGGGGGCGGCGGCTCACGACCGTCTTCCCGCGGCAGGGGCATTACGCGCTCGACCCGGCGCAGTCGGAGAAGTATCCGCCGGCCGACATTACGGTCGAGCGCATCGGCGACCTGCTCGGTTACGACCTGCCGGCGTTGTGCGGGGCCGCGCCGGATGCCTGAAGCCCCGTTCGATTAGTGGCGCGGACGATGTCTGCGTCAGACCGCTTATTTCGTCATGGATATTGGATACTACAGGAATGTTCTTCAGAAGGCCGGCGTGCTTTTCGCGCCGGGGTTATCGGAGGCCGAGATTCAGCGCATCCAATGCCGGTACGGCTTTGTGTTCCCTCCGGACATGAAAGACTTCCTGCGGTTCGCCCTCCCCGTCTCAAGTGGCTTCATCAATTGGCGTGGCGCTAAGGATGATGAGGTGTTAAAGAGCCTGTCGTGGCCATACGAGGGTATATGCTTTGACATCGAGCGTAACTCATTCTGGCTGGAGGAGTGGGGGCAACGACCCGCGACGCTCGAAGAGGCTTTCGCAATCGCGCGGGAGGCCGTCGAGCGCGCCCCTACGCTCATCCCGGTCAACGGTCACCGCTATATCCCCGATAGACCTCACGACCCCGGCAACCCTATTTTGTCGGTCTACCAAACGGACGTGATCTACTATGGCTGCAACCTGGCGGACTATCTTGAAAATGAGTTTAGCCATTATTTCGGCCGGGGCGAATACGGCCTTAACGGCGAGATTAGGCACGTCGAGTTTTGGTCACAACTAGTCGAGGCCGCGGCCTGACAACGGCCCGCGCCCGGCCGCCGACACGACGCCTCTGAGTCGCCGCCGCTCGTTGGCAACGTCGGCCATCAAACTTTGCAGCTCGACCGCAGAGGGGACGATTACGGCTCCCTCTGCGGTCGAGTTGCGTTTACGGCCGCGTCAATGACTTACTTGCGGCGGCGCCTCCACGATGAAGTAGATGCGGAAGGCGCCGGTTGCCGGTGGCCTGCGTGTTCACCTTGTTGACTCGGACGACAACTTGGGCCGCGGTCTTCGGCTACGCGGTGAGCGCCTGAGGTCATCCGCCCCGGCGGGCGGCGTCAGGCAGGATGTTGAAATAATGAGTGTGGCCGCCGGGTCAAGACGTGTAATAAGGTCGGGGAGTTCGCGCTCCGTAGTACGCGCCGCCGGTGAGCGACGGCGCGTGTGGGGCAAGGAGGCGCGCGTTAGTCGGTAAAGTCTGGGACGTGCGGGCGGACTGCCAGGCTCGGGTTCCTCGATTCATGCGGGAGTGTACAGGCAAGCCGCAGAGAAAGTCCTTAAGTAATGCTAAAGTTATTGCTAGAAAATTCTTAATCGTGCGGCTACCCGGGGAGTCGGCAACATATGAGGAGCGAAGCGAAGGAGACGGGGGTTTATGAGTTCGGCCTCTTCCGCCTCGACGCGGCCTTACGACGGCTGGAAAGGGGCGGCACGGCCGTCACGCTGACGGCCAAGCTCTTCGACATCCTGCTCCTGCTCGTGAGCCGGCAGGGCGAACTGGTCACGAAGGGAGAGTTGATCGCGCAGGTCTGGTCTGACCGCGTGGTCGAAGAGAACAACCTGACGGTCAGTATCAGCGCGCTCAGGAAGGCGCTCGGCGAGACGAACGACGGGCGCCGGCAGTACATCGAGACGGTGCCGAAATACGGCTACCGGTTCATCGCGCAGGTCAGCAGGTCGCCCGAGGAGAACGCCGCGCCGCTCGCGCAGAGGCCGCGGGACTCTTCCGCCATCAGGTCGCTGGCGGTGTTGCCGCTCTCGAACGCAACGGCCGACCCGGAACTCGACTACCTGTCGGACGGCATCACGGAGGGCGTCATCAACACGCTCTCGGAAGTCCCGGAGCTGCGCATCATGGCCCGCAGCACCGTCTTCCGTTACAAGGGGGCCGGCGCAGACCCGCGCGGCGTGGGCGTGAACCTCGGCGTGCGGGCCGTGCTCGTGGGCGAGCTGAGGCGCGTGGGTGAGTGGATCGAAGTCGCCGCGGAGCTGGTGGACGTGCGCGACGGGTCGCAAATCTGGGGCGGGCAGTACCGGCGCCGGCTCTCCGGCACATACGCGCTACAGGAAGAGATCGCGCGCGAGATTTCGGAGAAGCTGTTCATTAAACTCACGCCCGGGGAGAGCGAGCGTCTCCGCCGGAGTGATACGGACGACGGGGAGGCTTACCACCTCTACCTGAAAGGGCGGTACTTTCATGGCAGGAGGGAGTTCAGGAAGGCCATGCGCTATTTCGAGGCGGCCGTCGCCCTCGACAAGGGTTACGCGCAGGCATACGCGGGCCTGGCCGACTGCCACGGCAGCCTGGTGCTGTGGGATGAAGTCCCGCCCGTCGTCGGTTACCCCGCGGCTAAAGAGATGATCCTCAAGGCCCTGACGATAGACGACGGGCTGGCCGAGGCTCACACCTTATTGGCCGGCATCAAGGAGTTCTTCGACTGGGACTTCGACGGCGCCGAGACCGAGTTCCGGCGCTCCCTCAGCCTGAACCCCAACTCCGCGAGGACGCACCGCTGGTATGCGACCTACCTCAGCCGCTCCGGCAGGTGGCAGGAGGCGGTCGAAGAGTTGAAACTCGCGCAACTGACCGACCCGCTGCCGGGCCTCATCAACTACCAGTTGGGGCGCATCCTTTACTATGCGTGCCAGTACGAAAGCGCTCTGGAGAGGTGCCAAGAGACGCTCGTCCTGAACCCGAACCTCAGCGACGCTTATATCATCAGCGGCGTCGTGCTTGTCAGGCTGGGGCGGTCGGACGAGGCCGTCGAGGCGGCGGTTCGGGGGCGCGATCTGGTAGCGAACAGCATCGAGGGGCTGGCGAACCTCGGTTACGTTTACGGGGCCGTGGGGAAGAGGGAACAGGCTTACGCGGTGCTCGCCGAGCTGCACAAGTTATCCGAGCACAGGTACGTGCCGCATCACATGTCGGCCCTCGTCTACGCCGGGCTGGGGGACGCGGACAAGACCATCGAGCTGCTCGAAAGGGCCTACGACGAAAAATCCTATTTCATGGCGGCGCTCGGGACGCTCCCGGTCTTCGACTGGCTGCAAGCAGACCCCCGCTTCGAAAGCCTTCTGAATCGCATCGGCGTCCCGGCCCGACTGGGAGAGCCGTCGCCGCCCGCGTGACGTTAGTGCCGGCGAGCGTGGCGAGTGCGAATCACTCGCTGCGCAGGGCGATCATCGGGTCGACTTTCGTGGCGCGGCGGGCGGGGAGGAACGAGGCCAGCAGCCCCACGAGGATGATGACGCCGGAGACGCTGCCGAAGGTCATAAAGTCGGTCGCCGTCACCCCGTAGAGCAGGCTCGCCATCAGTCGCGTCAGCGCGTACGCCCCGGCCATGCCGACGCCCACCCCAATCAGGGTCAAGACCAACCCCTGGCCGAGCACCAGCCGCAGCACGTCCAGTGCGCGCGCCCCGAGCGCGATGCGGATGCCGAGCTCGCGCCGCCGCAGCATGACCGAGTAGTTCATCACGCCGTAGACGCCGACGGCCGCCAGCAGCAGCGCCAGCCCCGCGAAGGTCATCAGCAGGGTCATGTTGAAGCGGCGCCCCGACAGTGATTCAGTAAACACCTGCTCCAACGTGCGCACGCTCCTCAAAGCCTGCTCACTGTCTACACCGTACACGGCCTTCGAGACGGGCTGGACGAAGCCCTGCGGGTCGGAGGCGGTGCGGACGACGAAGGTAATCCAGGGCCGCGGCGCCTGCCGGAACGGCAGATACATCGTCGCGGCCGCGTCGTCGTCCAGCCCGTTCGACTTCACATCGCCCACCACCCCGACCACCTCACGCAACCCCTGCTTCTCGTGGAACGACGCCGTCATGCGCTGCCCCACAGGGTTCTGACCCGGCCAGAAGCGGCGCGCCATCGCCTCGCTGATGATCACGACCTGCGGCGCGCCTTCGCGGTCGCGCTCTTCGAAGGCGCGGCCCTGCTTCAGAGGGATGCCCGTCGCGCGGAAGTAGTCCGGGCTGACGTAGCGGGTCTGCGCGAGCGGCTGCTCCGAGACGGGCGGCGCGGGGCGGCCTTCGATGGTGAAGGGCTGTTTCGACCCGCCCCCGGTCAGGGGGAGCGTGGTGGTGGAGCCCGCGGAGACAACGCCCGGCAGCGCGCGGAGCTGTTCGAGCACGCGGTCGTGGAAGGCGAGCTGTTGCTGCGGGTCGGAATACCTGTCGGGTGAGAGGCCGACGCTCATCGCAAGGGCGTTGCCGACTTCGAACCCGGGGTCAACGTTTTGCAGCTTCCAAAAACTGCGGATCATGAGGCCGGCCCCGACCAGGAGGATGAGCGATAAAGCCACCTCGCAGACGACGAGCACCTTACGCGTGCGCTGCCTGACGGCTCCGCCTCCCGTCCTTCCCGTGCCCTGTTTCAACGTCTCGCTAAGCTCGTTCTTCGAGAACTGCAACGCGGGCGCGACGCCCGCCAGAACACCGGCGGCGAGCGAGACCAGGATGGTGAAGCCGAGCGCCCACGCGTCTATCCCGACCTCCGCGGAACCGGGCAGGCTGCCGGCGCTCAACCTCAAAAGCAGTTGCCCCCCCCAGCCGGCGATGATGAGGCCGAGCAGCCCGCCCACGACGGCGAGCAGAACGCTTTCGCACAACAACTGCCTCACGATGCGGCCGCGCGTGGCGCCGAGCGCGATGCGGAGCGCAATCTCCTTCCGCCGGTTCGCGCCCCTCGCGAGCATCAGGTTGGCGACGTTCGCGCAGGCGATTAACAACACGAAGCCCACGGCGCTGAAGAGCACCAGCAGCGCAGGGCGAACGTCGCCCACCAAGTCCTCCTGAAGCGGGATGACCACGGCGCCCCAGCCCTTGTTGGCATCCGGGTACTGCTGTTCGAGCCTGCTCGAAATGGTGCTCATCTCGGCCTGCGCCTGCGACACCGACGCTTCTGGCTTCAAACGCGCGACGACGAGGTAGTCGTGAATGGCCCTCGTCTGACTTTCCTCGGCGTCCCACGCCAGCGGCACCCACAGTTCGGCCTCCGCGGGGAATTCGAACCCTGCCGGCATGACCCCGACGACGGTGAAACTGCGGCTGTTCAGGTTCACCGTCCGGCCGACCAGATTCGGGTCGCCCCCGAAGGCGCGCTGCCACAGCCCGTGGCCGAGGATGACCGACTGGTCGCGCCCCTTCTGCTCTTCCTCGGGTGAGAAGGTGCGCCCCCTGTCTACACGGGCGCGTAAGACCGTGAAGAAGTCGGAGGAGACGGCCGCACCCGTCACGGGCACGGGGTCGCTGCCGGCGCTCAGGCTGAGGCCGGCGTACTGGTAGATGGCCATCTGTTCAAAGGAGCGGCTCTGCTCTTTCCAGTCGAGGTAGTTCCCCGGCGACACCGAGAACTGAGTCATGCCGGGGAAGCTCTCCTGCGGCGGGGTGTGCCAGACGGCCACGATGCGCTCGGACTCAGGGTACGGGAGGGGCCGGAGCAGAATACTGTTGACGACGCTGAAGATGGCGGTGTTGGCGCCGATGCCGAGCGCGAGCGACAGCACGGCCACGATGGTGAAGGCCGGGCTCTTGACCAGCGTCCGCACGCCGTAGCGCAGGTCTTGCCACACGGTTCCCAAGAGATGTCCCACTCTAATCTCCCTTACCCTTTCTTTGACCTGATCCACCCCGCCCACTTCCACCAGCGCCGCGCGCCTGGCCTCCTCACGCGTAAGCCCTTCCGCGACTTTGGCCTCGACCAGCATCTCCAGGTAAGCCTCCAGTTCCTCGGCGAGGTCACGCTCAACGCGACCCCTGTGGAGGAGGTTGCGCCGGAGGCTGCCCAGGCGTGGTATGAGCGGCATCGTCCCTGATCTCTAAGTGGCTTTGAGGGCGCTCGTGATGGCCAGCGAAATCCGCTGCCAGTCCTCGGTCTCGGTCTCAAGCTGTCGCTGCCCGGCCCTGGTCATCCGGTAGTATTTGGCGCGGCGGTTGTTCTCCGACTCACCCCAGGACGACGCCAGCCAGCCCGCCTCCTCCATCCGGTGCAGCGCCGGGAACAGAGAGCCGGGCTTGACCTGAAACGCCCCCCTCGTGATCTGTTCGATGCGGCTTGAGACGCCGAGACCGTGCAGCGGCCCGAGCGCCAGCGCCTTCAGCACCAGCAGGTCGAGCGTCCCCTGTAAGAGATCGATCTTCTTTCTGGCCATCCGACTCCTCCTCTAGACGTTCTGTAGGAGATGGATATACTTTCTCGTATAGAATGTCAATAGGAGCAGTCTGTGCTGAATACGGCGAGAACCTCTTAAGGTTCCGTCGAATTTAAGGAGGGCACGGCCGGGGCGGCTCGCCGGCAGACGAAGATGTCGAAGAGTTGAAGAAGAACCTGCCGGACGTGACGAACGCTCTGGTCTAGTCTTCCATCACGCTCGGCGGCACCGCGTTGCCACACATGCGACGGCTCAGCGCTGTTCGTTCCGGCGACGTTACGGGGTGGTCGGAATCGGTTTGTCGGTTCTTCTCAGGACGCTTAAGCTGATGCCCCTCTTATTCGACACTTCCAGACTGATGAGCTTGTCGTTCGCGTCCCTTTTAAATTCCCCGATGACCGCGGTGTTTTCGAAGAAGAATTTATCCTTCGCGTAGGGCTTCATGCTCAGTTTATTCGCGCCGACCCTGCGGTAAAACAGTTGGCCGCCTTCCAGGGTTATGACGCGCTCGACGCCTTCCTCCTCGTAAACGCCGACGTAGGTCTTCAGCAGATTTTCGTCGAGCGTAATCTCCCGGATGGTAAAGGGCTTGCCGATTGTCAGGGCCGCCAGGTCTCCCGCCAGGAATTCCGGCAGGCGGGCGGAGCGGAAGTTGTAAAAGACCGCGACGAAAACGTCCTCACGCGGGAGGTAGATGGCGTGGGACATGAACCCGCCCATGTTGCCGCCGTGCTCCACGAGCGGGCTGCCATGTATGTTCCCGATGAACCACCCGTAGCCGTAGTTCGTCCCTTTCCCGCCGGGCAGCTTATATTCCGTCCGCGCCTTTTCTAAAGACTCCTTCTTTATCAACTTGTGCGCATTCAAAGCCTGATTCCATTTGAACAAGTCTCCCGCGGTCGATTGGATCGCGCCGGCAGAATAGGCAATTTCGACTTTGCCATTCAGTGCGTTTAAGAACTTCGAGTCCGCCCGCGAGTAGATGTAACTCGCCGCGCGGTTCTTGACGAGTATGTAGTCGTCGCCGAAAAGCGTCTGCGTCATCCCCGCCGGTTTGAAAATATTTTTCGCCAGATATTCCGGGTAAGAGAGGCCGGAGACTTTTTCGATGACCGCGCCCAACAGCATGTAGCCGTTGTTGCTGTAACTCCACTTCGTCCCCGGCGCGAAATCGAGCGGCCGGTTCTTAAAAGTGGCGATTATCTCCTGCAAACTGATAAGACTCCTTTTCCCCTGAAGGCTCGTTATGGCTTCCGGCGCGGAGCCGGGTATGCCGGCGGTGTGCGTCAATAAATTTTCGACGGTGATCTTCTGCCCGTTGACAGGGTAATCGGGGAGGTATTTTGTAATCTCGTCCTGCAAAGACAACTTACCCTGTTCCGCCAACTGGAGGACGGCGACGGCGGTGAACTGCTTGGTGATGGAGGCGATGTTGAAGACCATCTCTTCCCGCATCGGCACGTCCAACTCCGCGTTCGCCATGCCGAACGCCTTCTGGTAAATGACCTCGCCCCTTTGCGTGACCAGCACCACGCCGCCCGGTTCCCGGGTCTTGAATTCGGACGAGATGATACGGTCGAACTCCGCGGTCAACTGCCCACGGGATTGTCCCTTGGCGAGGGTTAAGTTGAGCGAGACACAAAGCAGCACGGATAAATAAAGCGTCGTCGTCTTTTTCATTCCAAACACACCTCGTCTGCGGCGGAAGCATCCCGGGATAGGCCCGAAATGACAGGTCGTTATTTCGTCGGATGGTTGATGAGGCTGAAGAACTGTTCCCTGTAAGTCTCCGAGATCGGAATGACCCGCTCCTTGATTCTGATGCGCCCCTTTTCGACCGAGTCGATTTTGTCGAGCGAAACCATGTAAGACTTATGCACGCGGCAGATGATGTTCGGCGGTATCTGCCGCTCGAATTCGGCGAAGGTCTGGAGCGTCAACAGACGCCTGCCGGCGGCGTGAATCTTGCGGTAATCACGCATCCCCTCGATGAAAATTATCTCTCGCAGCACAACCTTTTCCAGGCGATTTTCGACTTTGACGAAGAGAAGGCTGTCCGGCGTGACGGCCAGTCTGCTCGGCAGTATGCCTCGCACGCGCTCGACCGCCTGGACGAACCTCTCGAACGTGAAAGGCTTCAGAAGGTAGTCGGCGACCTTCAGGTCGAACCCCTTCAGGGCGTACTCCTGATAGGCCGTCGTGAGGATGACCTGGCTGTCGATGGCCGAAGTTTCGAGCAGTTGAATCCCCGAGACTTCGCCGAGGTTAATGTCCAGAAAGATTAAATCGACTTTGTTCGTCTGCAAGAAGGTCAGGGCGTCGAGCGCGTCGTCGAAGGTCGCCAGCAGACTGAGAAACGGCAGCCTCAGCGCGTACTCCTTCGTGCGCTCCAGTGCGAGCGGCTCGTCCTCGACGATGATGCAGTTAATCTTCATGCAGCGTTAACTTCACCTTGTAGGTCGCGCCGTCGTCGGCGACCTCCAGCGAATGTCTTTCGGGGTAGCTCAACTCAAGGCGCCTCTTGACCAGTTCATTCCCGAGGCCGCCGAAGTCCTGACTGCGGTCGGGGGCGGCCCGGTATGAATTCTCGCATTCGAAAACCAGCCCGTCCTTTTCGAGCGAAACCTTGATGCGGATCGAGTGGGAACTCTTTCTGCCCTCGGTGTGTTTGAAGGCGTTCTCGATGAAGGGGAAGAGGAGCATCGGCGCGACCCTCATGCTGCCCGGGTCGCCCGCCACCTCGAAGTGGACGTAGCCGGGGTGTGCCGTGCGAATTTTTTGCAGCTCGACGTACTTCTCGATGTAACCCAACTCCGCAGCCAGAGGGATTGTTTCCGCCTTCGTCTCGTAGACCATGTACCGCAGGATGTCGGAGAGCTTGTTGAGGTATTCCGACGCGAGCTTCGGGTCGCGCGCGATGAGGACATCTATGTTGTTGATGGTGTTGAAAAGGAAGTGCGGGTTGATTTGCGACTTGATGAGCGCCAGCTCAGTTTCGAAGTTCCTGCGGGTCAGTTCCTCTTTCAGCGTGATCTCGTCGTACCACGCGACGAAGCCGCGGAGCACCAGCGCCACCCCGCCGTGAACCGCGCAGACGACAAAGAGGCTCGCCGTGAGTGTAAGAAACTCGCGCGCGTCGGTGAAGATTGGCTGCCCGAAACCGAAAAAGGCGGGCGAGAGGAGCGCGCCCCAGACCGCGGAGAGCAAGCAGACCGGGACGCCGAAAAGTACGAGCGTGAAGATGTTTTTACGGGCCAATAACCTTGGGGCCAGAAGAAAATAGAACGAGTAGAAGGAGATGAGATTCGGCGAGACGCACAGGACGACCAGAGAGAAGGGCGGCAGCAGCGGCGCCGGCAGCGGCCTCCGGGCCTGCGCCCCGACGGCGGCGATGATGACCGAGAAGAGCAGCAGATAGACCAGCCAGTATCCGCAGTGGATGAGAACTACAACTGTCCTTTTCACCTCTGGAATCCTCCGCGCGCGGGGACGGTGGGCGAGGGGCGGCCGGCGGAGTTCGGTCGAAGTCGCGCTCATCCCTTCTCCCGCTTGGTGACGTAGAGAACCCAGCCCGCGACCGTGAACGCGGCGAAATAGACGAGCGCGAGCAGTTCCACACTGGCGGGCAGTTTTCGGCCGGCGAAGTGCCCCGTCGCGGTTAAAAAATTGATGGCGCCGTGGTTGTACGGGAAGACGTAGCTGTACTCCCATGAGAGCAGCCCGACGCCCAGAAACCATATCGCGAAGCCCGCGCCGACGGGGACTAAAAAGTTCTTGAAGTGCAGGCTGAGCAGGTATTGCAGGGCGACAATCGGCAGGCAGTCGATGAAAAAGTTGACGTTGCCGGCCCAGAAATCCGCGAAGGGAATCGGCGCGGTCGGGTACGGCACGCCGCCGAAGAGCGCCGCGGGGATGACCGCCGACAGGTAGACCCCGACGTTGAAGAGCACGAAGACTTCGACGAGCATCAGCAGGACGACCAGCAGCTTCGCCAGGAAGATGGTCGTGAACCCCTGCGGCGTCGTGTGCAGTTGCTTCCAGGTGTTGTTCTTATATTCAATCTGGGCGATGAGGCCCGTCGCCAGGATGATGCCGATGGGCAGCAGGAAGACCTCCATCGACTCCCACGACTGGCTCCACAGCCTCCGCCAGAAATCCTCCGAGACGTAGAGCGGGGGCAGCGCGGCGTGATTCTTTATCCTTGACGCAAGGATGATCGACGGCGTGAAGAAAGCGCCGATTAAGACGAGCCACGAGGCGAGGCTCCGTCTCCGCTTGAGCCACTCGCTCTGGAAACTGCCGACGAAGGTCATGGCCTCACTCCGCGATCACGTCGAAGAAGATTTCTTCCAGATCGTTTTCGACCCTGCCGATTTGATAGACCTCGATTCCGTCCCGCACCAGTGTCCGGTTGATGCCGGCGACCTGCTCCCTTTCGAGGGCCGGCACCTCGACCCCGCCCCGTTCGACCCGCGGATTTAAACCCATCCCGCGGACGATGCGCTCGGCCTTCGCGTCGTCGTTCGTCTTGAAGACGACGAATGAACTCTGCCGCCGCCTGCTCAACAATTCGGCGAGCGTCCCCTGAAACATGAGATGGCCGTGGTTGATGATGCCGACGTGGGTCACGAGTTTTTCGATCTCGGATAAAAGGTGACTGGAGATGAGAATCGTCACCCCGCGGTGCTTGTTCAACTCTTGCAGGAGCCCTCGGATTTCAAGAATGCCGTTCGGGTCGAGACCGTTCGTCGGCTCGTCCAGAATCAGCAGGGAAGGGGAATGAAGCAGCGCGAGCGCGAGCCCCAGCCGCTGTTTCATCCCGAGCGAAAATTGGCTCGCCTTCTTACGGCCGGTTCGCGCCAGCCCGACCAGACCCAGGACTTCGTCGATGCGCCCCTTCGGGCAGCGGTAGACCTTCTGCAAGATTTGCAAATTCTCGGTCGCGGTCAGGTGCCCGTAAATCGAAGGGCTTTCGATCATCGAGCCGATGCGGCGCAGAGTCTCGACGCGGTTATTTTCAAACGTCTTTCCGAAGACGTAAATCTCGCCGTGCTGTTTCCTGAGCAGACCCAAAATCAGTTTCAGGGTCGTAGTTTTGCCTGCGCCGTTGGGGCCTAAAAAGCCGTAGATGCTGCCCTCCATGACCTGTAGGTTGACGAGGTTTAAGGCGGTCTCGGCCTCCGAAAATTTGTGCGTTAAATTGACAGTCTCCACGCAACAGTCCGGTCTCTGGTTAAGAGTTCCTGCCATCCTGCTTCAAATCCTCGCGTGCCTTACATCGAATAATCCGTCCGCCGCGGAAGTAAGAATAATCTGTAAACGACTCGGGCTCTATCGGGGGACTAATATATTCTGCGAACCGGCGATACGTGACTGCAAAACGGTACTTTCGTCCTGCATCTTTCGGAACCGGCGCGCGCCTGCGCCGCCATATAGCGGGTGGCAGACGGGTGCGACTCCAACAGTACCGCGAGCGGTAGCGAGCGGGTGCGTGCCGCGAGGTGCGTGCCGCCTGATGACACACAGACCCGCTCGCTACCGCTCGCAGTACTGTTCCGTCCGTCCGCGGCGTCGGTCGCAACCGCAAACCGCTATAGCCTCACAAACCCACGTATTCCCGCGTCAGAAGCCATGCGACGTGCGCCGCACACGTATGGGTGTGCGTCGGGGCCGTGTCGGCGTGGAAAAGTCCGTGCGGGCGTGAAAAAGTCTGTGCGAGTGTGGAAAAGTCCGTGCGGGCGTGGAAAAGTCCGTGTCGGCGTGCGGCTATATCATCTTGACGTGTGACGAAGCCGTATCGGCGTGGAAAAGTCCATGTCGGTGTGAAACAGTCCGCGTCAGAGCGCGCGGCGCGGATGTTTAAGTCCCTTCGGGAAATCCGGAGCGGAGCCGCAAGGACGGGTGGCGTTTCCGCAGCACGCGAACCATGTGCTCCTTGGTGATGTGCGTGTAGCGCTGGGTGGTGGCGATTGAGGCGTGGCCTAGAAATTCCTGCACGACACGGATGTCCACGCCGTTCCTCAGCAGCAGCGTCGCCACCGTATGTCTCAGCATGTGCGGGGTGATGTGCCGCTTGATGCGCGCCTCCCGGCGCAGCTTGGCGATAACGTCGGTGATGCCCTGGGTCGAGAGTCTTTGGCCGGAGGCGTTGACGAAGAGGGCCGGGCTGTCAGTCCGGAGCCGCACCCGAGCCTCGCGGTGCGCACGCTGGATGCGCACCGTCTGCTCGTCCACCGCGAACGCGAGTCGATCCCGGCCCCCCTTGCCCTGCACCCTGAAGACCGCCTCCCTCGCGAGAAAGTCGCCCACGTCGAGGGCCGACACCTCGCCGACGCGCAGCCCCGTGGCGAAGAGGAGGTCTACCAGCGCGAGATTCCTCAGCGCGCGGTAATAGCGCGACCCCGGCTTTGGCGGCTCGGCGCGCGCCGGCATCTCTAAAAGGTTGCGGCCCGACGCGACGTTCAGATAGTTACGCCAGGCTCTCGACAGGAGTGCGCGCGTCTCCCTTTCGGTGAGCGCCCGGGGGAGCTGCTCGACGCGGCCGAAGCTCAGCTT
Source organism: Pyrinomonadaceae bacterium (assembly GCA_040510435.1). Taxonomy (GTDB): domain Bacteria; phylum Acidobacteriota; class Blastocatellia; order Pyrinomonadales; family Pyrinomonadaceae; genus QHXN01. The sequence goes on along the minus strand of JBEVJD010000074.1, from coordinate 29,135 downwards.
CACCCGCCAGAACGGCGACTCCGGCAGCGACCCTTTCCGCACCCAGTAGGAACAGAAGACCTTGAGCACTACCATCTTCCGCCGGATCGACGCCGGCGAATACTTTTCCTTGAGGAGGTGCGCCGCCCAGCGCTCGATGACGGAGCCGTCGAGCGACAGTAAAGGCAGATCGTTGCCGGCGAAACCGAGGAACTGTGTCAGATCGCAGCGGTAGGCCGCCTCGGTCTTCTTCCCGCGCTCGTGGGTCGAGAAATAGCCGAGCAAAAACTCGGCGCACGCCTGAGATATTCTCATAGCACAGACCCGCCCCACACCTTGAGGGCGTCGGCTCAGGAGAGGTCACTCTGTAAAATGGAAAAAGCTTTGCTGAACTGTACGAGAGGAGTAAAATCTTGCGGCGAGTTTAACGGTTGAGGGATTGGGGTTCAAGTTGAACAGTGAGCATTCGCGCCTGCGGCCCGACGTTCGACCCGGCGCGTGACGTGCGCGGCCGACTGCTCACGCCGTCTCACATCAGATTTAACGCACGCGCCACGCATCGAGAGCCGGGTCAACGAGGGCGGACTCATCCTCCCACATTCGACCCCGACTGAACTCTACTCCCTCGCACCAAGAGCACAAAAACAGCAAAGCCCGCCGCCGGCCGCGAGCCCGTCCCCGCATCTTCCGCGGGTGGACTTTGCCAAATATGACTTGGGATAACTAGAAATTATGTGCGGGCTGCGGGCGCACGGAGTGCGGCCTGGAAAATCGGGCCGTGATGGGGGTTGGCGGATGAGAGGGCTGTTGGGGTTGAGGCTTAGAACCGACTGCGCGTCGTGCGTAAATAAGTGCTGTAGCCAGCCTTACGACTGGGTGTATCTTACCGCGCGGGAGTGTTCCAGGTTGGCGGCCGTCTCGGGCAGGCGTGTAGAAGAGTTCGTGGAAGAGCGCCGGGACGCTGACACCGGAGACGTGTTCCGCGCGCTGAGTTTGCCTTGCCCATTTCTGGACGAGAAGACGGGGCAATGCACGGTCTACGAAGTCAGGCCGATGGCGTGCCGCCTCTTCCCGTTCCACGTTGATCCGCTGACGGGAGACGCGTCCCTGTACCCGACGGGGTGCGGGGAAAATCTTCTGTTCCCTGCTCAAGACGAAGAGGGCTGGCGCTTGTCAGACCTGCGAGAGGATGTGCGCCGGTGGGTGGGTGAGTTACGGGATGAGCTTGTCCTCAGAGAGTAGCCATCGGATCGACCTCGATGGCGCGGGCGGCCGGGTCTCCGTAGAGCACCACGGATGACCACGTCAGGTTCTCGGGACACTTCGGGTCACGACTGTGAATCCTCGCGCGGCGTAATGATTCACCTATCGTTTGTCCTTGCGCGAGCGCCCCGTAGAAGGTAACGGCGAAGTGCGTGGCGGACTCATCCGGGACGGGGACGAGGTAGCCGACGAATGCCGTCACGCCTGCGTATAAAAACGTCCGGCCCAGCCCCCTCATCATGGGCGTGTATGAATCCGGGTTCCTCAATTCTTCGGCCGACCAACAGGCGTTAAGGAAGACTACCGCGGGTGAGCAGTTGGAGATGAACCGCTCGATCTCGAAAGCCTGAATGTCGCCGTCCGAGAAGACGAGGCAACTTTCGTCCGGGCTGCTCGGATGGTGGGACGCATGGCCCGCGAAATGTACGATGTCGTAATCCTGCACGGACAGTAAAAAGTCCTTCTTGGTCATGCCGCCCGCCGCGAACTCATCCACCTGCATCCCGCACTGGTCGCGCAACAGCACCCCGACCTCACGACCCTCTTGCCTCGCCGCCGGCAGGTCGCCCGTCGGGTCGGCGATGATGAGCACGCGCGTGTTTTGCGCCGACTGAACGTGGCGGCGGGGAGGCTGAAAACTCTGGTCTGACACCAGCCGCCGGCCTACGGCGTAACGCAGGCACAGAAAGTCTGTGCCGTCATGAATGACTTCCCAGGGCAGGTCGATGAGTCGTTCGTCGATGTCGAGTCGCAAATGATCCGCCGGAGAATTTTCCAGGAGATATTGAATGCGCGCCGGTATGAGGTGCCCGAAGGCATATTTCCCGGCCTTTTCGAGCTCCGCCGGGACTGTAGGCGTCCTCACGGCTCTGAGGTTGCGGCGGGCCAGCGGTTGAGCCGAGCGCGCTCTGCTCCGAACTTTTCCCAACGCGGACACGATCAACTGCTGGTTCTGGCTCAGGTCTTTGCGCACCTGCGCCGAGATTTTCATCTTCTCCGCAGGGGTGATGGCTCCCGCCCCCGGCCCGTGAAAACTGACGCGGATGGTGCCGTTCTCCCTGATCACGTTCAAGACTCCCGTGCGCGGGTCGGACACGTCCACGAGCGGGGTCGTCAGCAAGTTGGACAGGGCCAGCACCGACATGGCCGTGTCGTCCAGACCCGATACTTGCAGCCACTGGCCGTCTGAGTCTTGAGTGTTCAGGAACCAGTCCACGGCCTTGGCGACGAGGGGGTCTTCGAGCGTCGCACCGTAGTCCAGCATCGCCATGAGCGGGTAGTAATTCGACCACGAGGCGCTGTTCCAGATCGCCTTCGCTTCCAGGTCGCGGCGGATGAACTGGACGGCCGACTCAATGAGTTCGTCGTTAGAGGTAATACCCAACTGCCGGATGAGACAGAATAAAGACGCGACCATCCCCGTGTGACGGACTGCGATTACTGACCCGTCGGGCTTCTGTAGTGACGCGAGCCAGCTTAAGGATGGCGCACAGAGCGTCTCTAACTTCTCGGGGGTGACGCGCGCGATTAAGTCGATGACCAGGACTGTCTCAAAGAACTCGTCGTACCAGGTGCCGGTCAGCGGGTCTTGATTAGCCTCGATGAACCTGACCGACCTCTGCAAAGGCGAGTCGCTGCTGCCGTACCCCGCATCGTACAGCGCCTTGGAAGCCCAGGCCGTGTCCCATAGTTCGTCATTCCAACTGCCGTTGATGGCTTGGCGCCGGAGCAGAGTGGAGACCAGCCGCTGGACGAGGTGAGAATGAGGGTTCCGCTCGGCCGCTATCAGCGCCGAAATGGTGAGCGCGAGGTCTCTATCGTCCTGCATATCATCGGCGGATTCCTTGAGCCACCTGACGCCCTTCTGCACAGCCCTCACGATTAACTGAATCCGCGATACACTCAATTTACTGATCTCCAAGACCCATGTATAATTTCTAGTTATCAGTACTTCACGTTTCTGGTAGAGGAGAGGCCCGTTGGCCGGCGGGTGTGAAAGCAGACATGAATGAGGGTCTGATTTCGGCATTCCTTGAGCGCAATTTCCAGCACTTCAATGCCGCGACTCTCGTCGAGGCGGCCAAGGCTTACGGGCAGCATTTGCAGAACGACGGGCTGATGGTCGTGACGCTCGCCGGGGCGATGAGCACCGCCGAGTTGGGGATTTCGCTGGCGGAAATGATCCGGCGGGGGAAGGTTCACGGCATCTGCTGCACCGGGGCGAATTTGGAAGAGGATGTCTTTAACCTGATCGCTCACAACTCCTACCAGCGGATTCCGAACTACCGCGAATTGACCACGGCGGACGAGTTCGTCCTCTACGAGCACAAGTTGAACAGGGTGACCGACACGTGCATCCCCGAGCGCGAGGCCATTCGAAAACTGGAGCGGGCGGTGCTGGAGGAATGGATGGCCGCGGATCGCTCCGGCGAGCGACTCTTCCCGCACGAGGCTCTGTTCAGGCTGCTGAGGGACGGCAAGCTGACGGCTTCATACGAAATAGACGTGAGGGACAGTTGGGTCTACGCGGCGATGGAGGTGGGGCTCCCGTTGTTTGTCCCCGGTTGGGAAGACAGCACGCTGGGGAACATGTACGCGGCTCATTGCAGGTCGGGCGCGATCAGGAACGTACACACGGTGAAGACGGGCATGGAGTATCTGCTCGCGATGGCCGACTGGTACGCGGGCGCCAGCGCGGAGCGCTCGCCCGGATTCTTCCAGATAGGCGGCGGCATCGCGGGAGACTTCGCCGTGTGCGTGGTGCCGTTGCTGCGGGAAGACATGGGGAGGGCGGAGGTGCCGCTGTGGGGTTATTACTGCCAGATCAGCGATTCAACCACCAGCTACGGCTCGTATTCGGGGGCGCCGCCCAACGAGAAGATCACCTGGGGGAAACTCGGCCCCGAGACCCCGAAATTTATTATCGAATCCGACGCATCCATCGTGGCGCCCCTAATTTTTGCCATCGTCCTCGGGTATTGAAATGAAGGCGCCCGCCGAACTCTTGACGCGTCCGCCCGACGTGCAGGCACGGGGAGCGTCGTGAAAACTGTGAAGCCGTCGGCAAGAGCCGGGTGTGGTGTGGGAAATGGATCAAACGATGGCATTGTCGTTGCGCCCGGGTCGCGCTCTGGTCATCCCTGAATTTCTCGACCCCGCCACGGCCGCGCGTTGGTACCGCGAGAGCATGGCCCGCATGGAGTTGTGGCGCTTCACGATAGACCACTACGTCCTCGGGATGGCCTACTACGCAGAGATGGAGAACGGCGACGTTGCCGCCTACCATCAACACGCGGCCGAAGCTAACGCGGTCGTGGACGCCGTCCTGCCTGAGTTTCGCGAGGCGATGGCCGAAGGCACACGCTTCCTTTGGAACCCGACCGGCCGACACATCCCGGCGCACCCGCGCGCCATCGGCGGAAGGAGCCTGTGGGTACACGGCGGCCTGACGCTGAATGATACCGAAGGCGACCTGGATGGAGTCGAGAGCGAGGCACACTACGGCAAGGGTCACATCGACAGCGAGGGGTTGGCGCCCTACCCGCACCTGATGCTCGCGCCGGACACGCTCATGTACTCGGCCTGCCTGAGCATCGCGACCCCGGCCGAGGGAGGCGGCCTGTATGTCTGGGAAGGCGTCAGGCACACCGGCTACGACCGGGACATCCGACCGCCCGAAGCGGGCCTCACCTACTGTCGTTACGAGCCCGGCACCCTGATCCTGTTCGACTCGTTCCTCTGGCACCGCATCGAACGCATCGGCACCACCGCCGAGCGGCAACACAGGGTCGTCGGGGTCATGCATTTCCTCTACCAGACCCGCCCCTACCCTCACTGGGAGTACTGGTATTAGAAACGACTCGGGCGAGGCCGTGACGCCGAGAGTCCACCGGCAGGGAGCGTTAAATCATGAATGTAGACTTCACCGAGAGATTGCGTGCCGAGTTATCCGCCGCCTCTGACTATCGGCGCCTGGAAGCTCTGGAGAACCTTGTCGGCGGGATTGGCGGCGACGACGACACGGGCCGCGTGGAAGAGATTCTCGTGGACGTTCTGAGGGCCGACGCAAACTCCGTGGTGCGCCACGAGGCGGCGTTCGTGCTGGGTAAGCTCTACGAGTTGGGGGAGGTTCGAGGCGAGATAACTCTCGGCCAGCTATGTGACAGCGCCCTCCGCGATTGTTCGGTGGTGGTGCGCCACGAGGCCGCGGAAGTATTAGCGTGCTTCAACACCGGCAGGGCCATAGCCACTCTTCAGGTTTTGTTGGACGACCCCGACCCCGACGTTTCGGCCACGGCGCGGATTAGTTTGGAGCGACTCGCCGACGCGGGTGATTGACTCTCGTCGGCGGCTCCCGCGGCGGGGCCGCGCACCCGCCGCACGGCCGCGCCGTCACCGCGGATGTCTTTGAAGGTACCGGGGTCGTTGGAGTAGGCGGCGATTACGTCGTGGGTGATAAGCTCGAAGACGGGGCCGCCCGTATGCTCCGTTCTCAGGCCGCCTCCGCGCCTGACCAGGTTCAGGTTTGCTATCAGCAAATCTTCCAGACTGCGACGCTGGAGGGGGATGAGCGCGGCGCGCGGCCGGCCGCATTGCCCCCAGATGTCTGTCCAGCCCTGCTCGACTCGCGCCGACGCCTTGAAGAGCTTGTCTGTGCCCACCTGCCTGACCGAATCCCAACTCACCCTGACGTGATCGAGCGCGTCCACCTTTCGGCGAAGCCCCTCGTCGGGGAAGCCCGGCCCGAGTTGCGCGCGCGCGATGAGCGCCGTGGCGAAGCGCAGTTGCGCGTCGGCTTTGAGCCACGTCTTACCCAGCACCGGCGGCGGCTTCTTCCGCCCGTCGAGCAGACTCCCGAGCCCTTCGCCCGCCCCGGTCACCGATAGAGACTTGCCTTTTCTCTCGAAGCTTTCATCCCCGATGTCGCCGGAGCCTCCGTTCTCGTTGAGGGACGCGGGCGACATCACCGCGTAGGTGAGCCCCGCGTCGGCGAGCAGCCGGCCGACAACCTCCGTGTGCGCGGCGCCGAGGTTGAGGGCGACTAACGGCGCTTCGGGGGCGAGTTCCCGCACGGCGCGCGCCATCGACTCGGAGCGCCTGTTGCCCGCCTCGAAGAAGTCCCGCGCCTCCGCCATCGCGCCGCGCTCTTCGGCCGTGATCTCCGCGCCGGTGAAGGCGGCGCGGGCTTCGATCTCTTTCAAATCGCGTAACCGCTGTTCGATGGACGCGCGGCGCGTGGTGCTCTTCATCACCTCGTAGCGCTCGCGGGCCCAGCCGTCGAGCGAGATCACGAACTCGACCAACTGCGCCACCTTGTGCTGCCGGCTGAGCAGCCGCAGCCGCGCGTCGTGTTCCGGCCGCACAGACTTGAGGGCAATCTTGTAGAGGTACGCGGTGGGGGCCATGCCGGCCGTCTGCGTCTCCCCGACGGCGTAAGCCGCGGGGTCGTCCGCGGCCCGGACGGTCACGTCGGGGAAGGCGACTGCGATCAACTCGGCGGCGCTGAGCTCGCCGTCGCGCAGGAGGCCGACCAGGACTTCGTGCCGCGTCTCTTCGTCTTCCGGGCCGCCGAGCTGCCGGTACCAAGCGGTCGCGGGGAAGGACTTGTCGGCGGTTAAACCTTCGAGGGCGATGTGTCGCAGCCCGTGGCGCTCGTACAGGCGCAGGATCATGAGGGCGGTCTCAAGTTGACCCGCCACCGAGGTGTGTTGCTCCTCTAACACGCAGACGCGGAGCGCGTCGTACCCGGCGCCGGTCTCTGTGACCGCGCCGACGCCCTCCGTCACGCCCGCCAGCGTGTCGCGGAAGGTCTGCATGCCGGAGGCGTCGATCTGCTTCAGGCGGGGCTCGCGAGTGGGCTCGTTCCTGAGCCCCTCCGCGGGCCGCGTGCAGGCGGCGACGTTGGCGAGGAGCGTCGCCGCGAGCAGCACACAGGCGCTCAGTTTGCTCGTCCGCACGAGTGTGAGTTACCCCTTTCGTGAAGCTCGTGCCTCACGGCCCGGCGGGCGCCGGGCCCCTTCTGTGAGGGCGTCTGCGAAACATAAAGGCCGGCCGTTGTGCGGTCGTGAGAGCCGCGCGCGGCGCCTCAGGCGTACACGCGCGGTAGGCTTCAGCCGCGCCGGAGGTTGACCGTCAGGAGCGGCGCCGCCCAGTCTGCGCCCTTGCTGAAGACGGCCCCCGTGTCGTGCGCTTCGTCGCCGGCAGCGCCCTTCAGTGCGACGCCCCTCATGGTCGGCGTGCGCCACGTATGCGACGCGGACGCGGGCGCGATGTCGAGGGCGGGCAGCTCAAGACTTTTGAGGTCTGTCGCCTCGGTCGTCGCGAAGACCTTGAGCATGTCAGTCCCTTCCTCATAGCCCGCGGGGAGGTCGGCGCTCAGGGGGATGCAAAGCTCGCCGCCCGCGTCCAGCATCTCGAAGAGACCGGCGCGCGAGGGGAAGACCTGCGTGATGCCCCAGTCCGGCCGCAAGTCCATCACAGTGATGTTGAGCGGCGCGGCGCCCTGATTGCGGGCGCGCAAAGTGACTAAGTCGCCGACCTTCAGGGCGTGTGCGCCGAGCCCTGCGTCCTGCACGTCGCCGACGGGCGACCCCACGACGATCTCAATCGAGAACTGTCTGACGAGGGCTGACTGCGGGTCATCGTTCGCCAGCTCACGCACGTTCAAGTACCGGGCGAGGTGCACCAGCCGCTCCACCACGCGGCGCGTGGCGTCGGCGTCCGCCCCATTCAGCGCGGGGCGGAGGTTCGGGAGCGCGTCGAGTTTCGAATCGAGGATGACGAACTCGCCGCGGTCGTTGACGCGGACGTTGAAGTCGGCGGGCTCACCCGGCCGCGCCTGCCGCAGATACCTGCGGCCGTAGCGCTTTAACTGTCTTCCGACTTCCGCGAGCGCCGCCTCCGGCGCGTCGCCGGGTGTGGGGAGCAGCCCGACGACGCGGGGCAGCGTGTCGGTGCCGGGGGCGAGGAGGACGGCCTCGTCGCCCTGCCGCAACGTTCCAGCCCCGCGCATGCGCAGGACACGGGCCGTGGACGTGGTGGCGCCCGGCTCGACAATCTCGACCAGCGCCGTCATCGCGCGCGACCCGGCGTCGGCGCCCGCGCGGAAGACCGCGAGGCGTGAGCCCGCGAAGACCGCGAGCCGTGAGCCCGCGCGGATGCCGTGGATGCTGCCGGCATTCAGCGTGAGTTGGCCCGCCGCTTCATCGACGCTCATCACGGTGAAGACCTCCGGGGTCTTGACCTCCTCGCGGCCGAAGACGAGGCGGTCGCCTTCACCCTCCAACTGCGGTGTCTGACGTGGGAATTGCGAATGAATCTTGGCGTAGAGGCGCCGGTAGATGGTGCGGTACGTGACGCCGAGCCCGAACTCTTCGAACGAATTCAGCAGCCAGTAGGTGAGGGCGCCGCGATTCTCGCCGCCTTCGAAAGGGTATTCGTAAGCGCCTTCGTTCGCGCGGCAGGCCGCGAGCAGGACGTAGCCGCGCGGGTCGGGCAGCCACCCGCTCCTGACCGTGAAGTCGCGCGTGGCGCGCGGCGCGGCGCGGCGCCAGTTCTCGGCCAGCGCCTCGTCGGTGGCGACGAGGCTGCGGGTCGGCCGCGGCGTCGTGTCCACCACGCCGATGCCGCGCACCACCTCCAATGCACGCGTCGCGCTCCCCGAGTGGCAACTGTCGAGGACGATGGTGACCAGCAAATCCTTCTCGACCAACTCCTGCAACAGGAAGGCCAACTCGATGTCGCGCAGGTACCGGGCCTCGGAGTTCCCGATGTCGGTCGGGACGAGGACTTCGTCGATGAGCTTGCCGGGGATCAACTCGGTGTGCCCCGGGAGCGTCTGTGTGCGGCCGCCGTGACCCGAGTAGTGTATGTAGACGTGGTCGCCGGGGCGGGCCGCGTCCCGCAACTTGCGGAAGGAGGCGACGATGTTGTCGTAGGTCGGCCAAAGCTCGGGCGGCTCGGGCGGCTGCGGCTTCAAAGGGTCGGGAGCGTCGGAGGCCGTCAGCCTGATGAGGCGCTCGTCGGGCACCCCCAGCTCGTTGCGCATGAAGCGTTCGACGTAGAGGATGTCGGAGACGCAGCCGAGCAGGCTGCGGTAGTAGAGGTTGTTGGGGAGGCGGTTAGGTAAATAACAGTTGATGCCTATCAGAAGGGCGTAGAGGTCTGCGGCTTCCCGGTTTGGGCTCGTCATCTCTTCCTCCGGGGGACGGCTTCGCGGGCTCGGCGCAGGTTCGGGTGGGTACGCCCGGAGCCCCAGCCCTCGATCTTTATGAGGGGGCTCGGGAAACGTTACCGGTCGACGGCCGTGCGGGCAGAGGGCGACGGCCGACTTCAGGGACGGCGGCGGATGATGCGGAAAGAGTAGTAGTGCTCGGGCAGCTCTACGAGGCGGCCGGCGGCGTCGCGGCCACTCAGTTCGATCTGGTAGTCGCCGTCCGGCAGCACGCCGAGCGGGAGCGTCACCCAGAGGCCGGGCGCTCCGTCTTCAAGTGTCGGTCGCAGGTCGGCCTCGAACCGCACGCCGTTGTCCACGGTCTTGAAACGTGCGAGGTAGATTTGGTAGCCGCCCGCCGCCGGTTCGAGTCTGAGCCGGAGGCGCGCATAGGCCGCGCCGGGCGGGGGGGCGAGGGTCGGGTATGCCGCCCCGTCGCGGGCGTCTCGGGAGACGCCGGGCGCCAGTTCGGCGCGGGTGGCGGGCGAGGCCATCGCTTCGAGGGCGGCGCCCGCGCCGGCCTCGCCCTCGTGCGCGTTGAGGCGCGCCACCTCCCGCTCGATTCCGTCGCGCCGCGCGCGCTCGTAGAGTAGCTGCTGTTCGAGCCGTCGTGTTTCGAGGTTGCGCCAGAACAGGAGAGCCGCACCGCCGACGAGCAGCGCGAGGCAGGTCACGGCCAGAGGCGTCCGGAAGCGCCGCAGCGCCGCGAGCCAAACCGCCCAACGACTCGGGGCGAACTCGGCGACGCCCGCGGCCGCGGGCCTCGGCGCGGTGTGACGCTTCAACTCTTCGACGATGCCCACGTCGAGCCGGAGGGAAGGGTTGACGCGGAGGTGGGCGGCGAAGGCGGCCCGCTCCTCCCCGGTCAAATTCCCGTCCACGAACTCGTCAACCAACTCCTCCTCGATCAACTGCACCTTCTCCCGATACAGGGGGTCGATGAAGACACGTTGCTCAATCTGCTCGCGCTCTCCCGGGGCGAGTCCGCCGAGCAGGTATCGCCTCAATAAAAGGTCAGAATTGTTAACGTCGTCGGTCATTCCGTACATACCGCGGCCGCCCTCGGCACCACTCTACTCAACAATGAAATTAGTCTCATTCTATTTCAAACTGCCCCCGCGCAGGCACTCCTCGATGCACGCGCGGAGGCCGGTTCGCGTCCTCAGCACGCGCACCCTGAGCGCGTTGAGGCCGATGCCGCGCTCCGCGGCCAACTGCTTCCGCCGGTTGATTTTCTCCTGCCCGGAGCCCTCGTAGTAGCGCAAAATCAGGTCGCGCTCGTCCGCCGCCAGGCCGCTCAGGCATTGCTCGAAACAGTCGTGCAGCCGGTCATCACGGTCGTCCCGCTCCTGGTCTTCGTGCTGCGTGGGCAGGGTCGAGGGCTCGTGGTGCGGCTCAAGCGGGACGTTGCGCTGGCGCTGATACTCCAGGAGTTGTTTCTTGGCTACGCCGTAGAAGAAGAGTGCGGGCGCGCCTTCGAACGTCTCGGAGAGTCCCACCACCTTGTTCGTGACGCGGGCGATGGTCTCGTCCGCCATCCCCTCGGGGTCGTGGCAACCCTGGCGCGCGAAGAGCTGGATGAGGTTGCGGCGTACCTCTTCGTACAGCCCGGCGGCCGTCTCCCTGTCGGGGTGAAGCCAGGCGAGTAAGGCGTTGAAGTCGCCGCCGCTTGTGCCGCGCTTTCTATTCATCGACGATAAAGTAGTCCTTCGCCCGTGACGTGAGGCAATCACTTCTGAGGGGACGCGCCTGCCTCAGGCACGCCGCCGGTAGAGAAGAACCACGGTGACGGCGAGCACGGCCACGGCCGCCGCGAGCATGAGCGCGGCACGAGGCCGGCCGCCGTCGCCCTTCGCGTGCCGGTACTCCCCGAGAAGCACGAAGGCCGACCAGTAGTGAGGTGAGCGCCGGGGGCCCTTCTCCCACATGGCCTTCTTCGAAGCCCGGAGCGCCTCGGCCGGGGAGAGTCCCTCGTCGAGCAGCGCCCTGTAAAAATGCGACATCAACTCCGCGCTGGCCCGGTCGTCAACCTTCCAGAGGGTCGCCACCACGCGCGGCGCGCCCGCGTACATGAAGCCGCGCGTGAGCCCGACAAGCCCCTCGCCCCGCACGTCCTTGCCGAGCGCAGTGTTGCACGCGCTCAGGACGACGAGGTCGGCCGAGAGCTTGAGGCCGTAGATGTCGTGGAGCTGTAGGAAGCCGTCCTGCTCCTGCCCCTGCTCGTCGATCATGGAGAGGACGATGCCGGATAACTCTGGGTGTTTGCTGTCGATGATGCTGTGCGTGGCGAAATGTATGATGCGGTAAAGGCCCAGCTCGGCGCTCTGCGCCGCCGAACGGCTGGCGGCGAAACCCGTCACCACGTCGCCGTCGCCCCGCGCGAGCGCGACGATCTCCTCGGCCTCGGCCTGCGTGGCGGGGAGGCGGTAGAGGCTTAGTCCCGCGGGCGTCTGCCCCGCGGGCGCGGGCGGCGTGACGGCCGCCGGACGTGATTGCAGCCGCGGGTCGTCGGCGTCAAAGACCGGGTCGGCCATGACGAAGACGGCTTTGCGGCCGGCGGCCGGCGGCGGCGGCTTCTCGCGCCGCAGGGCGACCAGCGTCGAGGCCGAGGGCAGGTAGGTTACCTCGTGTTCGAGCACGAGCGGGCGGGGCTCGCCCGCGTCGGCGCCCGAGCCGTCGTCGCCCGGGAGCGGCAGCGCCTCGAAAGGGATGTATTGGAGCGCGCCGTCGGCGACGATCAACAGTCGTCTGCCGCCGAGGCGGCCGGCGGCCGGCCCGAGCAGCATCCTGCTCAGCGCGGCAGCCTCGCGCCAGTACGCATCGTCGTTCTCGCCCGCGCCGCGCGTGCTCAGCAGTTGGTAGACACGGCGCGCGCGCTCCTCGATCTCAAGGCGCGGCGGCAACTCGTAGCTGTCGAACGAGTCGGAGGTCACGGCCCACAGGTAACTCTTCTCGTCGCCGAGCGCGAATTCGAGCAGCACGGCGTCGTCGCCGCGCAGCTCCGCCTGCACGTCTTCGAGCCGCAGCGGCGCGGGCTGGGTCAGGCTCGCGTAACGCGGGTTCCTGATCTTGAGTAGAGACTCGACCTCCTGATACTCGGCGGTCAGCTCCCGCACCTCACGCTCGATCTGGTCGGCCCCCGCCTCGGTGAGCGTGCTGTTGCGCAAATGCATCAGGTAGACGGCCTTGGAGCTGAGCTTGCGCCTCAGCGTCCGCTCGCGCTCCAGCAGGTCGGGGTCGGCGCCGAGGCTCAGGTCGTCACCGGCCGCGAGCAACGTTTCGACCAGCGAGCGTGAGCGCGCGCCCTCACTCGTCTCGAAGGCGACGGCCGCCAGTCCGCGCCCGGGTTCGCGCCCGTGCATCTGCATCAGCAGGGCGACGTACAGCCCGTAGTGCTTGTGGATGGAGGCGAAGTAGGAGGCGCGCAACTCCTGGCTCGCCACCTGCGAGCGCAGCGTCTCGATAATCTCGACGGACTCGACGACGTGACTGAGCGCGCCGTCGAGGTCGCCGCCCTCGCGCTCGGTGCGCGCGATGTCGTAGAGCGCGGTGGTTTCGCCGCTGCGGTCGCCGGCCTCGCGGCTGAGCGACAGGCATTGCTCGAAGCAGTCCAGCGCCTGCCGCCTGTTGCCGGAAGAGTAGTGAATGTCGCCGATGGTCTTGAGGGTGTGGGCCTGACCCCGCCGGTCGCCGGCCTCGCGGTAGACCTTGAGAACCTTCTCGTACTGTTCGAGCGCGAACTGCTTCTGGCCGAGCGCGGCATAGATGGCGCCGATGTCGTTGAAGGCGTAGGCGGCGACGCGGAGCTTACCGAGGCGGCGGCTGAGCGCGAGGCTCTGCCGGTAGAAGTCGAGCGCCCGCTCGTAGTCGCCCAACTGCCGGTAGGTGCGCCCGATGTAATACTGCGTGACGGCCTCGAAGCCGTGGTTGCCGTTCTTTTGGTTGAGCGCGAGCGAGAGCTTGTAGTGGTCGAGCGCCGAGTGCGGCTCGTTCAGTTTTTCGTAGACGCGGCCGACGTTGTTGAGGGCGACGGCGCGGCTCTGCTCGTCGCCGAGCGAGCTGAACGTTCGCAGCGCCTCGCGGTACGACGTGAGCGCGGTCTGCCACCTGCCGAGGAAGGAGTTGACGGCCCCGAGCGCGGTCTGCGCCTGCGCCTGCCCGCGGCGGTCGTCGAGCGCGCGCCAGAGCGCGAGCGCCTGACCGAAATGTTCGATGGCCTTCGGGAGGTCTCCGGAGTCGGTGCTGGTGTAGCCGAGGTTGAGCCGCGCGAGCGCCTGCCCGCGACGGTCTTCCGCCTGCACCCAGAGGTCGAGCGCGCCGCCGAAAGAGGTCAGCGCCTCGTTGAGCTTCCCCTGTCCGTACTGGGCTTCGCCGAGGGTGTTGAGCGCGCCCGCCTCTACGCGGAGGCGCTCGGGCGACGAGGTCTGTGCGAACGGCCCGAGGAGTTGGCGCAGCATGCGAGAGTATGCGAGTGCGCGCGGGGTGTCGTCGCGGCCGGCGTGAAGGTGCCCGAGCTGACTGAGGGCGTGCGCCTCGCCCTCGCGGTCGTTCGCGGCGCGGCTGACGGCGCGCGCGCGCCCGTATGCGTCGAGCGCGCTCTGGTAATCGCCGAGGATGGTGAAAGTCTCGCCGAGCGCGGCGAGCGACGCGGCGGCCTCGCGCGGGCTTGAGATGGCGCGCCACAGCCGCGCGGCCTTCTCGTATTCGGCGACGGCCGAACGTAGCGACTCCTCCGTCCATTCGTTCCGCAGCCTTTCGGCCTCGGCGTATGCCGTCGCGGCAAGCTGGTCTTTCCGGTCGCGGGCGGTGGCGACGCCAACCCGCTCGATCCTCATCTCGTAAGGGCGGCGGACGGCGTCGCCCTCAAGCGAGCGGACTTCCACGCGGTAGGTGCCTCCCGCCTTCGTTATCTGCGTGAGGCGGAGCGGCCCGAACCGCCTGCTGATGGATTCGCACAGCACGCGCCCGCCGGGGTCTGTCAGCGATAACGACAGGCTGAGGTCGGACTTGGCGACAAGGATGCTGACGTACTGCCCGGACGACAACTCGATCTCATAACGATGAATGTCGCCCCCGGCGATTTGCTGTGCGACCGGGGCGCTCGCCGCCAGTTCGCCCGAGCGCGGCACGCCGTAGCCCGCGTGGCCGTCGGCGGCCAGCAGCAGCGCGGCCCCGCAGGCCGACGCGAACGCACGTAGTACGACGCAGACACGGCGCGGGCGCGTCGCGCGGGGAAGGGCAGCCCCGGGCTGGGCCGAAATGGCGAGAGACCGGCCCGAAGACGAAAAGCCGGGTCTACGTGTTCTCACGATTCAGTTAGCTTTGTGCCGAGATAGAAATGGGAGCATGCCACACTCGGCCGTGAAACAGTTCGGGCGCGGACGAGCGACGAACAGGCAATGGGAGCTACGGTATTACTTGGGTGTGAATCTCGTCAACTTAGAAGCCTGCCCGAGCAAAGGGGGTTCGGACATGCGGGAAAGAGGGCAGCCCACAAGGGACTGCCCTCTTCGCGGGGTGAGGAAAGGCAAGAGTGCCGGGGTGGCGGCGCTCCGGGGGAAATCTGCTCGGCTCGGTGGAAGCGCCGGCTATGGTTCGTGCGACTCAGGCCGTCTCGCCGGGAGGGCGGCCCGCGGAACTTATTTCGTGCGGGGCGGTCGGGCGCTCAACCCTCCTCCGAGGGCTCCTTGTCGTTCGGGGCGGGGGTCGCGCCTCTCGTCTCCACGTCGCCGCCGGCCCTCGTGCCGCCGACCTCGGCGCTGCCGGGCGCAGGCGAAGCGCCTCTCGTCTCCACGTCCCCCCCGGCGCGGGTGCGACCCTCCTTGTTCTCGTTCTCTTCGGAAGTCGTCATCGCTTTATCTCCTTACACCAGGTCAAATCGAATACGACCACTTTAGACAGAACCGCTCTGCCCACCACGACTGCGCCTCGCCCCCTTGTTCTCAACTTATGACGGATCGAAAAAAGTATTACACGCCGGGTCGGCCGGGCGCGCGCTGTAACGTAATACACGGGGTCTCATGACGGTTAAAGGCGGGGCGGCGAAGCCGTCGGCGCGGGAAGTCGGGGCGTGACGCGGGAGGGCCGATGCGATACAGGGACTTCGATTTGAAGTTGTACGGCGGGCGAACCGAGGGCTACTACGTGGAGGTCGTCGGCTCGCCCGTCAACCGTCGGAGCGAGGCGGCGCGGTTGATCCTGCCACGCAGCACCGAGTTGGAGCCGCCCGAGGTGAGAGGCGGATGGGCGGTCGCCCCGGTCGCACCCGAGTCCCCGGGCCGGGCACTTTTCGGGGCCCTCTTCCCGGAGCCCATCCGCCGCCTCTGGGAGCGGAGCGAGGCGACTCTCGGCGAGCAGGAAATCCTCCGGCTGCGGCTCGACATACGCGCCCCGGAACTGGCCGCGCTCCCCTGGGAGAGCATCCACGACGGCTCGTACCACCTCGCCCTCTCGCCGAGACATCCGGTGGTGCGCTTCTTCTTCGACGGCCCGGAAGTCTTCCCCGAAGAGATACGCGGGCCGCTCAACCTCCTGCTCGCGGTCTCCACGCCGAACGACGCGCCGCCGCTCCCGGCCGTCGAGGAGGAGTTGAAGCTGACGCGCGAAAGCCTCGACGAGTTGAAGAGGGCGGGACGAATCGGCCACGTGAAAGTCATGCGTGGGGCGAGCCTCAGGAAGTTACAGGCCGAGCTGCGCAAGCGGCCCTACCACGTGCTCCACTACGTAGGGCACGGCGAGTTCGCGGAGGACGCGGGCCACCTCGTCCTCGAAGACGAGCGCGGCGGCGCCGACATGGTCAGCGCACTCAGGCTGAGTTACTTCCTGCGGGACACGCCCATCCGCCTTCTGTTCCTGAACGCCTGCCGGACGGCCATCCCCTCGACGGGGGGAGCGCCGCTGGGCGTGGCCCAGGCCGCACTCAACGCGGGCGTCCCGGCCGTCGTCGCCATGCAGGACATCGTCCGCGACGACCTGGCGGCGTGCTTCGCGCGCGAGTTCTACCAGGCGCTCGCCGACGGCAGCCCGCTTGAGGCGTGTGTGGCCGAGGGGCGCAAGGCCATCTTCGCAGACCTCGACACGGACGGCTCCGACTGGGCCATCCCCACCCTCTTCAGCAACGCACGCGAGGGTCTTCTCTGGAAGACGCCCGCGGAGCCCGACGACGACGCGGAGACTGCCGAAGGCGTCGCGACCGAGGCGCAGCCCCCACCTGATAAGACGCCCGCGTCCAAATACAACATGACGTTCGGGACGGTGAACGCAGACCAGTTGGCCGTGGGCGACGGCAACACCCTGACACATTATGGGAGCGGCACGAAGGGCAGAAAGCGCGGGCGGGGCGTGCGGTAAAGACCGTCCGCCCGCGGGTAATACTTCGTCGCCGGTTTCATACTAGCCGGAGAGCCTTCTCGATGAACTGCCCCACGTGTCAAACGGCCGAATGCTCATGCGGCTGGAAACCCAACCCGCCCGCGGGGACGCCGCCGACCCCTGACCCGAACCCGGCGCCGATGCCGCTGAGCCCGGTTGGCGGTGCCGCGGGGCCGCCGCCGCCGGAGCCCGTGCAGTCCGGCGGCGGCGCCGTCCCCGGCGTGAAAGCGAAGACCTCGGCCCTGCCGGCGAGCGACGGCGAGAAGGCCGCCGCAGCGGCTCAGCCCCACGAGGGTAACAAGCCCTTGGAACCGGAAGAGAAGAGGGAGAACCAGGCGAAGTCTGCTCCCGCCGGCAACGGAAACGACGTGCGACCCGCGAAGGGGAAGAAGGGCAAGGATTTAAACTTCCCGGTGATGAGGTCGGAGAAGAAGAAGAAGAGCGGCTTCGGCGGCGTCGTCGTCAACCGGTCTGGGAAACTGGAGGTCGAGCGCGTTGATTCGGGGCAGGCCGCGTTCGGCGACGGAAACAACCTCTTCGCCTTCAACTTCGGCGGGGACAATCCCGAAGGGCGGAAGGCCGAAAAGAAGTCTTACCTCGAAGTCATCAATAAACTTCATCTGAGCACCGACTCGAAGCAACACAAGTTTGAAGCGGACGAGGTGGCGCCCCATCTTCATCAGTTGGAGGATTGCCGCCTTCTCGTCGTCAACTGCCTGGACGACGACCTCGCCAACGCGTCGGTTGCCGCGTTGGTCGAAAGGCTCGACGCCGGAGACCTGCAAAAGTTCTACCTCGATTGCGACCGGGCCGGGGTGGAGGAGACGGAGTTAAGAATAGAGCTATTCACGGGCCCGGAGGACGAGGCGGAGACGCCGGCCGTCGTCTACGTGGACGCGAGCGGCAAGCGCGGCACGCTCTTCATGGAGTCGCTCCTGGGGGTGAAGCAGACGGCCGAAGAACTCAAGCAGGACTTGAGGGCCAACAACCTCTGGCTCATCTGCCGCGGCGACTATTCGCACGCGCGCAAGCCGATGACGGAGGCGAGGAAGTCGTTCTACTTCCCCTGCTGGGACATCGACTGGCTGCACGAACTGCTCAAGCGCCACTTCCCCGAAGGCCATCAAGCCTTGAAGGAGCGCATCGAGAAGCAGCGGGCGCAAGACCGCTGGGTGAAGGACGATGGTGCCTTCTGGTCGCAGATACGAGGGCTGGTCGAGAACGGACGGCTGGAGGCGGAAGTTAAAGAGAGGGAGCAGGACGAGGGCGCGCTGAAGGCGGAGGAGGACGCGCGCGCGAGCTTCGTCAGGTCGCACTTTAAGGGCGGCGACTCGATCAAGGACACGGTGCTCTACGTGGCCGCCAACTTCCCCGACCTGAACCCGCACGAGTTCAACCGCGTCGTCTCGGCGCTGCTCGAAGGTCTGACGACGAAGGTCGCCGTCCTCGCGCCGAAGGCCGAAGGCGACGTGCGGAAGGCGGAGGCGACGGCGGAGAAGGAGCGTGCGCAGAACCACACGGGCGACAGAGAGCCCGAGTTCGTCTGGGAGGAGCGTGCGCTCCAGCAGATGTGGCTGGACGGGGCGGACGAGTTGCTGGCGGAGTGCAGGCTCGAAGTCGTCACCGGCAAAGAGTCGGGGCGCCGGATCGATTTCAAAGACCCGACGCTGCGCCAGTACTTGAGGGACTATCTGGAGACGGAGAAGGGCTTTTATCTGAAGAAGCAGTTCGGCCGCATCCAGCGGCTCGGGCTGCTCTTCGACCGCTCGGTCAACGTCAACGAGGGCGTCATCGGCGTCACCGTCAGGATGGCTCTGGAGAGCCCCGAGACCTTCGGCCGCGACTGGCTCTTCGACATCGTCACGGCGCTCTCGCCGCTGTTGGAGGTCGCGGCCGGCGAGGCCGAGGGCCGGGACGACGACGCCTACAGGCCGGCGCTCCCGGCCGACCTGGCGGCGGCGATGCGCGTCGTCTACTCGACCGTGGCGCGGCTCGTGCGCCGGATGCTCGAACACACGCACCTGGAGAAGACGATCAACGACCTCTTCGCGCGGCTCATGGCGTCGTCCCAGCACGAAGCGGTGCTGGAGATCGTCCGGCGGCTTCAGACGACGCAGCAGTTCGAGCTGCGCTGGGTGCGCCAGCTCTTCGACCAGGGGGGCGAGACCATCCAGTTCAGGACGTACTCCGCCCTCTACGAGCGCGTCCGGCAGCGCGACGCGGGCATCTACGAGGTGTTGCAGGTGTTGGAGTCGTGGCTGCCGGAGCGGGAGCGCGAGCCGTACTTCTACTCGCCCTCGAACCAGTACGCGATGCGCCTGATCTTCGAGTACAGCCTGCTCACCACGGCCGAGTTCGACTCGAAGTTCTACGGCTCGTGGCCGTGCCGTTACCCGCTGCTGGCGACGCCGGGGCTGGACACGGCCGAAGGGGCACGGGCCACGAACACCAACCTCTCGCTCCTCACCAACTGGCTCTTCCACCCGGGCCTCAGTGAAGTGGTGACCGACGACACGGACGAGAACATCAACGTGTCGCTCGGCGCGCTGCTCGCCGAGTGGGCCGTGATCCTGCTGGGGCGGGACGTGGCCGCGGGCGAGGGTTCGGCTCAGGGCGTCGGCGGCGTACACATATCGGGCCAGTCCGCCGTCAACATACATCATTCCGGGTACGCCGCCGCCGTTACTCATAAAGCCGCGGGCGCGCCGAACGGCGACAGCGCCCGCGACGCGCGCCCGCGGCCCGAGACCGAGGCCGTCTTCGACCTCCTGCTCCGGAAGGTCATCGCCGTCACCACGCCCGCGCAGCAGAAAGAGTTGATCGCCTGCTGGGACGACCTGGCCGACTATTTTCTGCTGCTCGTCAACACGCCCGGGCTCCAGAGCGGCGGACCGCGCCGCCGCCTGAGCCGCCGCCGCAACTGGGTCAGGTATCTCATCAAGCGTTTCAAAATCCTGAGAAGGCAGGCCGCCTGACGGAGGCCGTTGGAGGTTCACATGTCTCAAGCCCGCCCGCTCGATGTCGTCATCCGCAAGGTCGAGAAGGGGACTAAAAACGAGTCCGACGCGGCCAAGCTCGTCTTCATCGACTGCCAGAAGAAGAAGGCCGTGCCGAGGCCGTCGCTCTTCAAGCCCGCGTACTACTACCTCGTCTCGAACACCGACGACGCGCTGAATTTCGCCAAGTGCCGCGGGCCGATCTGCGCCGTCGCAGACTTCGAGACGGGGGACGAGATAGGCGTCTGCGTCAACTACGAGGCGCGCGTCGAGCCGAGTCACGAGGAGCGCGCGGCCGAGGCCCTCTGCGGCGACGCGCACCCGGGCCTCGTCCTCGACGGCCTGCTCAAGAAGTGGGTGGCCGCCTTCACGAACGAGAAAGACCCCGGCCACTTCATCGGCCACTATTACGAGCAGAGGCAGGAGCTTCAGAAGTACATCGTGAACAAGGCCGAGCACGAGGCGGGGCTGACGCTCAAGGTCACGCTCTCGCTCGACGGCGAGGACTCGCTCGGCACGGTCAACGTCGGGCCGACGCGCGCCTCGGTGCGGCTCAGGGACTCTGACCGCGAGGAGGACTTGAAGCTCAGCGCGGAACTGCTCGTGGACGAGAGCGACAAAGTCCACGCCGTCCTCTCGATGAACGCCGAAGACCGGCTCGAATACAGGGTGGTCTCGGCGCTGCGCCGCTACCTCGTTGAGGAGGTCACGCTCCACCAGTTCTACACGGAGTTGAACGGCCACGAGTTCAAGGCCACGCTCAAGCGGCATCTGGATCGTGAGCTGCGCGGGAGCGGGCGGAGGGTCGGGCAGCTTCGTCTCGAAAGCAAGGCGGAGGTGCCGGAGGAGCACAGGTTCTTCGAGCTGAAGCACCCGGTGACATGCGACATCCCGGAGTTCCCGAAGCCGGTCGAGATCAAGAACAAGCTCCAGATGAAACTCGTGGACGTGGCGCGCTACCAGTCCATCCAGCCGGCCGAACCCGCCGACCGAATCAGGAAGTCTTTAGAGCGCGTCATCCACGAGCAGGTGTTCGGGAAGAAGTACATCGACCTGCTCCTCAACTTCCGCGAGCCGGAGAACGGCGAGGACGGCGGCGGGCTGGTCACGCATGCCGCGCACAACGGCTCGGGCTCCGAGTTGAAAATCGCGACCCGCATTAAGGCGAAGATGCGCGCCGAGGCCGCCGCCATCGGGTACGACCTCCAGCAACTCATCTCGCAGCCCGACCTTGAACCCTACAAGCTGCTCGACAACTTCACCATCGAGCCCGAGCAGACGTTCGCCACGCGCGTCTCCGACGTGCACGTCAAGCTGCGCCTCGTCATCACGGCGAGAATCAACGACCTGACGGACGTGCAGGATTACCTCAACCGGCAGGAAAAAGTGCAGGAGGCGATGGAGAAAGTGGCGGTCGAGGAGGCGGGTCAGTACCTCCACGAGATCGACCCCTCGGACTTCTACATGAACTTCAGCTTCTCGAAGGACGGCAACGGCCCGACGGTCGAGGAGGCGCTGGTGGGGCGCATCCGTAAACGCCTCGAAAAGAAGTTCAAGGCGCACGTCGTCAGCGTCGTCCCCGTGCCGCTCGACGACAAGCTGATCGAGCGTCTGAAGGCGCTGCGCCGCGAGCTGTGCCCCTTCGACGTGACCGTCGAGCCGCTGTACTCCGGCGAGAGGTTCGTCTTCAAGGGTAAGTTTCAGGTCGTGGGCGTGGACAGCGAGGGGTGGTATACCTTCCAGTCCCGTGACGAAGGGATAGAGAAGGTGAGTGAGACGTTTAGCGAGAGCGTCGAGGCGTACCTGGTGAAATGCTCCGACGAGATGCTGCGTGACCCGCCGGGGGGCTACGACACGCTCCGCCTCGCGGTGCAGAAGGAGGTCAACGCGCGACTCAAGGAGGGCTACGGGCTGGTGATGAGCATCACCACCTTCTCGCGCAAGCGCACGAAGAGCGAGGAGGACGTGGCGAAGGTCGAGCAGGCGTACGCCAGCGCGAACCTGAAGGGGATCGGGGCCAGTATCGAGTCCCTCGTGATGATTCAAGATTCGCTCACGGAGCAGCTGAAGAGCCTGCTGGCGCGGCGGATTGGAATTGTCACCTCCGAAGAGAGCGCCGACGAGCTTGAGGAACTGGACGAGAAAATCAGGGGCATCCAGGAGCAGCAGGCGGCGACCTCGAAGAGGCTGGTCAAGCAGCAGGTGCTGCGGGCGCGCGCCGAGACGCTGCCCGAGACGATGAGGAACAACAGGCGCTTGGGAACGGCCGTCCGCGACGTACGCAAGGCGCTCGGCGCGGCTGAGCCCGAGTCGCACAATGGAGGCGCCGGGGAGGAAAAATGAGCGGCCCCACACACACCGGCTCGACGAGGCGCGCGGCGCTCGCCGTGGCCGCGCCCGGCGACCTGCTCAAGTCGCCCTCCTTCTGGCTCGGCCAGAAGAAGCTGCTGGCCGTCCTCGTGCTGGGCGCGTTCATCATCGTCCGCCTCGGCCCCTACACCTACCAGTATGCCGACGGCTGGATTATCTTCACCATCGGCGCGCAGCTCCTCGCCGTGTGGGGCGTCGTCGTCGCGGCGAAGGGGCTGGCGCGGCTTCAGGTCGAGAGCGCCATCGTCGGCGAGATCGAGGCCCGGGGCGAAGAGTATTTGAGGGAGGTCAAGGCGCAAAGCAAGGGCAGGTTAGACCTCGATAAGCTCGAAGAAGACATCCTGCCGGACAACGTCAGCACCCCGCCGCCCGCGATGATTCGCCTCTTCCAGCACATCTTCAAAGAGGCGCGGGACAGGAAGTTCGAGTCGAGCGTCAACGTCGTCCAGCCGTACCGCGAGGAGCCGCTCGAAGACATCTTCAAGCTGCAAAACCTCCAGAAGATCGCGCTCTGGATCGGCATTCTCGGGACGTTCGTCGGCCTGCTGCTGGCGATGAGTGCCGAGAAGTTCGCCAACCTCCAGGGCGAAGAGGACTTCATGCGCGTCATCAAGGAGATGTTCGGCAACCTCTTCGTCTCCTTCAGCGCCAGCCTCGCCGGGCTGGAGGCCGCCGTCATCCTCGGCTTCCTCGTCCTCATCCTGCGCAAGCAGCAGGAGACATACTTTCAGAGCATGGAGAGCGCCGTCGTCACCATGCTCTCGCTGGCGCGCAACGCCGTCAACAAGGACGCCTACCTGGCGGAGTTCAGGCAACTGCGCTACACGCTCGAAGAGTTGAGCGGCCGGGTCTTCAACCAGACCGAGGAGTACTCGGCCGGCCTCGCCGACCTTCAGGAGAAGATTGTCAGCCAGACCGAGCAGATTCGCGCGGGCATCGAAGCGCTCGCCACCGCGAGGAAGCAGTTCGACGGGTTCCTCGCGCAGGTGGGCGCGAGTCAGCGGGAACTGATTGACGACGTGAAGGGCGTCTACGACTCGATCTCGCTCAAGAACGTGGGCGTGACCTTGCAGGAGACCATCGCCGCGGCGGGCCGGCACATCTCCGACACGCTCAACCCGCACGTGGCGCAGCTCTCCAACCAGATCGCGCAGTTCAACGGCGCGCTCGACGGCCTGACGGGCGCGCTCCAGCGGCAGAGCGCCGAGTCGTCGGAGGCTTACAGGCAGGCCGAGGGTCGCGCGGCGGCGAACGCCTCCGCCCTGAAAGAGGTCGGGCAGCAAATCCGCGTGGGCTTCGACGCGGCGCGGGCGCGCGACGCGCGCAACGTCACCCCAGACCTGTCCGACCTCTCGCAGAAGCTCGCGAGATTGACCGCGACCCTGGAGCGTCCCGGTCGCATCTCTCTGCTCAGAAGAATCCGCTTCCGTTTCCGCGAGCTGCTCTCAAACATCTGGTAGGGCGCGCGCCGGGGGATGGCCGATGGGACGGCTGAACGAATTCGTCTCCGAAGACTCGAACCAGTTCGGGCCCGGCACCGACCTTGTCATCGCGATGATGGGCGTGCTCCTGGTGATGATCCTCGTCAGCGGCCAGATGTACTCGCGCCAGAAGAAACAGAAGGAGGCCGCGCAGACCAGTCACGCGCAGGAGCGCAAGGGCTTTGAAGAACTCCAGAGGTCGTATGCAACGCTCGGCAGGTTATACGAGGAGCTGAAAGTGAAGGAGTCGCGGGAGCAGAACGCCACGGGCAACTTCAAGCTCGCCTCGACGCAATTCCTGGCGGGGACGTTTGAGGCGCGGCCCGTCGACAGGCTGCGGAGCACCTCCGCCACGGCGGAACTCGTCGGCAGGATTGTCGAGGAATACGCTACGCTCCGGAGCGAATTCCCCGTCATCTTCGTCATCGGGCACTCGAACCATCTCGACGACCCCGACGCGGAAGATACCAGCCCCGGCGCCAAGCTGCGCCGGAACTGGGTCTACGGCGCCCGGCGCGCCGGCGTCATCGCGGAGTTGATTCAAAGCCGCCTGCCGCCCGCTCAGCGGGAGGACATCGTCGTGGTGACGACGGGCGAATTCGACCTGAAAGACCCGACCGACCCGCTCTCCCAGGACAACGCCGTGGTCGAAGTCGTCTTCGGCAAAGGCTGGAAGCCCCCCACGCGCCTCCTCCCCACCGGCGGCATCACACAGTAAAGGGTTATTGTTAACTATAGCGGTTGGCAGTTGAGTGTGACGGTTGAGAGGCGGGCACTGCCCGCCTCTCAACCGTCTGACAAATAGTCCCAGTCAAATCCAGGTCGCTGTAAGACATTCACTATTACGGAAGTTGTCTTAGCCAGACTGCCTCTTAAATTTGAACTGCAAAGCCCCCTTCGCGGCCGCTTCCACGCCGGTGCCAAGCAGTATCAACTTCCCGTTAGCCGAAATCTCTACCGAGACGGTTATCTCGTCGAACTGGAACTTACCGACCTGATCCGGTGATTTCTCAAGCACACGCTCGAGCTGCCCCAGAAAGATGTTCATATTCTGGGCCAGCACTTCCACCTTAAGCTCCTGCGCCCCGCGCCCCCTCGTGACGACAGAGTCCCCGACCTTTACCAGAATACTGTCTTGCTCTTCCATACCGACCTCCCTAGATTTTAGACAGACGAATTGACGGCGGGGCGTACATGGCATACAGCAGCCCCGAGGGATTGTTGCGCGTTTCGAGGAAGTATCTACGGGCGGCTAGAAGGCTCTCCCCCAACTCTGCGCCGTCGAGCAGCCGATTGTACAACTGCTCCGCGAAGTCGGCGGCGAAGTCATCAGGCACCTCGCCCTCGCTGACAACCACTCCGCGCGCGCCAAGCTCAATGAACTTGCCCGCGAAGGAAGAGGTGTACAGTGGGCTCGGCCGGCCCGTCTCGCAGGCATTAAAGAAGACGAGCGGGTGGCCGTTAATTTCAATGTCCTGGTTAATAATGTTCATGAGCCTGACCCTGAATCGTTTGGTCAGGTTAACGTAAGAGAGCGGGGGGGCGCTCACCTCGTAGAAGGCGTGGCAGGCGAAGTGGGCCAGGTGATATGCGTCCCGCCAGAAACCCTTAAACGCCCGCAGCCCTTCGTTCTCGTCTTCGGCGTCGAGGTCGGCGAGTACCTTGAGCGCGATCTTGTCATCGCCCGCGAGCCCCTCAAAGTAACGAATCTCTTTGTCCCGAACGTACTCTAAATCCCTGTCCGCCAGAAGTCCGAGGACGGGCTTTGAGGAGAAGGGAATTTCCGAGTCGAGCGTTTGGTCACTCGGCGCAACGGAGCGCGAGATGACATGGCTCATCCCCCAAAAGTGATTGAACAACTCTTCGGGCCGCCCTTCACTCACCTCCACCGGGTAGAGTAGCTCCCACGGTAAAGAGAAATCTCCCGAGGCGATCTGGACGTTCAGCTTCCGGCCGGCGGGCGTGAAAATCCTCCGCGCAGCATCTTTGAGTCGGGGAGTACTGAAGATACTTCTGAAGGCGTAATAGCCGGCCTCGGCAAGTTGTCGCCATGAATCGGTGGATGAACTCTGATCGTTGACGACCTCTTTGAGCGCGCGGCTGAGGACCTTGTTGATGAAATCCAGGTCATCGGGTGTAAGTGTTACCCCGTCCTGCACGCGGAAGTCGCGATAGAAGATCTGCATTTTGAAGTACGAGCCGTCCCTCGAAATCCACAGAGCGACATCCTGGGGATAGCTGGGCACCCCGCGAAACGAAGCCTTGACTGATTGCAGATTGTCGCTCGCTGTCATCTCAGTTAAGCCTCAGGCCGTGAAGACCGGCTCGTGAGCGTTGATAACTTCAACTTCAAGCCGGATGTGCGCTATCCAGTGGCGTTGGTAGAGGAATTCGACGCGTATCAGCTTGCTGCCCGTCTCGCCGGGGCTGAGGCGGAATTCTACGAAGGACGACTCTGCGCCGGGCTTGTAGGTGAGAGTTTGAGCCCAATCGGGCCGAACCTGCATACCGTCGGCGTGGACGAAGAGGTGGAACTCGAAGCTCTCCTCGCCCGCGGGCAGGGAGATGGCGGCGGCGCTGAAGCCCTCGGGGACTGTGCTCTTGAGGCCGGCCTGGAGCACGTACTCTGCGCCGACGTGGAAGGGGAGGTCGGCGGGGTGATCCTTGATGCCGGCCATCGCCATCACGTCGTAGGTCGCCCCTGCCCGCGCCCCCGTCCCGGTCGCGGCGGGCTCTTTGAAGAGATCGTCCTCGTCGTCGCCGCGGTATTCGGGGAGGAGTCCCTTGACCGGCCGCCTCCCGAAGCCGTACAGCGGCTCCACCAACTGCCGCCGGAAGAGCGAGATGTCGCGCGCGACCGGCTCGGGGGGGAGAAGCCGGCCGCCGTCCGTCGGGCTGATCAACGCGGGGATGGGCGCGAGCGTCGAGTCGTGGGCCAGCGTCGCCAGCGTGAAGACGAGCGAGGGCGTCGCCCGCACCGTTGTGGGGCCACTCATCGCGGCTATGGTGTGGATACTGTCGAGGGAGGGGAATTCACCCTGGCGCGAGGTGAGGATCGGTTGGTAGACGCCGACCGAGAGCAGGTCGCCGTCATTAATGCTTTCGACCCCGACCCGAGGCTCCTGCTTGCGCTCGTCGAGGTGGACGGCGAACACTTCGTCGATGAGTCCGCCGTCGTGGTACTTGAATTCGACAAAGGGGTCGGGCGCTTTGACGCTTCCGGGGCTGAAGATGACAGGCGGTGAGGCCAGCTCTGCGACGAACGAGAGAAGCCTCTCCTGCTCGCCCGCCGCTTTGATGTAACGGAGGGCGGCGTCCATGCTCAGCGGCGCCGACCGCTCGTAGAGGTCGGCGGCGAAGTCGTAAAAGATGACGGGCAGTTCCTCGGCGGACTTGTCGCTCAGCTTCTGCGGGTCGGCTTCACCTATCTCCGCGGGCGCGAGAACGGGAAGCGCTTTCTTCGGCCGCTCGTCCAGGAATTCGTTGATAAGGAAGCACAATTCCTCGTCCTCGAAGTCTTTGAATTTAACCAGCCGCTCGTTGACGGGCAGGGGCGGGGCGAATGAGCCGTTTGAGATGAGCGGCTTCATGGCCGGGCGCCCCGGGACGGCCAACTCGTCGAAGACCGAGCGGAAGAAGGCCGTCGACCTGTAAGCGTAGACAGGCTCGAAGGGTAGACTCTCCTTGTTGGCTTTCTCCCTCACCTCGCCGATGAAGAGTTCGAGCTTCTTGACGAGCCTGATGGCACGGACGTAGATGTGCGTGAGCGAAGTCTGCACCTTCCCGCGCAGCTCGTTGTGAAGAAGTTTCTTCTCATCATCATCCTCGTCCTTCGCCGGGGGGAGCGCGTCCTTCTCCCGGGGGGGCAGGGCGCTCCTCGCCTGCCTCGCCTTCAGCTTGCGGTACAGGGTGTAGCCGGAGCCGCCGAACAGCAGCCCGGCGATGACCTTGGCCCACAGCGGAACCGTCGCCAACCATTCGACGAGTTGCAGGAGCGCGATGGCGGAGAACTGATCCCCGCCGCGACCGCCCGGTTCTTCGGGCGGCGGGGGGGGCGGGGGCGCGGGTTGGACGTGCAGGTCGAGCGCCTTGAGGATGTCGCTGAAGGCGGCGTCATCCATCCTCGTCAGTTGCACCTCAAGGCGCCGCTCCTCGAACAGCGCCTCAAGTTTGCCGAGGACGAGCAAAGCCTGTTCGAGCGCGCGGGCGCCGCCCTCGCCATACTCGCCGACGAAGATGCCCTGGACGGACTCGATGAGGGTGCGCTCGGTACTCCTGAACGTTAAGCCGCCTTTCCATAATATCTCTCCTCCCTTTTCGAGCCTCTGCTGCGACCGGCGGACGGCGGCGCGGTACAGGGAGGCCGCGTCGTCGGCCCTGGCCGTCGGCGGCTCGGTCGCGTCGCCCGGCACGGGCAAGTCGGCCTTGTCCTCCTCACGCGGGGGCGTCAACTCGCGGGCGAGCACGTCGGAGACAAGGAGCAACTCGTCGAGCAGGCGCTGCGTTTTGAACCGCGCCTGAATCGTCGAGAGGGCGGTCTCGACCTCGCCGAAGTCAATAAAGGGCGGATCCTTCGAGGTGGTGAATTTATTGACCAGGGCACGGCTCGTCTGTTCCGCCAGCCGGTGCTTGTGCTGACCCCAGTCGTAGTAGAAGGAGACGGAACCGACGGACAGGTAGGCGGGCGAGTAATTTTCGGCTATGTCGCGCAGGGCCCGGCCCTCGCCGATCATGGCGTGAAAGAGTGTCTGCGCCATCATCTGGGTAAGCTGGTCGGGGGCGAGCTGATCGTAGCCCGACCGCTTGCGCGGCGGCGAGAAGTTCTTGTCCTGGGAGATGACGACCCAGTCGAACGGGCGGTGCGCGGGCGGCTGCAACATCATCGTGTGCAGCTCCGCCAGGAAAAGTGCGATCCCTTCCCGGCCGGGGTCGAGGTGCGCGTCGTGGGGGACGTTGACGAAGGCGAGGAGCTTGATGTCAATCGGGTCGAGCAGGGTGAGCGCGTTCAGCCGGATGAACTTGCCGAGGCAGTGCAGGTAGGTGCGGCTCGTGCGGTCGCGCACGTCGCCGACAAGGGCGATCCGCAACTCGGTGTTGTCAATCAGACCGGAGATGGCGGGCGGCTGACCGCCATGCCGGCGCAGAGGGTAGGAGTTGAGCACGAAGCGGTTGAGGTTGTCGTGCAACTCGGCGGGCGTTTCCGGCGGCGGGAGGTCGGGGGTGTCTATGTGCCACCACTTGCCCGTGGCGTCGTTCATGACCCCGCTGCGGCGGCTCCAGCGCTCCAGTTGGAGCGAAAGCAGTGCCGAGAAGTTCAGAGGGCCGAAGTCGGCCTCAGGGTCTCCGCTGAAGGTGTTCACCACCCACCAAGGAATCATTGCCTGAGGCTCTTGCATCGGTGTCCCAAAGTCCCGACGGCTCGCTCGCGCGCCGGGCGTTTGAATAGGCCAGAAAATGAATCGC
>JBEVJD010000073.1:0-19319 GCA_040510435.1 Pyrinomonadaceae bacterium | reverse complement strand
GATGGCGACGCGGTAGTCTTCCGACTTCTTGCGCGCCGCCGCGAGGTCATAGAAGACCTTGCCGCCGCAGACGACGATGCGGCGCACGGCCGATTTGTCCGTCACCTCCGCGTCGTCAATGACGGGGCGGAAGCCGCCCTGCGCCAGCTCCTCAATCGTCGAGACGGCCGCGGGGAGTCGCAGCAGACTCTTCGGCGTCATCACGACCAGCTCGCGCGCGGCGGGCTGCTTGACCTGACGCCGGAGCAGGTGGAAGTACTGCGCGGGCGTCGTCGGGTAACAGACCTGCATGTTGTTCTCGGCGCAGAGCTGCAGATACCTTTCGAGCCGCGCGTTCGAGTGCTCGGGCCCCTGCCCCTCGTAGCCGTGCGGGAGCAGGAGGACGAGGCGTGAAGCCTGCTGCCACTTGTCCACGCCGGGCGCGATGACAGTGGCGATGATGACCTGCGCGCCGTTCGAGAAGTCGCCGAACTGCGCCTCCCACGCGACGAGCGCGTCCTTCGCCTCGACCGTGTAGCCGTACTCGAAGCCGAGCACGCCCTGCTCCGAGAGCGAGCTGTCGAAGACCTCGACGAGCGAGCGCGTCTCGCTGCGCGCGGTCATCACGGAGAGCGGCGACCCGGGCTTGCCGGTCTGCGTGTCGTACATGATGGCGTGGCGGTGCGAGAACGTGCCGCGCCCCGAGTCCTGCCCCGACAGGCGCACGCGCGAGCCTTCCAGACCCAGAGAGCCGAAGGCCATCAACTCGCCGAAGCCCCAGTCGAGAGGCGTCTGCCCGTCGCCCATCTTCGCGCGCCGCGCAAGCTGGCTGACCATCTTCGGGTTGATGTTGAAGCCCTCGGGCACGACCGCGATGCGGTGCGCGATGTCGCGGATGACCTCCGCGGGCACGCCCGTCTCGACGATGTCCGAGCCGTCCTCCTCGGGCGGCGGCGGCGGCAGCTCCTTCAGAGGCTCCTTCTGCGCGACGATCTCCTTGGCGCGCGCGTGGCTGCGCTCGTAGCGCTCGACGGCCTCGCGCGTCATCTGCTCGACCTCTTCTTCGGTGACGACGCCTTCGCCGACCAAACGCTGCGCGTAGACGGCGCGCACGCCCGGGTGCGCCTTCACGCGCGCGTACATCAGGGGCTGCGTGTAGCTCGGCTCGTCGCCCTCGTTGTGGCCGAGGCGGCGGAAGCCGATGACATCGAGCACCACGTCCTTGTTGAACTCCTGCCGGTAGTCGAGCGCGATGCGCAGGACGCGGAAAGCCGCCTCGGGGTCGTCGCCGTTGATGTGGAAGATGGGGAGCTGCGTCATCTTCGCCACGTCGGTCGAGTAGATGGACGAGCGGCTGTCCTCGGGCGAGGTGGTGAAGCCAATCTGGTTGTTGATGATGATGTGGATGGTGCCGCCCGTGCGGTAGCCGTGCAGGTCTGCGAGCTGCAACGTCTCCATCACGATGCCCTGCCCCGCGAAGGCCGCGTCGCCGTGCAGCAGCACGGGGAGCGCGCGGTCGATGACCTCCTCGCGCGGCTGTCCGGCCAACTGCCACGCGTCCTGCTTGGCGCGCACCATGCCCTCGACGACGGGGTCGACGAATTCGAGGTGGCTCGGGTTGGGCGAGATGGTGATGTGCACCTTCCGGCCCGACGCGGTCTCGCGCTCGCCCGACGCGCCCTGATGGTACTTCACGTCGCCCTCGTCGGCCGGGAAGTCCGGGTGGACTGAGCCCTCGAAGGCCGTGAAGATGCGCTCGGAGAAGTTGCCGACGACGTTGGCGAGCACGTTGAGTCGGCCGCGGTGCGCCATCCCCAGAGTGATGTCCTCGACGCCCCGCTCGGCCGCGCGCTCGACGAGCTGGTCGAGCAGCGGGATGATCGTCTCGCAGCCTTCCAGCGAGAAACGTTTCTGCCCGAGGTACTTCGTGTGGAGGAAGCGCTCGAACTGCTCGGCGCGGATGAGGCGCTTCAAGAGCGCCTTCTTCGTCTCCGGGCTCAGGGGCTCGGGCGTGACGAACTCCACGCGGATGCGGTCGCGTATCCAGACCTTCTGCTCCTTGCTCTGGATGTGCCTGTACTCCGTGCCGACCTTGCCGCAGTAGGCGCGGCGCAGGATGTCGAGTATCTCGCGCAGGGGCGCGCTCTCCTTGCCGGCGAGGCCGCCCGTGATGAACTCGCGGTCTAAGTCCCAGATGGTCAGCCCGTAGGTCTCGATGTCGAGCTCGGGGTGATACTGGATGGGGAGCGCGTGCAGGGGGTCGATGTCGGCGATGAGGTGGCCGCGCACGCGGTAGGCGTTGATGAGTTCGAGCACGCGCGCCTGCTTGACGATCTGGTCGCGCCGGCCGTCGCCGCCCAGGAGCGCCGGGTTGAAGTCGGTGGCCCAGCGCATCGGCTGGTAGGCGATGCCGAGGTCGCGGAAGATTCGGATGTAGAAATCGTGCTCGCCGAGCAGAAGCTCGTGGACGTAGGCAAGGAACGCGCCCGACTCCGCGCCCTGAATGACGCGGTGGTCGTAGGTCGAGGAGATGTTGACGACCTTGCTGATGCCTAAGAGCGACAGCGCCTGCGGCGTCATCGCGTGGTACTCGGCCGGGTACTCGATGGCGCCGGTCGCGATGATGGCCGACTGCCCGGCCATCAGCCGCGGGTTCGAGGAGACGGTGCCGATGGTGCCGGGGTTGGTCAAGCTTATGGTCGTGTCCTGAAAGTCGGGCACGCCGAGTTTGCCGGCGCGCGCGCGCTTCACCACGTCATCATATGCGGCGAGGAACTCGGCGAAGCCCATCGCGCCCGCGTTCTTCACGTTCGGGACGAGGAGCGTGCGCGAGCCGTCCTTCTTCTCAAGGTCGATGGCGATGCCGAGGTTGGCCTGCGCGCGGCGGACGCGCGCGGGCGCCCCGTCAACGACCGCAAACCCGTCGTTCATCTGCGGGAAGCGTTCGACCGCGCGCAGGATGGCGTAGGCAATGAAGTGCGTGTAGGAAGCCTTGCCGCGCTTGTGCTCCTTCAAATACTGGTTGACGAGCGCGCGGTTCTCTTCAAGAACCTTGACGGGCACATGCCGGTTCGACGTGGCCGTCGGCACCGTCAAGCTCGTCTCCATGTTCTCGACGATCTTGAGCGCGCCGCCGCGGATGGGCTGCGCCTCGCCGCGCACCTGCGCCGCCGCCTGCGCCGCGGGGGCTTGGGCCGGCGCCGCCTGAGCCTCCGCGCCCGGCGGAGCCTGTGCCGGT
Source organism: Pyrinomonadaceae bacterium (assembly GCA_040510435.1). GTDB lineage: Bacteria > Acidobacteriota > Blastocatellia > Pyrinomonadales > Pyrinomonadaceae > QHXN01. Next base: position 16,102 of record JBEVJD010000073.1, on the reverse strand, counting down.
GCCGCCTCGGGCGCGGCCTGCGTCTGCGCTTCGGCCTGAGGCTGCGGCGCGGACTGCCCGCCGTCGGCGGCCGACGCCGCCGCGCCGTTGCCGCCCGCCGCGCCGTCGCCCAGCAGTTCCGCGAAGTAGGTGCGCCACGCCTCGTCTACCAGCGAGGGGTTGCTGCGGTAACGACCCAGCAGACCCTCGACGTACGTCGCGTTGGCGCCGAAACTCTCCGCGATAATCTCCGACAAATCCTGTCTGTTAAGCTCTTCGCTCAAGGTCTTATCACCTCAACACGCGCCCGCGCCGCCGGAGCCGACCGGCTGCCGCACACGCTGAAATCTCCCTGCTGAAATTTGCTTTATAGCCTATCACCAACCGCACCCGTTTGCACACACCTCGCGCCCGGCCCGCACGGGCGCGGCAGAGATAAAGATTGCCGCGCCTTCCCCCCGCGGCTATCATGCGCCCTGGACGGAGGCGGGAGGGTGAAGCATGAGTTTGGGAGACGTTGTGTCGAGAACCTTCTCAGGGCTGGCGGCGGCGTTCCTGCTGCTCTGCGCGAGCGGCGGCGCGACGCGCGCGCAGACGGCTTCGGGCACCGCGGAGGTGAACGGAACCCGGTTATTCTACGAGTCGAGGGGGAAGGGGCTGGCGGTCGTCTTTGTCCACGGCGGGCTCGTCGATAGTCGTCTGTGGGACGAGCAGATGGGGCCGCTCTCGAAGCGTTTCCGCGTCGTGCGCTACGACCTGCGCGGGTACGGGCGTTCGGCCGCGGCGCCCGAGCCGTTCTCCCACCTCGAAGACCTGCGCGGCCTGTTGGACTTCCTCAAGGTCGAGCGGGCGACGCTCGTCGGGCTCTCGCTCGGCGGCATCATCGCCGCGGACTTCGCGCTCGAACACCCGGGGCGTGTGGAGCGGCTGGTGCTCGTCGGCCCGGGACTGCGCGGCGACAGGCAGCCGCCGCCGAAGGACGCGGCCGCGGCCGTCGAGGCGATGAGCCGCGGGGCGGAAGCCTTCGCCGACATCACCATGAAGCGTGAACTCTACGCCGCCGTTCGGCCGGGCTCCGCCGCCCACGCGCGGCTGCGGCGGATGCTGCTCGACAACTTCAAGGCGCTCTCGTCGCTGCGCCCGGGCTTCATCAAGTACCCCGACCCGCCGACGGCCGAGCGGCTGGCCGACATCAAAGCCCCGACGCTCGTCCTCATCGGCTCCCGCGACGGCGGCAACCTGCTCAACATCGCCGACACGCTCGCCTCCAACATCCCCGGCGCGCGCAAGGTCACAATCCCCGGCGCCAGCCACCACCCGCCGGTCGAAACCCCACAGGAGTTCAACCGAACGCTGCTCGACTTCCTGACGAAAGGAAAAAGGAAGTGATGAGTGATGAGTGATAAGAAGATACAAGGCCCGTTGTTTCTCTCTCATCACTCATCACTCATCACTCATCACTCATCACTCTACCGAATGGCTTCCGTCTTCACGCACGCATTTTTCGCCGCCGCGATGGGCGGGGCATACGCGCGCGGGCCTGTGCCGGCGCGCTTCTGGGTGCTGGCGGTGGCGTGCGCCGTGCTGCCGGACGCGGACGTTGTGGCGTTCGGCTTCGGCATTCCTTACGACAGCATGTTCGGGCACCGCGGCATCACGCACTCGCTGGCCTTCGCGTTGCTGGTCGGTGTCTTGGTGACGGCGGTCTTCTTCCGCGGCGCGCCGCACCGCGCGGCGCTCGCCGCCTTCTTCTCGCTGGCGACCGCGTCGCACGCGGCGCTCGACGCGCTGACGAACGGCGGGCTCGGCGTCGCACTCTTCGCGCCCTTCAGCGGCCGGCGCTACTTCTTCCCCTTCCGCCCCGTCGAGGTCTCGCCCGTCGGGATAGGCGCGTTCTTCAGCGAGTGGGGGCTCGCCGTCATCCTGAGCGAGCTGCTCTGGGTCTGGCTCCCCGCGGGGCTGTGCGTCGCCCTCGTGTTAATCTTCCGAAGGAGGACGCGGCCCGAAGCGTTCTGACTAAGAGCATGAATCTCGTCTTCATCTACGGCCCGCCGAGCGTCGGCAAGCTATCGGTTGCGCGCGAGCTTGCGCGCGCGACCCGGTACAGGCTCTTCGACAACCACGTCAGCATCCGCTGCGCCGAGTCGGTCTTCGACTTCGGCACGCCGCCCTTCTGGAAGGTGGTCGGCAGCATCCGCACGATGGTCTTCGAAGAGGCGGCGGCCAACGACATCTCGCTCGTCTCCACCTTCGTCTACGCGCGCCCGAACGACTCGCCTTACGTCGAGCGCGTCTTCGACCTCGTCGAAGGGCGCGGCGGCCGCGCGCTGCTCGTCCGGCTCTCCTGCGCGCGCGAGGAGTTGGAGCGCAGAATCACGAGCCCCGACCGCGCGTCCGCCGGCAAGCTGGCCTCGCTCGACACGCTGCGCGAGTTGGCCGAGCGCTACGACATCTTCTCGCCCGTGCCCGGCCGCGAGAGCCTTGAGATTGACAACACGGCCCTCGCGCCCACCGAGGTTGCGGGGCTCATCATCAGCCACTATCATCTGCCCGCGACCCGAGCGGAAGCAGACGCGGAGACGGGGTGACGTGGTGACAGGGTGAGAGCAGCGACGTGTCAAACCTTCCCCCCGTCCCCTTCTCACCCTCTCCCCGTCCCGGCAGTCCGCAATTCCCCGAGATGACCGAGAAGAGCCTGAAGATCAGAGGCGTCGAGTGGCGCTACGTCACCGGCGGCCGCGGCGAGCAGACCGTGCTGCTCTTCCACGGCGCCGTCGGCGGGGCCGAGACGATGCGCTGGCTCGCCGACGCCTTCGAGGACGAGTACCGCACCATCACGCCGACCGTCGCCGACGTGGCGACCCTCGAAGAGGTCTGCGACGCCGTGAGCGCCATCCTCGACCGCGAGCACGTCGGGCGCGCCGTCGTCTTCGGCGGCTCGTTCGGCGGGCTGGTCGCGCAGGCGTTCTTCCACCGCCGACCCGCGCAGGTGCAAGACCTCATCCTGCTCTCGACCGGCGCGCCGAGCCCGCGCACGGGAGCGCGCACCGCCTGGGCGACGAGGCTCATGCGGCTGCTCCCCTTCCCCGTCATGCGCGGCCTGATGCGTCTGGAAATCTCAAGGCACCTCGACGCGCCCGTCCCCGCCGAACACGCCGCGCGCATCGCCGAGTTCCGCCAGCGCCTCGCACACTACTTCGAACACACCTTAACGAAACAGACTCTCCTCTCGCGCGTGGCCCTGAGCGTGGACTTCAACCGCACGGAGTCTTACGCGGCGGCCGACGCGGCCGGCTGGCCCGGCCGCGTGCTCATCATCGAGTCGGACGACGACCCGATGATTCCCGCCGCGGAGCGAACGCGGCTGCGCGAGACCTACCCGCGCGCGCTCGTCTGCACCTTCACCGGCGCGGGGCACATGATCCCGCTCCTCCGGCTCGAAGAACTGGTCGGCGTCGTCAAGGCTTTCCTCAAAGAGGACTACAGCACGCCCGCCGAAATCTTCGGCGAGTGCCCCGAGGCCGAAGGGCACGAACACCTGCCGCAAGCGATGGAGTGAACCATGAGACGAAGACGGAAGACGAATGATGAGAATGCCGCTGTCGAAAGTCGGACGGCGCGCGACGAAGCGTTAACGACCGCGCCGTCGAGCGGAGAGGCTTCGCCTGAAGTCAGGACGACGTGTGAAGAGCCTCGCACCTCGCGTCGCCGCTTCACGAAAACTCTGGCCGCGGCCTTCATCGCCGCGCCCGCGCTGGCCGTGCAGGCGCAGACGCCGCCCGCCACGTCGGAGCCCAAGGCGCCGCCCCAGCCGCAGCCCACGCCCGCGCAGCAGCCGCAGGGACCGCCCGCGCCTTCGCCGCTCGCGCTGGCTTACGCGGAGGTCGCGCGTTTGCGCTTCGGCGCTTCGTTGAAGCCCGAGCAGTTCGAGGCCGTCAAGCGCGACCTCGAAGGCAACGTCCGCACGGCCGAGCGGCTGCGCGCCTCGAAGCTCAAGAACTCCGACGAGCCCGACTTCGTCTTCGAAGCCTGAACGCGCCACAAACGCGAAGGTCAAACTCATGATTCCAGTCGAGACACTCTACGCACCCGTCTCCGAGCTTGCGGCGCAGATACGCGCGCGCAAGCTCTCGCCCGTCGAGTTGACCGAGGCTTACCTGCAAAGGCTTGAGACCGTGGGCCGGCGCCTGAACGCCGTCGCCCACGTCATGCGTGAGACCGCTCTTAAGGAAGCGCGGCAGGCCGAGGACGAGATCAGGCGCGGGCGCTACCGCGGGCCGCTGCACGGCATCCCTTACGGCGTCAAAGACCTCTGCGCTACGCGCGAGGCGCCGACGACGTGGGGCGCGACGCCTTACAAAGAGCAGCGCTTCGACTACGATGCGACCGTCGTCACGCGACTGCGCGAGGCGGGCGCGGTGCTCGTCGCCAAGCTCGCGATGATCGAGCTGGCGGGCGGGATGGGGTACAACCAGGCCGACGCCTCCTGGACGGGCGCGTGCCGCACGCCGTGGAATGTGGGCTTCTGGTCGGGCGGGTCGTCTTCGGGGCCGGGCGCGGCGACGGCCGCCGCGTGCGTCGCCTTCTCCATCGGGTCTGAGACTTCGGGCTCGATCATCACGCCCGCGGCCTTCTGCGGCCTGTCGGGGTTGCGGCCGACCTACGGCGCCGTCTCGCGCCATGGCGCGATGGCGCTCTCGTGGACGCTCGACAAGCTCGGGCCGATGTGCCGCTCGGCGTTGGACGCGGGGCTCGTGCTCGCGGCGATGGCCGGGCCAGACCCGCTCGACCCGACCTCGCGCGCGTCCGACGCGCTCCCGCGTTACTCGAAAGAGGGGCGGCTGCTCAACCCGCGGCGCGAGCGCCGTCTGCTGCGCGTCGGCGTGATGAAGGACTCGTACGAGAAGGCGCAGCCGGAGGTGCGCGAGAACTTCCTCGCCTCGCTCGAAGTGCTCAAGCGCACGGCCGCCGTCGAGATGGACGTGAAGCTCCCGGACTTCCCCTACGGCCCCTCGGTCGGCACCATCGTGGACGCGGAGGGCGCGAGCGCCTTCCGCGAACTCATCGAGTCGGGGCGCGTCGCGGAGCTGGCCTCGCCCGAGGGGCGCGTGGCCGGCTACGCGGCGTCGCTCGTGACGGCCGTGGACTACCTGCACGCGATGCGGCTGCGCGCGCCGATGCGGCGTGCGTGGGCCGAGATGTTCAGGAAGGTGGACGTGCTCGTCGCGCCCTCGCGCGCGACCGTCTCTTACCCCGTGGACAAGACCTTCGACAAGGCTTACCCGGGCATCGGCGCCTCCTCGCCCATCGGCGCGAGCAACCTCGTCGGCGTGCCGGCCATCTCGATGCCGAACGGCTTCGGGCAGGCAGGGCTGCCCACCGGCATCCAGCTCATCGGCCCCGCCTGGGGCGAGCGCGAGCTGCTTGAGCTATCGGTCGCCTACCAGTCCCAGACCGACTGGCACCAGCGCCGCCCGCCGGAAAGTTAGAAGTCATCCGAAACTATTGTAGTTATCAGTCGAATGCACGTGCCGACTATTAACCACAGAGACACAGAGACACAGCTAAAGACCTGCGGCTGTGTTCTTAAGCTGTGTCTCTGTGGTTAACTTCTTCCGGCTACGCAAATTTAATCCCTCGAAATTTTAATCGGGCAACCCGATATTCCTCATCCGAAAACGCCGACGCCTTATCCATTCTTTCGGAGTCACTGCAACTGTCGGACTCTTCCTGCGCGGCGCCCTGCGGCCGCGCCTCGGATTCCGAGACTTTCACCGGCCGCGCCCTTCTGGCACCAGCATTGCCTTATAAAACTTCGGACTTCGATAAGGAACTCTAATACGAGTTCTTGTTGAAATTTTATGCGTGAGAGGCGGCGTCAGCGCCGTGTGTCAGTGTCAGAAGTGTCACACATTTGGCGGGCCGCGCCGGTATTTTTCGGTAAGAATCGTATCCGGCGGCGGACTCGGTCGCACGCCTCTCGCAGACACGCGCGTGCGTTACGCGCCGAAATTTTTCGGTGCAACCCGCGCGCGGCGCCGGTCATCAAGTGGTGGCCGGTAAGGATCAGCACAACACTCAGAAGGAGATTTAGCAATGCGTAAGCTTTTAATGGCGGCCCTCTTCGTCGCCTGCACTTCGTCGTTCGCGTTCGCGCAGACTGACGACTACAACAAGTACGACATCGGCGTGCTCTACTCGCACAACCGTCAGGACGTTGGCGTCCAGGACCCGAACCAGAACTTCTTCGACGACCGCGTGGGCTTCCACGGCGTCGAGACGTTCGTCAAGGGCAACGTCAGCCGCTACGTCGGCCTCAAGGGCTCGTACTCGTTCAACCGCAAGTCGTTCGACATCGACGGCGGCACGGCGGCGACCACGTTCGACGTTGACGCCGACCTGCACCAGCTCCTCGGCGGCGTCGAGTTCAAGGACAACGCCAAAGAGACGAAGGTGAAGCCGTTCGCCCACGTCCTGGCGGGCGTCGCGCACGCGCGCGCCGATGTCAGCAACGCGACCCTCTCGTTCAGCGAGAGCGACACCGGCTTCGGCGCGGCCGTCGGCGGCGGCGTTGACTTCCGCCTCAGCGACCGCGTGGACATCCGCGCCGTCCAGTTCGACTACAACCCGATCCGCGCCAACGGCGAGACCTCGCATAACTTCCGCGTCGGCATCGGCATCATCTTCCGCTAAAGACCGCAAGCCCGACCGCGAGGGAGGGCTTACGTCTGACGGGGTAAGGTGAGCAAGAAAGAAGGAGGGATGACGAGAGGCAGCGTGCCTTTCGTCATCCCTCCTTCTGCGTTTGACCGAAGCCCTCCCTCACGGTCGGGCTCGCGGCCTCTAGAGCGGTTTGCCTTTGAGCTTACCGATTAACGTTGAGAGGCGGGCAGTGCCCGCCGGCCCGACCTGCGATGTATCTCGGGCCGGCGGGCACAGCCCGCCTCTCAACCTTTGGTTAAGAGAGGCTCATATAAACGTTTGGTTAAGAGAGGCTCATACCGCTCTAATTTTTTAATCCAAGCCTTCGAGCAGGCGCGGGAGGTCGAGGACGAGCGCGACCGTGCCGTCGCGCAGCTCGGTCGCGCCGCCGACTGCTCGCCAGCGCTTCGCGTGGCGGCCGAGGCCGCGCACGAGCACCTCGCTCTGCCCCTCCAATTCGTCCACGGCGATGGCCGCGTGCGCCTCCGCCTCCGAGTCCTGCCGCGCGCGCGCGACGACGTAGGCGCGCCGCGCCGCGCCGTTCGAGTCGCCCTCCCGGGCGCCGAGGCCCAGCAGCTCGCGCAGCTCGACGAGCGGCAGTTCCTGCCCGCGCCAGCGTAAGGTCTGACGCGCGCCCCCGCTCTCGACCTCGGAGGCTTCGGCGTGGCCGGCCTCGACGACGTGCGACGCGCCGAGGCAGTAGCGGCGTCCGCCGAGGCGCACGACGTGCGCGGGCAGGAGCGCGAGCGAGGTGGGCAGGCGCAGCTCGAAAGTCGTCCCGCGCCCGCGCTGGCTCCGCACGCGGACTTCGCCGCCCGCCTCCTCGACCGCGCGCTCGACCACGTCGAGCCCGACGCCGCGCCCCGAGACGAGCGAGGCTTGCGCCGCCGTCGAGAAGCCCGGGCGGAAGATGAGCCGCAGGGCGTGCGCGTCCGTGAGCCGCGCGCCCGGCTCGACCAGCCCCGCGGCCGCGGCCGCGCGCGCCACCGCCTCCACGTCAACCCCGCGCCCGTCGTCCGAGACGCGCAGCACGACGAGCCCGCCCTCCGTGTCCGCCTCGACGCGCACGCACGCCGCGGCCGACTTGCCCGCGGCCGCGCGTTCCTCTTCCGTCTCGACGCCGTGATCGACGGCGTTGCGGACGAGGTGGAGCAGTGGGTCTGCGACTCTTTCGGCCAGAGAGCGGTCGAGCCGCGCGTCCCCGCCCGCGACCTCGAACTCGACGCGCTTGCCCGCCTCGCGCGCCGCCGCGCGACCCGCGCGAGCCGCGCGCAGGAGCGAGCCGCGCAGTGTGACCATGCGCAGCCCGATCAGTCGCTCCTCAAGCTCGAAGAAGCGTCGGCGGACGGCGCGCGCACGCTCCTCCAAATCAGCGTGCGCCTCGACGCCCCCCAGCGCCACGTCGAGCGCGCCCAGCGTGTCCGCGAACAGCCCGTGCGTCGCCGAGATGAGTTCGTCCAGCTCTTCGAGCGTGACGCGCACGCCCGCCGTTGACGTGCCGGTTGACGATGTCGTGTTCGTCGTCGCGGGCGGAGCGGCCTCCGACGCCTCCAACGTCCCGTCCCGAACGTCTTCAAACGTCTTCCCGCCGTGCGACGAGGCGTCGAGGTTGACAAGGTCTCCGCCGGCCGTCGCGTCGAGCCGCGCGTCGAAGGCGGCCGCGCGCGCCGAGAGTTTTCCGAAAGCCTCCGCGCTCGCGTACACGATGCGGAAACCGACGCGGCCGGGCCCCACGTCGCTGACGAAGGGCTGCGTCGAGACGACCTCGCCCGACTCCTTCAGCGACTCGCTCAGACGCCGGTACTGCTCGTCGAAGCCCGCCAGGTCGAAATCCACGCTGACGACGTAGGCGCGCGCGCCCTCCGCCAACGCCTCGGCCAGACTCACGCGCTCGTGCGCGTTCAATCCCCGCGCGACCTCGGGCGGCAGCAGTTCTTCCGCCGCGGCCACGGGCTCGACCGGCGCGTGCGCGGCCAGACGGCTCAGGCGCTCGACGAGCCGCGCGGGCACCGCCCACGCCTCGCCGCGCGCGGCGGCCTCCAGGCTCTCGGACAGCGCGGCGACGGCCTCCTCGCACGCGTCGAGCGCCTCCTCGTCGAGCGGCACGCCGCCCCGGCGCACCGCGTCTAAGAGCGACTCGAACTCGTGCGCCACGCGCCCCACCGCGTCGAGCCCGGCGGCCGCGGCCGTCCCCTTCACGGTGTGGACGTGCCGGAAGGTGCGCGCGACCAGCTCGCGCCGCGCGGGCCCGTGCCCACGCGCGACGCGCAGCTCGGCCACGTCGCCGTACAGCTCCTCGATGAGGTCTTCGGCCTCGGCCAGAAACTCTCTGAGCAGGCGTTCGTCCATGAATGAATGAAGAGTAGCCAGCAGCCAGTAGTCAGTAGACAGTAGAAAAACAGGAGGCGGCGCGTCGGCTCCCGGGCCGTAACGCGCCGCCTTCTAGACTACTACTGACTACTGTCTACTGACTACTGACTACTTTGCTTTTGTCTACTGACTACTGGCTACTTTACTTTCGCCCCCGGCCTCCTCCGGCTCGTCCTCCTCGTCCGGGTGCGCGACGGCGTCCTCCTGCGGGCGCTCGCGGTCGAGGTCGCGCTTGATGGCGTCGAGGATGCCGTTGATGAACTGCGTGGCCTCGTAGGTCGAGAAGCGGCGGGCGATCTCCAGCGACTCGTTGATGGCGACCGTGCGCGGCGTCTGCTCGTGCAGGAACTCGTAGACGGCCATGCGGAGGATGTTGCGATCCACGACGGCCATGCGCGAGATGCGCCAGTGCTCGGCGCGCGAACGTATCCGCTCGTCGAGCTCTTCGAGGTGCGCGAGCGCGCCCACGGCGAGGCGGGTCGCGAACTCGCGCGCGTCCTCGTCCATCTCCGGCTCGCCGAGTTCGTCCCAGTAAGAGCGGACGAGGTCGTCCGGCCGCACAGAAGCGCCACCCAGGTCGGCCGCAAAGAGCATCTGCAAGGCGCACTCGCGCGCCTTACGCCTTGAACCCATATGTATAAATGCCGTGATGAGTGATAAGTGATGAGTGATAAGAAACCGCGTTACTCTTATCACTCATTACTTATCACTCATCACTTTAAAAAGATTGACCATTTCGACGGCCGACATCGCGGCCTCGAACCCCTTGTTCCCCGCCTTGACCCCCGCGCGGTCGATGGCCTGCTCCAAAGTATCCGCGGTGACGATGCCGTAGAGGACGGGCACGCCCGTCTGGAGGCCGACGTGCGCGACGCCCTTCGTGACCTCGCCCGCCACGTACTCGAAGTGCGGCGTCTGGCCGCGGATGACCGTACCCAGACAGACGATGGCGTCGAAGCGACCCGACTGCGCCGCCTTGAGCGCCGCCAGCGGGATTTCGAACGAGCCGGGCACGCGGAAGTGCTCGACCGCGCCCTCGTCCGCGCCCAGACGTTCGAGCGCGTCCAGCGCGCCTTCGACCAGCCGCGCCGTCAGAAAGTCGTTCCAACGGCTGGAGACCAGCGCGAAGCGAAAGCCCCCGGCGCTCAACCGCCCCTGATGCGTCACAGGCTCCAAAATCTTCCTCGACTTCTCCGAATCACGTGGGAGTTAAGAACTGAAGTCAGTATAGAAAAGTGAGTGACGAGTTACAAGTGGGGGAAGAAATTAGGCAGTAGACAGGAGTCAGTTAAAGGTGACTTGAGGAGCCCCGAAGGGGCTTCATGTTTATAGCCCCTCCGTTGTAGTTGAGCCGGAGCCCCGTCAGGGGCGACATACACATGCCGCTCCTCCGGAGCTGGGTGGATCAAGGCAACTTCATCCCGCCCCTCTGGGGCGCACCGCTTACTGCCCTCTGAAAGAGGGCTTGCGCTTTTCGAGGAAGGCGCGGGTGCCTTCGCGCACGTCGGCGGTGGAGAAGAGGCCGGCGAAGAGTTCGGCTTCGAGGCGGAGGGCCTGGTCGAGCGGGAGGCGCGCGCCGCGTGTGACGGCGTGGAGGCAGGCGCGTGCGGCGAGCGGGGCGGCGTTGTCGATGATTGATTGTGCGAGCGATTCGGCCTCCGAAGTGAGGCGTTCGGGCTCGACGACGCGGTTGACGAGGCCGAGGCGCAGGGACTCTTCGGCGCTCAACTCTTCGCCCGCGAGCATCGCGGAGAGGGCGCGGCCGGCGCCGACCGCGCGCGCGAGGCGCTGCGTGCCGCCGTAGGCGGGGATGACGCCGAGGCGCGCTTCGGGGAGGCTGAAGCGCGCGCCCGCGGCGGCCACGCGCAGGTGGCAGGCGAGCGCCAGTTCGCAGCCTCCGCCCGCGGCCGAGCCCTGCACGGCGGCGATGACGGGCGTGTCGCACAGCTCGATCCGGTCGCAGACCTCCTGCCCGCGCGCGGCCTTCGCGAGCGCGCCGGCCTCGTCCATGCCTTCAAGCTCGGAGATGTCTGTGCCCGCGCAGAAGTCCGGGCCCGCGCCGCTCAGAATCACGGCGCGCAGGTCGCGCCGCGTCCCGACGCCCGCGAAGATTTCGCCGAGCCGTTCGAGCATCGCGCGCGTCAGCGCGTTCCTCTTCGCCGGTCGTTCGAGCCGGACGAAGAGGAACGCGCCGCGCTCCTCGGATGTGACTTCCGGATGCAAAGCGCTAGACGAGGTTCATCGGCACGGGCTTCTTCGGGTCGGCGTAGTCGTAGAAGCCGCGCCCGGTCTTGCGGCCGTAGAGGCCGGCCTTGACCATGCGCTTCAAGAGCGGCGGCGGCGCGAAGCGCTTCTCGCGGAACTCTTCGAACATGATCTCGGCGATGTAGTAGGTCGTGTCGAGCCCGACGAAGTCGAGCAGCGTCAGCGGCCCCATCGGGTGGCCGCAGCCGAGCTTCATGCCGTTGTCGATGTCCACGATGGAGCCGACGCCCTCTTCGAGCGCGCGGATCGAGTCGAGCAGGTAGGGGACGAGCAGGCGGTTGACGATGAAGCCCGACTTGTCGCCCGCGCGCACGGGCACCTTGCCGAGCTTGCGCCCGAACTCGACGGCCGACTCGTAGACCTCCTCGTCGGTGAGGATGGTGCGGACGACCTCGACGAGCTTCATCAGCGGCACGGGGTTGAAGAAGTGCAGGCCGACGAAGCGCGCCTGCCGCTCGGGGCGCGTGGCCGTCATCATCTCCGTGACCGAGAGCGAGGAGGTGTTCGAGGCGAAGATGGTCTCGGGCTTGCAGACGGCGTCGAGTTGGTTGTAGGTGTCGCGCTTGGCTTCGAGGTTCTCGACGATGGCCTCGATGATGATGTCGCAGTCCTTGAGGTCTTCGAGCGAGGTCGTGCCGCGGATGCGGCCGCGTATCTCCGTCTGCTGCTCGGCGGTGATGTTGCCCTTCTCCACGAACTTCGCCAGCGACTTCTCGATGCCCGCGAAGCCGCGGTCGCACAAGTCCTGCGTCACCTCGCGCACGACGACTTCGCACCCGGCGGCCGCCGCGGTCTGCGCTATCCCCGAGCCCATCAGCCCGCAGCCGAGCACACCGACTTTGTTAATCTCCATCTCTTCAAGTTCTCCTGTTGGGAATTTTTAGATTTTAGATTTGCGATTCGAATCGTCGCCGCTCTCGAATCGCAAGTCAAAAATCTAAAATCAAAAATACCACTACTTCTGCACTTCGGCGGGCTCTTCAGCCTTCTGCATGCTGACGCCGAAGTCTTCGCCCTCGGCGTCCACCCATTCCGAGAAACGCCCCTGCCAGCCGTCGAAGTCGGCGTTGAGCTGCTTCAGCCGCTTGTCGCGCTCGCCCTCTTCGAGCGACCCGTCGGCGGCCGTGTCGCGCGCGCGCATGACGAGCGCCTTCAGCTCCTCGCGCCGCGTGTCGGCCTCGGGGGTGAGCGAGGGCGCCTTCTCCAGCAGGCCGGCGGCCGGGCCGAGCCCCGCTTCGTCGCCGCGCAGGAGGAAGTTTCTGAGCGCGCTCTGCCCCGCGTTGATCGCCTCGATGAAGGCGCGGACGGGCGACCGGCCGAGCGTGCGCGCGCGCTCGGTCAGGTTCGACAGGCGCGGCGGCGGCGCGTTGAAGTGGCGCGCCACCATCAAGAAGGAGACGGCCACGAGCGCGAGGCAGGCGACCTGCGCCGCGTGCCACGCGTGCGCGACCGCGCCCCGCGCGCCCGGCCGCTTGTAGTCCACCACGAGCGCGAGCCCCATCCCCGCGACGAGCCCGCCGAGGTGCGCCGCGTTGTCGATGAAGCCGCGCCCCATGTAGCCGATGAAGAGGTTGATGGCGAGCGTCGGCAACAAGCCCGTCCCGAAGACGCGCTTCAAGCCCTCGGGCAACTCGTGCCGGTACTTGATGCCGAAGACGAAGAGCACGCCCATCAGCCCGAAGAGCGCGCCGGACGCGCCGGCCGAGGGGCTGTCGTACGCCTTGAAGAGGAACTGCCCGAGCGGCCCCTGCGCCCACCCCGGCCGCACCGCGAGGTAGCTCGCCACGACCCCGGCGATGCCCGCCAGAATCCAGAAGACGACGAAGCGCGCCGACCCGTAGAGCTTCTCCACGTACGGCCCGAGCATGAAGAGCCCGTACATGTTCGACAGCAGGTGCAGCGGCCCCAGCCCCGGCAGGTGCACGTGCAGGAAGATGGGCGTGACGAAGCGCCACCACTGGCCGTCGTGGTCGATGAGGTAGTTGAGCTTCGCGCCGTACGCGCGCAGGACGTTGCCGGTCGCGCCGCCCGAGAGCCACATCAGGAGGTAGATGAAGACGTTGGCGATGAGGAAGATGAACGTGAAGGTGGCCGGGCGCGAGATGACCGCGCGCAGGAAGCGCATGGTCTCGGGGTCTGCCGTAGCGGACGCGCGCGTCCGCTGCCGCTCCGCAGGGCGGCCGGCCGGCGTGCCGCACATCATGCAGCGCGCCTCGCCCGCGCCCACGAGCGCCCCGCAGTGGCGGCACACGCCCGTGCGCCCCGCCTCCGTTGTCCCACCTTCGGCCAAGACCTTAAACGTCCGTTCGTCTGAGAGAAACTTTGATCCGCTGGCGCGATTCTATCCCGAACAGTACCGCGAGCGGTAGCGGGCGGGTGTGTGCCGCGGCGTCCGGTTCGCACGTCGTCAGGCCGACCCGCTCGCTACGGCCCGCGGTACTGTTTCAAGCACTGCCCGCGGTGCTGATTGAGCGTTCTTCCTGACAGAAAACTCGTCAGCGGTTTGCGTCAACCTGACTGAAGGCGGGCGGCGGACGCGTCTTTCTTCAGAGTTTCGCGGCGGCACGCGCGTTGCCCCTGGATTCTCGGTCGTACGAATACTCTCACGCGAGACGACCGATAAAGACGACTCTGAAGGAGTTGATTGACTTGAGACACAGACACAGATTAATCACGGCGCTCGCCACGCTCTCTCTCTTGACCCCGATTGCCGGCGCGCTCCAAGCATCCGCGAAGTCACCCACGCAGGGCGCGTCCGCGACGCGACGCGTCTTGAAGAAGATGACCGACGACCTGCTCGTGCGGGCGGGCGGCACGCGCCGCGGCTCGGGCGAGACGGCGCGCGTCATCGTCCGCGCGGCCGAAGGGCAGGCGAGCGCGGCGGCGGCCGAAGCCTTGCGCGGCGCGGGCGGCCGCGTCTCGTCCCAACTGGATTCGCTGGGGCTCGTCGTCGCCGAAGTGCCCGTCGAGAGGCTCGCGGAGCTTTCGGCGCGCGACGAAGTCTCGTGGGTCTCCCCCGACCAGGACGTGCGCTCGACCGCGGCGAGTTTTGACAACACGAGCCACCACGAAGTCGTGACCGGCGTCAGCAAACTCCTGCCCGCGGGCAACGAGGCGCTGGCGAACGGCGGCGGCGGGAATGCGGTCGGCATCGCCATCCTCGACAGCGGCATCAGCCCGCCGGACTCGGCCGAGTTCGCGGGCTACGAGTGGCGCTACTCCTCTGGACTGCTCAGCACGGGGCTCCTCTCGCAGAGGTATCTGGCCTCCTACCCGCGCGTCCTCAAAAAGATTGACTTCACGGGCGAGGGTCGCACCGACGACGTGTACGGCCACGGCACGCACACGGCCGGCGTCGCCGCCGGGTCGGGTCAGGCGAGCGAGAACTACGCCGCGCAGAACGGCGGCGCGCAGACCTACGGCGGCATCGCCACCAACGCCAACCTCCTGGACGTGCGCGTGCTCGACTCCAAGGGCGCGGGCAAGGTCTCGAACGTCGTCAAGGCCGTGGACTGGGTCGTCAAGAACAAGAAGACCTACAACGTGCGCGTGATGAACCTTTCCCTGGGCGCGCCGCCCGTCCAGAGCTACAAGACCGACCCGCTGTGCCTCGCGCTCGCGCGCGCCGTGGACGCCGGCATCGTCGTCGTCGTGGCCGCGGGCAACTGGGGCAAAGACGCGCAGGGTCGCACCATCTACGGCGGGATTCTCTCCCCCGCCAACTCTCCCCGCGTCATCACGGTCGGCGCCGTCAACACGCAGCAGACCGCCGCGCGCTCGGACGATCTGGTCGCCACCTACTCCTCGCGCGGGCCGACGCTCGTGGACGGCGTGATGAAGCCCGACCTCGTCGCGCCCGGCAACAAGCTCGGGGCGGCCGAGACCGCAGCCACGTCGCCGACGGCGAGCAGCTACTACACCACCTCGGGCGGCGGCGGGCTGCTCGGCACTTTGGTCTCCGGCGACACGAGCACGAACAAGCCAATCGCCACCGGCACCTACCGCGTGATGAGCGGCACGTCCTTCGCCGCACCGGCCGTGGCGGGCGCCGCCGCGCTGATGCTCGAGGCCAACCCCAGCCTGACGCCTTCGATGGTGAAGGCGCTGCTGATGAGGACGGCGCAGCGCCTGCCCGTCTACGAGCAGATGGTCGCCGACGGGCAACTGTCGCACTTCGAGCGCGTCATCACCGAGGGCGCGGGCGAGCTGAACGCGAGCGCCGCGGTGAAGGTCGCCAAAGCGGTTCGCAAGGACGCCGACAAGGCCGCGCCGGGCCAAAACCTGCTCACTTCGAAGAACACGAACTACTCGACGCTCGGCCTGACCTCGCCCGTCGCGGGCGAGACGATGCCGCTCAACAACGGCGTCGTCTGGGTCGAGGGCGTCGCCTTCAACGAGCGCCTGACGATGACGTCGGGCTTTCGCCTGCCCGACGGCCGCATGCTCAAGGACGGCTGGGTGATGGTAGGCGGCCAACTCCTGCCCGACGGCACCTACCTCCTCACCAACGGCCACACGGTCGGCGCTAACTACATCCTCGGCAGCGGCATCCTGCTCGGCGACCAGATAATTTTAGGCGACGGCATTCTGCTCGGCGACGGCATTCTACTCGGCGACGGCATTCTGCTCGGCGACCAATTCAACTTCGGCTGCGGCATCCTGCTCGGCGACGGGATTCTCCTCGGCGACAGCTTGCGCGGCAGCGCCGCCTTCGCCAACGAGTCGGCCTGGGCCTCGAACATGATCGAGCCGGGTTCGATGAAGCTCAAAGAGGAGCAGGTGCTCC
>JBEVJD010000072.1:0-5989 GCA_040510435.1 Pyrinomonadaceae bacterium | reverse complement strand
GTTCGACGCAGTGTCGCAGTCGTGCGGGCGCTGCCGTGTAGAAGTTGTCCCACAGTGCCTCCTTAGCGGGTAATAGTAAGCAGGCTACACCATCACACCGTGGGACTGAACAACTACTGACTACTGACTACTGTCTCCTGACTACTGACTGTACTACTGTCTACTTAATCATGAACATTAACGCTGCGATTCTGTGGGAGCAGGGAGCGCCTCTGTCGGTCGAGGCGGCGGAGTTGGGGGCGCCGCGTGCGGGCGAGGTTTTGGTGGAGTTGAAGGCCGCGGGTGTGTGCCACAGCGACCTGCACCCGGCGCGCGGCGAGTGGCCCGTGCGGACGCCGCTCGTGCTCGGGCACGAGGGCGCAGGGATAGTGCGCGAGGTTGGCGCGGGAGTGAAGAGTGTTGGGTTAGGCGACCACGTCGTCTTCTGCTGGGCCCCGCCGTGCGGCGCGTGCCCGCCGTGCCGGGAGGGGCGTCCAGTCCTCTGCGACCGCCTGGAGCGGACGACGTACCGGAACCGGCTGCCGGCGGGCGACATGCTGCTGAGCGCGCGCGGGCAAAGGCTGGCGCACTACAACGGCACGGCCTGCTTCGCGGACTTCGCGGTGGTGGCGGAGGAGGGCGTCATAGCCGTGGCGGAGGACGTGCCGTTCGAGGCGCTGGCGACGCTCGGGTGCGCGGTCGTGACGGGCGTCGGCGCTGTCTTGAACGCGGCGCGTCCCGCGGCGGGCTCGAAGGTCGCTGTCATCGGCGTGGGCGGCGTCGGCCTCAACGTCGTGCAGGGCGCGCGGCTCGCGGGGTGCGCGGCGATAGTCGCGCTCGACACGCGCGCCGAGCCGCTCCGCCTCGCGCGCGAGTTCGGCGCGACCGACACGGTCGAAGCGTCGGGTGAGAAAGTGACCGAGCAGGTGAAGGAGTTGACCGACGGGCGCGGCGCCGACTACGTCTTCGACACGGTGGGCGCGCCCGCCACGCTCGCGCAGGCGCTAACGTTAGCGCGCAAGGGCGGCACGGTCGTCGTGACCGGGCTCGCGCGCCTCGACGCGTTGGCGGCCTTCCCGCTCTTCCCCTTCGTCATGCAGGAGAAGCGTTTGGTCGGCTCGGTCTACGGCTCGGGGCAGCCCGCGCGCGATGTGCCGCGCCTCGTCGAACTCTACCGCGAAGGAAAGCTCAAGCTCACAGAACTCGCCACGCGCACCTACAAACTGGAAGGGGTGAATGACGCGCTCGAAGCACTTTCAAGCGGCGAAGGCGCGCGCGGCATCATTCGTTGGGAGTAGACAGTAGACAGTAGTCAGTAGTCAGTAGATGAAAAGCGGCGCGCTCGACCTGAAGGTTAAGACGCGCCGCCTGTTCTTCTACTGACTACTGACTACTGACTACTGACTGACCAGCAACACTTTGCCGCTGCGGCCGGGGCGCTCGGAGTGTTCGACGGCGGCGAGGACTTCGGAGAGCGGGTACTCGGCCTCGACCGGCGGGACGACCTCCTGCGTGGCCATCGAGCGCAGCATCTCGGCGGTGACGGCCTGCTGGCGCTCGGGCGGGGCGGAGCGCATCCAGTCGCCGAGCCAGAAGCCGCGCACCGTCGCGGAGGTGAAGATCATCCGGCCGCCGTCAATCGGCATCGGCTGGTCCGAGAGCAGGCCGTAGACGAGCATCACGCCGCCGCGCCCGAGCGCGCGCACGACCGCCGCCCCGGTCTCGCCGCCGACCGCGTCAATCGCCTTCCGCAAACCCTCTTTGCCTGTAATCTCGCGGACGCGCTCGGGGATGTCCTCCTCGTCCGTGCAGATGACTTCGTCGGCGCCGAGCGCCTTCAACTCCTCGGCCTGCTCGCGGCGGCGCACGACGTTGATGGTCTTGAAGCCGTGCTGCCGCGCGATCTGCAACACGACGCGCCCCAGGGTGGAGCCGGCCGCCGTCTGCAACAGCCACTCGCCGGGCTGGAGGTCTAACTCCTCGACGGTCATGATCCAGGCCGTTAAGGGGTTGACGACGAACTGCGCGGCCGTCCGGTCGCCGACCGCGTCGGGCACGGGGATGAGCTGCGCGGCCGGGGCGACGATGAACTCGGCCCACGTTCCGGCGACGCCGAGCGGGATGACGCGTTGACCCGCTTGCAGACGTGTGACGCCCTCGCCGAGTTCGGCGACCTCGCCCATGCCTTCGAGCCCGGGCGTCGCGGGCAGCACGGGCAAAGAGCCGTAGAGGCCGCGCACCGTCAACAGGTCGGACGGGTTGATGGGGCGCGCACGCATCTTCACTAAGACCTGACCCGCGCCCGCCACGGGCCTCTCGACCTCCTCGACCCGCAGCACCTCGGCCGGGTTGCCGAACTCGTGAAACCTGACGCTTTGCATAGGCTCTCTCCTCTTGAAAGTAGTCAGTAGTCAGTAGTCAGTAGAAAAACCTTCACAGTCACATCGTCAGCGATGTCAGCGTCAACGTCCGCGGCGCGGAGCGCTACTGACTGCTGACTACTGACTACTGTCTACCTCCCCAGTTGTTTCGCCGGCGAGCGCGGCGCGAAGGGCCGGCGGTATCTCGGTTGGCGCGCCGTGCTGCATGACGACGACCGTCATCGTGCCTTCGATGGCGAGTTGTCCGGACGCGTCGAAGACCTTGTAGTCGTAGCGGATCGAGGTGCGGCCGAGCCGGCCGACGGTGAACAACAGACGAAACGGCGCGTCGAGTTCGATGATGCGCTTGAACTGGCATTCGAGGTGGACGCGCGGGAAGTCGTAGGTGCGCTCGCGCAGGTCGAGCGGGCGGCCCAGTCCCCGCAGAAGCTCGCCCTCGGCCTCCTCGACGATCTCGAAGATGCGCGGGAAGTGGAGGCGGCCGGCCGCGTCCGCGTCGGCCCAGCGGAGGCGGCGGTTGAACTCTACGGTCGGCGGCGGCATGCGTGTCGAGTGTAGCAGAGAATAAATTAACCACAGAGACACGGAGACACAGCCCGATGACTTATGTCTTCAAAGCTGTGTCTCCGTGTCTCTGTGGTTAACTCTTAAAAGTTGAATCGCACCCCGAACTGCAACTGCCGCGGGTTGGCGGCCGAGGTGAAGCCGAGCGGCTCGGTCGGCGCGGCGGTGTGCCGGCCGCGCGCGCGCGTCGAGGCGAGCGCGCGCAACTGGTCGGCGGGCAGGCTCCCGACGACGTTGTTGATACCCGCGAGGTTCGTCCGGTTGAAGAGGTTGAAGCCCTCGAACGTCAGCTCAAGGAACTTGTCCTCGTCGAAGTGGAAGCGGCGCGCCAGCCGCGCGTCGAAGCTGTAGAAGGGCTCGCCCAACCCCGTGTTGCGCCCCAGCGTGAACGGGCGGTCGGACTGCGAGCGGCCGTCGTTGTTGGCGTCGAAGCCGAGCAGCAGGTTGAAAGGCCGCCCCGAGCCCGCGATGAAGATGGGCGAGAAGACCCAGTCGCCGAAGATTTTATCCGCGGCGGAGTCGCCGTCGAGGGGGCTGGAGAAGACGCCGCTGAAGACTGCGCGGTGGCGCTGGTCGAAGGCCGAGACCGCGCGGTCGAGCCTGACGTTCAAGGGGTTCTCCGCCGACCAGTCGCTGTTGAAGTCCGTCACCTCGTCGATGGACTTGGCGAAGGTGTAGTGCGCGTTGAGGCTGAAGTGGTTGGCGAAGCGGCGCTGCACCGAGATGGTCGCCGCGTGGTAGAAGCTGTTGGCCGACGACTCGTAGACGTTGTCCTGGAGCCGGAGCGGGTTGATGAAGTCGCTGCTGGTCGCCGTCCCCGTGCACGTCGCGGGGTTCGCGCCGAGGCGGAAGAAGCAGGGCTCGCTGGTGCCCGCGACGACGAGCGAAGTCTTGAACTGGTTGATGTCGCGATTGCGCGTCAGGTGCAGGCCGCGCGTGAAGAGGTAACTGAGTTCGAGCGAGATGCCGCGCCCCACGTCCTGCTGGAGACCCGCGCTCGCCTGGTAGGTGGTCGGCGTCTCGTAGTTGGGCTCGACGCGGAAGCGGACTTCGAGCGGCGCGCCCGGGCGCGGCGTGATGCCGAACTGCGCGAGGTCGGCGGCCGTGATCGTGCGGTTGCCGATGACGCCCTGTGCGAGCAGCGTCCCGTAGATGGTGAAGGAGGTGGGCACGCCGAGCGGGGCCGAGGTGGCCGTGGCGAGCACGATGTTGATCGGGTCGTCGGGGATGCCGCTCAGGGTCTTCGTGACGTTGGCGACCGAGTAGATGGTGTAGCCGGCGAAGATGCCGGCGCCGCCGCGGACGACCGTCTTGCCGTTGGCGAAGGGCGACCACGAGAAGCCCGCCCGCGGCTGGAAGTCGTTCTTGTCGAGCGGCATGTAGAACGGCTCGTCGCTGATGGAGTAGCGCAGGCCGTAGTTGAGCGTCAGGTTCGGCCGCACCTTCCACGTGTCCTGCCCGAAGAACGCGTAGCGGTAGGTGTACGAGTTGACCTCGGGGCTCCCGAAGCCCTGCTGGTAGACGATGGGCAGGTTCAGGTTGAAAGACTGGAGGGCGTTAATTGGCGTCGCGAGGTTCGCCAGGAGCGCCGGGTTGTTCGCCGTCAAAAACGTGCGGAGGCTCGTCAGCGTCGCGGCCGGGATGAGGTTGGCGAGCGGGATGTTGGGGCCGAAGTTGAAGCGCCCGCCGAAGAAGGTCTCGTTGCCGGATGAAACGTCCGACGCCTGGAACGAGCCGCCGAACTTCAGGGTGTGCGCCCCCGTCACGTGCGAGACGTTGTCGATGATGTCGTAGTCGCGCTGGATGGTGTGCGAGGGCAGGAAGATGTCGCGCCCGAAGAAGCCGAAGCCCTCGATGTTGAACTCGGGGCCGACCGCGTCGTTCGGGATCACGTCGAAGTCGAGGTAGCGCCACTGGAGCTTCAACTCGTTGAAGGTCGTGGCGCCGAACTGGTGGTTGTGAGAGGCGAGCACGCCGCCGTTCTTCGAGTCGAGCGTGCGTCCGCGCGAGACGGCGGTGAGCGCGCCGGCCGCTTGATTCTCAAAGCTGGAGTCGTTGAAGCTGAAGCGGATGTAGGCCGAGTCGCGCTCGCTGAAGTTGTGGTCGAGGCGCGCGCCGAACGTGGTCTGGCTCGACTCGAAGGGGAACTGCCCCGAGGCGTTCGTGAACAAATTGATCGTGCGCGGGAAGTTGGCCGAGGTCGTCGTCAAAGTGGCGCGCAAGGAGGTGGCGAGCGGCGCGAACGGCGTCCCCGTCAGAGCGTTGAAGAGCTGCTCCTGCGACGCCGTTGTCTGGAAGATGTTGTTCGTGTTGAGGAGGTTGACGAAGGTCGTCTCGTCCTGCGTGAAGCGTTCGAGCGAGGTGAAGAAGAAGGTCTTGTCGGTCTTGACGGGGCCGCCCAGGGAGCCGCCGAACTGCTGCCGGCTGAAGGGCGACTTCGTCGTCGGGTTGAAGTCGAAGGGATTGCGCGCGTCGAAGCGCTCGTCGCGGAAGAGGCCGAAGACGCTGCCGTGGTAGCGGTTCGAGCCTGACTTCGAGACGATATTGACGATGCCGCCGGAGGAGCCGCCGAACTCGGCGTTGTAAGAGTTGCGTAAGACCTGAAACTCCTGCACGCCCTCCTGCGCGATGGTCGCTTCGACGCCGCCCGAGACGGTGTTGGTGCTGCCGCCGTCCACGGCGACGAGGTTGCCGCGGCCGTTGTTGCCGCCGAAGGAGAGGCCGGAGTTGGGCGTCTGCGCGACGCGGAAGTCCGAGGCGTCGGCGATGTTGTCGGCGTCCGAGACGCCCGGGGTGAGCAGCGCGTAGTCGAGGTAGTTGCGGCGGCTGATGGGGAGGTTCGTGATTTGATTGACGCCGATGACGGAGGACTGCTGCGTGCGATCCGTGTCCACGACCTCGCCGCCGGCCACCACGTCGATGGTCTCGGTGATGCCCTGCGCCCCGAGCTGGAAGGGGAGGTTGGCCTGCTGGCCGACCGTCAGCTCGACGCGCGTCGAGCCGGGCGCGAAGCCGCCCGCGGCCGCCGCGACCTTCAGTTCGTAAGTGCTGGGCAGCAGGTTGAG
>JBEVJD010000071.1:0-6002 GCA_040510435.1 Pyrinomonadaceae bacterium | reverse complement strand
CAGCAAGCGATGGACGATGCCGATCAAGAACTGGAGCGGGGCGCTCAATCAGTTCGCGATCCTGTTCGAGGGGCGAGTGCCGATGGGCGGGCTCAGCTCAAACCCACTTACACAGACCGCTTAGAACCTCCGGTTGTCTTTGCCTGTGGTATGTAGACAAGCCCGCATTCGTTAGCCACTCGTCCCGTAATTTTCAATTCCCACTCTAGCTATTTTCAATTCCCACTCTAGCTAAATGCATATCGTCCCAGCTTAAAAGTAAGTGTGCTTATGGTGGTTTAACTTCCTATAAATTGCCTGACAAACAGTTGCTTCTAGAACGTGAGTGATTGTGTGTGTCAGGCACTAAAATTGCTAATATAATCGATGAGTTGCCCGAGTTCGACCGCTCGGTGCTCGAAGTCCTGCGTCAGCCTTTGGAAGACAGGCGCGTGACGATCAGCCGCGCCGCGATGACGCTCACCTTCCCGGCCTCGTTCATGCTCGCGGCGGCGATGAACCCTTGCCCCTGCGGCTTCTGGAACGACCCCGTGCGCGAGTGCCGCTGCACGCCTTTGCAGATTCAGCGCTACGTCGGCCGCGTCTCAGGGCCGCTGCTCGACCGCATCGACATCCACGTTGACGTGCCCGCCGTGCGCTTCAAGGAACTCTCGGACAGGGGCGCGCCCGAGGGCGAGGGCTCGGCAGACATCCGCGCGCGGGTGCTCAGTGCGCGGGTGCGTCAGGCCGAGCGCTTCCGCGGCACCCGCGTCTTCTCGAACGCGCAGATGACGCCGC
The DNA here is from genome assembly GCA_040510435.1 of Pyrinomonadaceae bacterium. GTDB lineage: Bacteria > Acidobacteriota > Blastocatellia > Pyrinomonadales > Pyrinomonadaceae > QHXN01. Next base: position 5,225 of record JBEVJD010000071.1, on the reverse strand, counting down.
GCCTCATCCGCCGCCACTCGCGCCTCGACCCCGAGGGCGAGCGCCTGTTGGAGCAGGCCATGACCCGCCAGGGACTCTCCGCCCGCGCCTACGACCGGATACTTAAAGTCAGCCGCACCATCGCCGACCTCGAAGCCGCCGACCACATCCTCCCTAAACATGTCGCCGAGGCCGTCGGCTACCGCTCGCTCGACCGCACCTATTGGGCTTGAGACGTTCCGGCGAGTGTTGTTACTGATTCTTCATCCGGCGGGTTATATTGGGCCGGATGCGTGAGGAGATACGTGCGCTGGCGGAGAGGCTGTGGGACTACCACCACATGAACCACCGTGTGGAGAGGTCGGAGGTCGTCCTCGTCCTCTGTAGCCACGACACGGCGGTGGCCGAGCGGGGCGCGCGGCTGCACCTGGAGGGGTGGGCGCCGCTGCTCGTCTTCTCGGGCGGGCTCGGCGGTATCACGAAGAACCTTTGGAGCGAGCCCGAGGCGGAGCTGTTCGCGGGGATAGCGAGACGCATGGGCGTGCCCGACGAGCGTATCCTCGTCGAGACACGCTCGACCAACACGGGCGAGAACGTCCAGTTCACCCGGAGGCTTCTGGCCGAGCGCGGGATAGAGCCGCAGAGCCTCATCCTCGTGCAGAAGCCTTACATGGAGCGCCGGACGTACGCGACGTTCAGGAACTACTGGCCCGGGCCGCGCGTCTGCGTCACCTCGCCGCAGGTCTCTTTCGAGGAGTACCTTGCGGGCTACTCCAACCGCGCGCTCACCGAAGACGACGTGGTCGGCATCATGGTCGGCGACCTACAGCGCGTCAGGCTCTACCCCGCAAAAGGTTTTCAGATACCGCAGGAGATTCCCGCGGACGTGTGGGCCGCCTACGAGGAGCTTGTCCGCGCGGGCTACGACAAATATCTGATAAGGGACTGAGACCCTTCTGCCACCCGCCCCGAGTTGACTATGTCCCACCTCAAGCTGTCGCTTCTGACGCTGACGCTGCTCCTGCTTCTCTCTAACCTGGCGGCTTCGGGGCAGGGCTCTTCGAAGAAGACCTGGCCCGTGCAGACGAAGGGGCAGGAGGGCTTGCGCGCGCCGCAGGAGCGGGCGACGCTGCCCGTCCCCACGTCCGGGTTCTCGAAGCCCGCGGCGAAGCCGGTCGTCGGGCGCGGCGCGCCTGCGCTCGCGCGGCGCGGGGCGGGCGAGTGGGCTTTGGCGGGCGGTTGGCGGATGCTCGAAGCGCCGAAGGTGAGGGACGAAGGGGCCGCTGTCTCACGTCCCGGTTACGCGGACGCGGAGTGGCTGCGCGCGACGGTGCCGGGGACGGTCTTGACGACGCTGGTAGACCGCGGCGTCTACCCAGACCCCGACTACGGGCTGAACAACCTCGCCATCCCCGAGACGCTCAACAAGCAGGACTACTGGTATCGGGCGGAGTTCACGCCGCCCGCCTCGACGAAGGGGCGGCGCTTCACGATCACTCTCAACGGCGTCAACTACTCGGCCGCCGTCTGGCTCAACGGCCGTCGCCTGGGCGACGTGCGCGGGACTTTTCTGCGCGGCGCGTTCGATGTGACGGGCGTGCTCGTCCCCGGCGCGGTCAACGCGCTCGCCGTGCGCATCTCGCCGCCGTCGCACCCGGGCGTGCCGCACGAGGAGTCTGTGAAGGCGGGCCCCGGCCCGAACGGCGGCGCGATGTGCCTCGACGGCCCGACCTTCTTCTGCACAGAGGGGTGGGACTGGATTCCGGGCGTGCGCGACCGCGCGACCGGGCTCTGGCAGGACGTGACGCTGAAGGCGACGGGCGCGGTGCGCGTCGGAGACGTGCAGGTCTTGACGCGGCTGCCGCTGCCCGACACCTCGCGCGCGTCCGTGACGATCAGCGTGCCGCTCGTGAACGAGACGCGCGCCGCCGTCGCCGGCTTGCTCGAAGCGTCGTTCGAGGGCGTCACGATTCATAAGCGCATGACGCTCGCGCCGGGGCCGGCGGAGGTGACGCTCGCGCCTTCGGACTTCCCGCAGTTGAGAGTCAGAAGGCCGCGGCTCTGGTGGCCGAACGGTTACGGGCGGCCGGAGCTGTATCACCTGCGCGTGAGTTTTAAGACCGGCGCGGGCGAGTCCGACTCCATGCGCCTGCGCTTCGGCATACGCGAGCTGAGTTACGAGCTGACGCTGATGGACGGCGCTGGTGCTCTGCGGCGCGTCGAGTACGACCCGGCGAAGTCTTTGGGCGAACACGTCGTCAACGTCAGCCACGAGGGGACGTTCGAGTCGCCCGAGGGCTGGGTCGCCTCCTTCATGCCGGGCGGGGAGACTTCCGTCTCGATACGAGAACTCGCAGACCGTCGCACCTCGCCGCATCTGGTCGTGCGCGTCAACGGCGTGCGTATCGCGTGCCGCGGCGGCAACTGGGGACTGGACGATTCGCGCAAGCGCGTCTCGCGCGAGCGCATGGAGCCGTACTTCCGCCTGCACCGCGAGGCGGGGCTGACGATGATCCGCAACTGGTGCGGGCAGAATACCGAGGAGGTCTTCTACGAACTCGCCGACGAGTACGGGCTGCTCGTCTGGAACGACTTCTGGCTCTCGACGCAGGACTGGAACCTTGAGCCGGAAGACCCGGCGCTCTTCCTCGCGAACGCGCGCGACACGGTGTTGCGCTTTCGTCATCATCCTTCCATCGCCGTCTGGGGCGGGCGCAACGAGGGCGTCCCGCCGCCCGCCCTCAACGAAGGGCTCGACAAACTTTTGCGCGAGCTGGACGGCACGCGCTACTACTCGCCCAATTCGCGCGACGTGAACTTGCAGGGCAGCGGCCCTTGGCACTACGGCGACGCCTCCAAGTTCTTCACGACCCGCGGCCGCGGCTTCTCGACGGAGCTGGGTCTGCCCTCGCCGCCGTCGGCCGACACCATCCGCGCGATGCTCCCGGCGTCCGACCACTGGCCGCCGAACGACGCCTGGGCCTACCACGACTGGCACGCGGGCGGCGGCGGCGACATCAAGCATTTCATGACTGCGATGGCCGAAGAGTTGGGCGAGCCCGCCAGCCTCGAAGACTTCGAGCGCAAGGCGCAGCTCCTCTCTTACGCGAGCCACCGCGCGATGTTCGAGGGCTTCAACGCGCACCTCTGGAACCCGAACACGGGACGCCTGATGTGGATGTCGCACCCGGCGTGGCCGAGCATGGCGTGGCAGATGTACAGCTCCGACTACTCGACGCACGGCGCGTACTTCGGCGTGAAGAAGGCCAACGCGCCCCTCCACGTGCAGCTCGACCAGCCCGACCTCGGCATCACGGTCGTCAACAACACGCAGACGCCGCTGCGCGGCCTGCTCCTCCTCACGCGCGTCATCCACCTGGCGGGGATGGGCATCTCCACGAGCCAGCAGACGCTCTCGGCGCCATCGAACGCGGCCGTCCGCGTCGCGCGGCTCGACCTGCCGAAGGAGGCGAAGGAGGGCGTCGTCTTCGTGAAGCTACAACTTCTGGACGGCGCGCTGCACGTGCTCGCCGACAACTTCTACTGGCACGCGGCGCAGAAGTCGGGCTACCGCAAGCTCAACAGTCTGCTTGACACCCCTCTGGCCTGTCTCGCGGTCATGAAGAGAGAAGCAGGCGCGACGCGCGTCGAGGTCGAGTTAACAAACCACGGGGACGGCGTGGCGCTCGCCGCGCAGGTCGTGCTGCGCGACGCCGCGACAGGCGAGCGCGTGCTCCCGGCCTACGCGAGCGACAACTACATCTCGCTGGTGCCGGGCGAGTGGCGGCGCATCGACATCGAAGTGCCCGGGCCGACTCGCGGCATGAACGTCGAGGTGAAGGGTTGGAACGTGCGGCCCGCAACCATCCCCGTCGTCGCAGCGCGTTGACGCCGGGCCCGGTTTCGTTTAGAAGTTGTCACCACTGCTGTTAACCGACGGCCGCTCTAATTTTCAATTCAAAGTCATACAGGCTCGCTGAGGACGGACGGATGCGTTCTGGACGTAAGCGTTTTCTCGCGCTGATGCTGTCGTGCCTCGCCGCGTGCGCGATCGCGTCGGCGCAGGTGCGTCGCGCGCCCGACCTGACGAAAGAGCCGACGCTCTACGTCGTCGGCTACGCGCACCTCGACACGCAGTGGCGCTGGGAGTATCCGCAGGTCATAGACGAGTATTTGCCGCGCACGATGCGCGACAACTTCTTGATGTTCGAGAAGTACCCTTCCTACGTCTTCAACTTCACGGGCGCGAACCGCTATCGTTTGATGAAGGAGTATTGGCCCGAGGATTACGCGCGCGTCAAAAGTTACGTGGCCGCGGGGCGCTGGTTCCCGGCCGGGTCTTCGATGGAGGAGGGCGACACCAACGCGGCCTCGGCCGAAGCCATCGTCCGGCAGATTCTCTACGGCTCGCACTACTTCCGCCGCGAGTTCGGGCGCACGAGCGCCGAGTACATGTTGCCCGACAGCTTCGGCTTCCTCGCGTCGCTCCCCTCCATCCTCGCGCACATGGGGCTGAAGGGTTTTTCGACGCAGAAGCTCTACTGGAACTCCGCGGCGCGCGTGGGCGGCCCCGAGTCAATCGAGCGCACGCCCCGCGGCGTCCCCTTCAACGTCGGCGTCTGGGAGGGGCCGGACGGGCGCGGCATCGTCTCGGCCTTCAACCCGCGCCCCTACGACAGCAACGTGCGCGAGGACTACAGCAAGAGCCCGCCGCCCACGGCCGCGAACCCCGCGGTGGGCTACCAACCGCAGGACTGGCCCGCGCGCATACAACGCAACGGCGAGGTGAGCGGCCTCTTCGCCGATTACACATACTTCGGCCCCGTCGGCGACATCGGCGGCGCACCCTACGAGTTCTCCGTGAAGATGCTGGACGCGGTGGTCGGCCGCAAGCGGACGGTCGTCCCGCCGCCGCCGCCCGCCATCCCTCCGGCCGACGCGGCCGGCACTCCAGTGCAGGTCGGCGACGGCCCAGTCCGCGTTAGGAAGGGAAGGAGGCACGGCAACGATGCAAGTCAGTGAGACACAGACGCGCGCAGCCGCCTTCGACAAAGTGCGGGCCGAGGCGCCGACGCGCGCGCGTTACAAGGCGCTGGCGTTGCTCGTGACGCTAGCGGCGCTGACGTACCTCGACCGCCTCTGCATCTCGGTGGCGGGGCCGGCCATCATGCAGGAGTTCAACTTCTCGCCCGTGCAGATGGGTTACATCTTCAGCGCGTTCACGTTCGCCTACGCGCTCTTCGAGG